>JANWYO010000198.1 GCA_025055215.1 Gemmataceae bacterium
GCCAGCAAGAAGAAGGTGCCCGGCTTCTACGCCACCGGGGCTGACGCCGGGGGCCTGAGTCGGGTGCGCGTCTTTAATCCGGCGACCGACACGGAGGTGTACAACTTCATCGCTTACCCCGGCTTCATGGGCGGGGTGCGCGTGGCGGTGGCGGACGTCAACGGCGACGACGTGGCGGACATCATCACCGCGCCTGGGTCGGGGGGTGGCCCGCACATCAAGGTGTACAACGGCGTCAACTTGTCGCTGATGTACAGCTTTTTCGCCTACGCTCCGACCTTCACGGGCGGCGTGTTCGTCGCGGCGGGGGACGTGAACAACGACGGCTACGCTGACATCATCACCGGCCCCGGCCAAGGCGGCGGGCCGCACGTCCTCGTCTTCAGCGGCAAGGACTTGAGCGTTCTGTACAGCTTCTTCGCCTACGCGCCGACATTTGGCGGCGGCGTCCGCGTCGCCGCCGGCGACGTCAACGACGACGGCCATTACGACATCATCACCGGTGCCGGGCCGGGGGGCGGGCCGCACGTCCGTTCGTTCAGCGGCAAGGACTTGAGCCAATTGGCCAGCTTCTTCGCCTACTCCCCGTTGTTCACCGGTGGCGTCTTTGTGGCGGCCGGGGACATCAACGGCGACGGCCGCTTCGACTACATCACCGGCCCGGGCATGGGCGGTGGCCCGCACGTGATGATCCGCAGCGGCGCTAATCCCAACGTCGTCCTCGCGAGCTTCATGGCCTTCCCGCCGGGCAACACGCCAGAGCCGCTGATCGGCAACAGCGTCTGGCAAAGCGGCGCCCGGGTGGCGGCGACGGACGTCAACGACGATGGTGTGGCCGACATCTTGGTGTCCGGTGCCCACGGCCAGCCGCCACGGGTGCGGATCTTCGATGGCCTCAGCTTGGCGATGATCGACGACTTCTTCGCCTACGACCCGACCTTCCAGGGCGGCGTCTTCGTGGGCGGCCGCGTCTAAGCTGGCCGCGGGCGCCCGTCGCGGGGCCGGGCCCGCGGCCCGGCCCCGCCGAGGTGCCAGCGACTTGAGCACTTCTGCCCCTGCCAACGGCCCGGACCACAGACCACGGCCCGTTTTCTCGTTACGCAGCGATCACTCCCCCTTTGCGATGCTTCGCGCGCCTTCTGAAACTTCGTTTCAGGCGATTCCTCATTCAGGTTCTTCAAAATCGTGACGATCAGATATAGGGCCGACGATAACGGATTTGCCACCCGCCGAGAGCAGGCCGGACCCAACCCACCACGCGATTATTGCCGGGGAACCCTTCGCCGGCACAAGATAGGGAGTCTGCGATGAGGACGGGAATTCTCAGTTCGCTTACTCTGTGGATAGCCGGCTCCAGTTGGGCGTTGGGGCAGGCGGTGCCACCGGTGAGCCTGCCGGTGGTGTCGCCGCCGACGTTTGCCAGTACGTCGGTGAGCGACGCCGGAACCAGCCCCGCGGCACCGTTGGTGCCGACGGAAACGGCCTCCGCCAGCGCTGCCGCCGAGCCGACCGTCGCCGATCCCGAGCCGACGTGTCTTCCCGACCCGGTTCCATGTCAACCTTGTCCTCCGAAGCAGAAAAAGTGTCCCCCGGGAATGGTGTGGGCCAGTATCGACTACATCCTCTGGTGGGTCGAGGAGGCCCCGATTGCCATCCCCCTGGTGACGACCGGCCCGCCCGCGTCGCTGGGCATTCTCGGGAATTTCGGCACCCGCGTGATCTTCGGCAACGAAGACCTCGATTACAGCGTCATCTCCGGCGGCCGTATCTCCCTGGGCGTCAGCAACCGGGAACACACCCTCGGCTTGTTCGGGACCGTTTTCATGCTGGAAGACAAATCGGCCACCTTCACACCGACCTCGAACCCGGAAGGCTTACCATTGCTGGCCCGGCCGTTCATCAATGCGGTCACGGGGCTGGAGACGTCGCTCATCTCGGCCGCGCCGGGGACGGCCAGCGGGGGCGTTAACATGGGCACCGATCTGTTCCTGTGGGGCGCCGAGGCCAACGGCGTGGTCCAGATTTATTCCGACGTGATGTTCAGCCTCGACGGCCTCCTCGGCTTCCAGTTCCTCGACCTGGAAGAAAAGCTCCGCATGCACAGCGACTTCAACCTCGCCCCGGGGAACTCGCAGAGCTTCTTCGGCCAGACGTTCAGCTTTCCGGCGGCTTTCCAGGTCCACGATGCCTTCCACACCAAGAATTACTTCTACGGCGGTCAGGTCGGCGTGCTGACGGAGCTGCGCTGCAACCGGTTCTACAGCACCTTCACGGCCCGCTGCGGCATCGGCTCCACCCACCAGACGTTGACCATCAACGGTACCTCGCGGGTGGCCGGCAACGGCCAGATCTTAAGTGTTCCTGGCGGCCTGCTCGCCGTCGCCTCGAACATCGGACGGGAAGACCGCAATTTCTTTACCGTCGTGCCCCGCGGTGAAGTCAACGTCGGTTACGAACTGACTCGTTGGATGCGCGTCTATGTCGGTTACACCTTCATTTACTGGAGCAGCGTGATTCGGCCGGGCATGCAGCTTGATCGCGTGGTCAACTTGGCCCAAGTGCCCTTGAGCCAGTTTTATGGCGGTGAAGTGGACCCCATCCGTCCCCGGTCGATGTTTAACCCCACCGACATCTGGATTCAGGGCGTGAACTTCGGCCTCGCGGTTCGGTATTGAGCAGCGTGCGAGCTTGATCCAAACGGAAAGCCCACGGGGAATCCCCGTGGGCTTTTCCATTGCTCGAGCCTCCCCGGCCTCAGAAAGGCTGCGGATCGAAACTCCCCGGGAGGGCGTCGCTGGGCCGAAACTCCATGGTGTCGATGTGGGACTGCGGGGCGGTTGACTCCTCTTCCCCTTCAAGGATCGACCGCAAGGACCGAGGCACCGGTGTCTCCCCGCTTGCCGCGCCCCCCGTTTCTATTTCCTCGGGCGGCTGCCGCGGCGTCGGGACCATTGGCGGCACCACGCGATAGGGATACGGACATCCCTGCATGGACGGACACAGCGGACAATGTTGCGAATCGGCCCAGTCCTCCGCGCCTTCCGGCGGTAAGGCCGGACACGGCAGGCCCTCCACCGTGTCGCCCGTTGGCGTGTCTGGCGTCGCGACCGGCTCACCGGGGGGCAAGGGCCGCCGGTCCCAGGCAAACGGGCTGGCGTCATCGTCCGACAACGAACCTGCCGGGATGACCTGCGGCGGCGCGACGAGGGCATCACCGCCCGGTGGCGTGGTCCAATCGTTTGTGACCGACGGGGCAATCGGCGCAACCTGGTTGGATTCGGGATGCCAGAACTCTTGCCAGCTGATAGTGCTCAGGTCGATGACGTCGATCGGCCGAGGGTCGAGCAACTCCGTGGAAATCGGTGGTTCAGCCGTCGAAGGCAACGGCTCGGCGGTTTCCTCGCAGGGTTCCTCCACGGGCGGTTGGCTCGGCCGGTGGCTCCAAGGCCCGCAGAGCGGGTTCCATTTGAGCCCAAGGCGGCAGAGTCGTTGCACCGTTGCTAGCCCGCATGATCCCGGGGCACGGAGCGAATCACTGACGACCCACCAACCCGCGGCGGCAGCAATGACGGCTGCCCCACCATACCAAATGACGTAACGCATTTCTTCTCCCCTGTTCCCGTAGTTCCGCGTGCGGCGGACAGCGTAGCTTGCCCTGCCCGCCCCCACAAGCAGGCGGGGCAAGGCCATCGGACGCGGAGTCCCACATGGTCCCTTTGCGCTCGGCGCGGCGCGGACTATAGCGACTCTCCCTGGCCACGCCAGAGCAATTCCGGCGGCAAGTCGGGCAGTTGATTCTCCATTCGTCCGTCTCCGCTGCCGCGACCGTTGCGAGAAAGATGCATGAACCTTGACTACCTGCTTGACGGGGCGCCTCGGGCCGACAATCATGGTTAGTGGGAATTAGCGCGGGCTACAGTGGCTCGCGCCGGCCGTCGGTCCCGGTCGTGTTCGGGCCCGGCGGCGTCAAGTGTCCACTCAAGAAATCGGCCGCTTCGGCCTGGAGGTGGTCCACGACGCGGAAGCTGCCCGGAACGGTCGGGTGCGGGGCCTCCTCTGGCTGGCCCGGAAAGGAGGTCCATTGAAGGTCGCATCCCTGACAAACGGACCGATCGCCCGCTCGGTAGTCGCCCTGGAACGTGCCGCCCTGTGTGCCCGAGTCGCCGCCGACCACAAGGCGGACGACATCCTCATCCTCGACATGCGGGGCCTGACCCCGCTGTACGATTTCTTCGTCCTCGCCACCGGCAGCAGCCGCCGTCAACTGCACAATCTGGCCGAGGGCATCGACGCCGCCCTCCGCGAACTGGGTGAACAGCGCCTCGGAATCGAAGGCTACGAAGCCAGTCGCTGGATCGTCCAGGATTACGGCGACATCGTGGTCCACATTTTCGATCCAGACGCCCGTCGCTTCTATGCCTTGGAGGATCTCTGGGCCGACGCACCACGGATCGATTGGGAGCGAATCTGACCGGCTGGCTCTGTCACAGCGCGGCCGCGGACTATCCTCGTCCCGTGCCCGGAGGCACGGGACGGGCCAGGGGTGCTACCGCGATCATGCCCGGCACTTCCGAGGCGAGAGCGGCGGCAACAGACGCTGCATTCGGCCGCGCTTCCGGGTATGATGCCGCTTTCTTTCCCCGGGGTGCAGAGGACCGGCATGAACCTCCTGTCGCTTCTGCAAGAGAAACTGACCGCGGCCCTCACGGGTCTGGTGCCACATCCCGAGACGTACGGCGCCCTGGTTCGGCCCACGCAGGACGAGCGTCATGGCGACTATCAGGCCAATGCCGCCATGCCGTTGGCCAAAGTCTTGGGCCAGAAACCGCTGGATGTCGCGCGGCGAATCGTGGAGCGGCTGGCGCTGGACGACGTCGTCGAACCGCCGGCGATTGCCGGGCCTGGTTTCATCAACTTCCGCTTCCGCTCTGATTGGCTGGCGCGGCAGCTCCAGGCCGCGGCTGCTGATGACCGCCTCGGGGTGTCTTCCACGGCCCGGCCGCGGACCGTGGTCATCGACTTCAGCTCCCCCAACGTCGCCAAGCCGATGCACGTCGGCCATCTCCGCAGCACCATCATCGGCGACAGTCTGACCCGGTTGTTGCGTTTTTTGGGCCATCGCGTCATCACCGACAACCATTTGGGCGATTGGGGGACGCAATTCGGGATGTTGTTGTACGGCTACAAACACTACCGCAACGAAGAGGCGCTGCGGACCGATCCGGTGCGGGAGATGGCGCGGCTGTACGTCAAGGTGCGGCAGGAAATCGCCGCCGGCGAGGACGAAGCCGAGGAAGCGGCGAACCCCGTGGCCGAGGCGTGTCGCCAGGAAACGGCTAAGCTCCATGCCGGCGATGAGGAAAACGTTCGCCTCTGGCGGCTCTTCATGCCCTGGTGCTTGGCCGACATCGAGCGGATCTATCGGCGTCTGGATGTTCGCTTCGACCACACCCTGGGCGAGAGTTTCTATCACCCGATGCTCGCCGACGTGGTGCAAAGCCTGCTGGATCGTGGCATCGCCCAGAAGAGCGAAGGTGCCGTGGTCGTATGGTTCGGTGCTAACGAACCGCCGGCCCTTATTCGGAAAAAAGACGGCGCTTTCACCTACATGACGACCGACCTGGCCACCATTCGGTACCGCGTCGAAACGTGGAAACCCGATGCTATCCTTTACGTCGTCGATTTCCGCCAATCGCTCCACTTCAAGAATCTCTTCGACACCGCCCGACGCTGGGGTTACGACCAAGTCGAACTCGTGCACGTATCCTTCGGCTCGGTGCTCGGGCCGGACCGTCGGCCGATCAAGACGCGCGAGGGAGGAGCCATTGAACTGGAACAGCTGCTGGACGAAGCGGTGGCCCGCGCCGAGCAGCAGTACGAGCGAACCCGCGAAGAACGCCTGGCTCGCGGCGAAGAGGTGCCCGAGCTTGGCGCCGATGAGCGCCGGCAAGTTGCTGAAACGGTCGGCCTCGGGGCGGTCAAGTACGCCGACCTCAGCCAGAACCGGGAATCGGACTATGTGTTCAACTGGGACAAGATGCTAGCGATGGACGGCAACACGGCGACATACATGCAATACGCATACGTCCGCAACCGGGGCATCTTCCGGAAAAGCGGCGCCGCCGTCGAGCCGTTCCGCACCGAGCCGCCGGAGCCGACGCTTACGCACCCGGCGGAACGGGCCCTGGCGTTGCAGCTGCTGCGGTTTTCCGAGACGCTCCAGGCTGCGGCTATCGAATACCGTCCCCATCTGATTTGCGGCTATCTGTGGGAACTGGCCAAAAGCTACAGTGTGTTTTTCCAGAATTGCCCCGTGCTCAGGGCGGAAACGTCCGTGCTCACCCGCAGCCGGCTTCTGTTATGCGACCTGACTGCGCGGACGATCCAGCGCGGGCTGGACCTGCTGGGCATTCGCACGGTGGAGCGGATGTAGGGCAGCAACGGGGGCGATGGCTGGCGTCCGGGGTTGCTGGCGGCCGCCAGGTGGCGGCCGCCAGCCCCGGGCGGCTCTGTGTGGTCACGGCTCCCCGATCGGCTCACTTCGGGCGCGGAAGGCAATTTCTCCGGCCGACAACCAAAAAGACGGACCGATGAAATCACGGAAAGAAGAGTCCGCCGAGGCGGCGTTTGCTGGGGGTGTAAGGCGTCGGCTGGGCCTGAGGCGGCGGCGAGCCGTTACGGGGGGGCGTGGCCAGGGGCGGCACGGTCGTCTCCGGGGCCAAGGGAGGCGGTGACGTGCCGTTGGTGGCCGGTGGCGGAGCAACGGTGGCTGGCGCAGGCCCCGGGAGCACGGGCAGGGCTTCACCCACCACCGGACCATCGCAGCAGGGAGCCGCCGGCACTTCGCAGCAGCACTCCGGGCAGCAGCCTCGCCGTAAGCCGCCGAAGAGAGGCCGATCACCATTGCAGCAGCCGGTTAATATCCCCACGCCGACTGCCAAGGCCGCCAAAGATACACGCGCCATGAGAACACCTTCGCTCGAAGACAGGTCGTTGCACGCAGACAGGGAGTCGGGAAACCACGTCCGGGAACGTGCTCCCCGGATCGTCGGAACGGGCGAACGCCCGTGTGCACAATCATGCGCCCGAAATCGAGCACGGGCAAATCACGCCGACGGTCAATCTCTCGGCCCGCAAGCCGCCGCGATCAAATACCGCAGATTTTCCGTCCCCACCGAGGGTAGCTGGGCGGCTCCCGCGCGACTCCCTACGATGGCAACAGCGGAGTGAGGAGTGCCGGCGGTCATGGTGCGACGTTCCCGGGCCCGAGAAGTGGCGCTGCAATTGTTGTTTCAACACGATTTCAATGCCCACGTCGATCGCCGGGCGATCGAAGGCTTTGTGCGGCAACGCGTGCCCGAACCTGCCTTGCGAACGTTTTGTCTGGCGCTGTACGACGGTACGCTGGCCCACTTGGAAGAGATCGACCGAGCGGTGGGGGAGGCCGCGGAAAACTGGCGGCTGGCGCGCATGGCGGCGGTCGATCGAAACGTTCTCCGCTTGGGGACCTACGAGTTGCGCTTCATGCCGGAAACGCCGCCGGAGGTCGTCATCAACGAGGCGATTGAGCTGGCGCGGCGCTTCAGCACCGCCGACTCCCCCGCGTTCGTGAATGGCATACTCGACCGCCTTTACCGTGGGCGAGCGCCCTCCCCCTGAGGTATGCCCCAGCGCCAACCCTTCACCGCCCTTTGTCGAGCTGCGGCACGTCGGCCGGCCACGGGCCGGGCCGACTTGCATGTGCACACCTCCTACAGCGACGGAACCTACACCCCGGAGGAGATCCTCAGCCTGGCGCGGCGGTCCGGGCTCTCCGCCGTGGCCATCACCGACCACGACACCTTTTCCGGCGTCGCGCCGGCACGCTTGGCTGCTATCGGCACCGGCGTCGAAATCATTCCCGGTGCCGAAGTAACCTGCGACTTCGACGGTCGGGAATTGCACCTGTTGGCCTATTTCTGCGAACCGACCGCCGGCCGACTGGCCGCAGCCCTCGACCGGCTGCGGGCCCATCGCCTCGGTCGCTTTTGGGACATGGTCGATCGCTTAGCGGCCTGCGGGGTGCGCCTCGACCAAGCCGCCCTGGAGGAACACGCTCGGCAAGGTACGGTCGGCCGACGTCACCTGGCGGCCATGCTCGTCGAGAGTCGCCGAGCCCGTTCTCTGCGGGAGGCGTTTCATCGCTATTTGGGGGACCAGGGCCAAGTAGCACTGCCCAAGTTACGCCTTCCAGTCGCTGAGGCCTTGGAGTTGGTTCATGAAGCGGGCGGCGTTGCGAGTTGGGCCCATCCACCCTATGATGGCACACGAGATGCCTTGGCTCGCCTTCGTGAGATGGGCCTGGATGCCGTGGAAGTGGAGTATCCGGGCCATCGGCCAGCCCGAGTCCGGCAACTCCGTCTTTGGGCCGCCGAGCTGGGCTTAGCCGTCACCGGCGGCAGCGACTGTCATGGTGCTGGCCCCCGCGCCGTCGGCAGCCGTTCCATTACCGCCGCCGAGCTGGAAGCTCTTCGCCGGCTGACCTGTCGATGAGGTCGAGATGGTGTTCCGTGCCCTTTTCGAGAAGATCAAGCAAGGCTTAGCCAAGACCCGCGATCTCTTCTCGGGGGTCGCCGCCCTGTTCCGCATGAAAGGGCGGGTGGATCGCAATTTCCTCGACGAGTTGGAACGCCGCCTCTACCTCGCCGATGTGGGCACCGTGGCCACCAGCGCCATCGTCGAGCGTGTCCGCCAGGCTTTCCTCGATAAAGAGATCACCGGCGACGTCGAAACCTTCGTCAAGGCTGAGTTGCGCGCCTTGCTCAATGCCCCGTTGCCCGGCCTGAACTACGCCCCGTCGGGGCCAACCGTCGTCATGGTGGCTGGCGTCAACGGCTCGGGCAAGACCACGTCCATCGCTAAGTTGGCCTACCGCTGCCAGAACGAGGGAAAGAAAGTCATCGTCGCCGCCTGCGACACCTTCCGGGCGGCGGCCGTCGAACAGCTCACCATCTGGAGCCAGCGGCTCGGCTGCGACATCGTCAAGGCCCAACAAGGGGCCGACCCCGCCAGCGTCGCCCACGATGCCTGCGAAAAAGCCAAGGCCCGCCAATTCGATGTCCTGATTGTTGATACGGCTGGCCGACTCCACACCCAGGCACATCTGATGCGCGAGTTGGAAAAAATCCGTCGGGTGGTCAGCAAGCAGATCGACGGGGCGCCTCACGAAGTCCTCCTCGTGCTCGATGCGACCACCGGCCAGAACGCGATCACGCAGGCCGAAATCTTCACCAAGACCATCCAGTGCACCGGCATCATCCTCGCTAAACTCGATGGCACCGCCAAAGGCGGTGCCATCTTCGCCATCAAGCAGAAACTCGGCCTGCCGGTCAAATTCGTCGGCGTCGGCGAGCAACTCGCAGATCTGGAACCCTTCGATCCAGAGGCTTACGTCGAAGCCCTGTTCACCCGTTGACAAGGGCCAATGACTCGCGGCCGACCGAGACACATCCGGGAGCCAGCGCCCGAACCGAAAACGAGGCCTATAAAAGGCTGCCCGCGAGCACATGGCCGCCTTGGGCGACCAAGGCACGGAAAGGATACCGTACCGGCATGATGGACAAACAATGACAGCGTCGCCCGGTGAGTCGCAAGACGGAGGCCCAGCGGCCGGTCACCGGTTCAAACACGCCCCAACACCCTGAATGCCCCCATTTCCCAAGCGCGCCATGCGTCCAGCCTGCCCTACCGCACGCCCCACCCCGGTTTCAGATCGTTAATTAATTCCTTGAAGTGTGGCAGAAGGTGATTGGTCCCGAGCAGTACACCCTCGAGTACGAACTGGGCCTGTTGGGAGCGTTCGTGGTCAACCCGCCATCAGCGCGCAATCGTGACGTGGCCATGAGGTAGACCCTCAACTGCACTAAAAGGTTCGTCTTCTGGGCGCAATCCCGGGCGATGCCTCTAACAAGCAACGCTGATCTTGGCAGGCAAGTTAAGGGGCTGGGTGATTACAATCGCCTGTCGTTCAAGTGGTTAATTCGTCGGTGCGCGGAATCGGTGGCTAGCTGAGCTAATCTTGGACTGGCTGGATTGCGATCGCCGGTTGTCCACGGCCCATCAATGTACGGTTGAAAGAAGCCCATGCTTTGCCTACGTTGGCATGATCCGTCTGAACAAGCGCGGACTGAAATTTTTAGCCATGTACGACGTTGTCTAAGTCGGCCTTAGGCGACCGCAGCAATCGCTTTGCGGAGTAGTGCCATGCGTCAACGAACTCGATTTCGGGTCGCGGTTGCGGTTCTGCTTGTCACTTCGATGCCCGCAGGCGTATGGGGCAGCTACGCCATCTACGTCGGCAAAAACCTGACGACGGACGGAAGTGTCATCCTGGCTGGCTACGGCGATGAGCCGTCCAGCCATTGGATTGACATCGTGCCCGCCCGGGAGTGGCCCGAGGGAACCAAGATCAAGGTCGGGGCCACGCCGAGGGCCAGGTTCCCGGGAGAGTTGATTGAGATTCCTCAAGTGCGCCGGACCGCCCGATACATCAGCGTCAACTACTCAGCGTTTGCCGGGTTCCCTGGGCCATTAACCAACGGGGGGCTGAATGAGCATGGAGTCGCTGCCCGGGATGTGTGGTCGCCATCACGGACGGAACTGCGGCAAATGACCCCCGTACCCCAGCGTGGCCTCAGCTATAGCGACTTGTCTCGGATCGTGATGGAACGGGCGCGCACGGCACAAGAGGCGGTCGAGATCGTTGGTGAACTGATTGACAAGTATGGGTATGCAACCTACGGCGGCAACTCGCACCTGTTTGCCGATGCCAATGAGGGGTGGGTGCTCATTGAATTTGCCGGGGGCCAGAAGCTGTGGGTGGCGGAGCGGCTGGGACCGGACGACATTCGCGTCTCCCGCCCAGGCTACATCGGAGAGATGCCTGTCGATTTTGAGAAGCATCCCCAATATCGCGGCTCCCGTAACCTGGTCACCTTCGCGGTTGACCAGGGGTGGTTTGATCCCAAGGCCGGCAAGCCGTTCAACGTGAACCAGGTTTACGGCGACGGCCAAATGCGGCACCGCGGAGTGGTGCTGATCGAGGAACGTCTCCGCGCCAAGGCGAAGTCCGGCAAGATCAGTCTCGTGGACGTGATGGCGGCGGTCCGGGATCCGGAGCTGACCGGCGACATGGCCGGCTACGGCCAAGTCGTCCAACTCCGCCGGGTACCTCATCCTGATTTGGCGGTCCTCTGGATCGCTCCAGCGACCCCGACAGCGGCACCTTTCCTCCCGTTTTCCTTAGGGGTCACCGGGGTGCCACCGGAGTATCAGCGACACCGTTACCTGACCGAGGGCGAGGCGGAGCGCTTCATGGAACGTCATCAGCAGGGGATCGAATCGACACGCTATGCCTTTCAGGAGTGTAAGCGATTGTTTTACCTGATGAACGAGCATCCCAAAGAGTTTCAGCCGGAGGTCACCAAGGCCCTGGAAGCGTTTGAGGCGAATCTGATCGCCGAACAGGCCACGGTGGAGCGGACGGCCCAAACGCTGTACGCGGCGGGTGAGCCGGAATTGGCGCGACGCTACCTGACATACTACAGCCAAGCCGAAGCGATGAATGGCCTGCGATTGGTGCAGGCCTTGGCCAACAGTATCGAGGCTCGCACCAAGGTTCGATTCGGCATCCGGGCGCCGGCGGGCCCGCCGCCGCCCGCGAAGTGACGTCGCCTCTGCGTACTGAGTGCGGGGAGGTCCGTCTGCGGTTCTACGGGCTATTGGCTGGTCCGAGCGAATGGTCGGATGGGCGGGCCACGGAGGGGCGAATGGAGGCACCGAGACTTGCGCGCTCGTCTCGCCCGTCGGCGAGCGGCGGGGGCGAAACCGCCGCGCGCTTGTCGAGGCGCGGGCGAGATCTTATTTGCCGGTTAGCTTGCCGAGCTTTTCGATCGATTCTTTGTTGACGTGGCCGGTGATCGTGACCGCGTTTCCTGCGGACGAGACCTTGAAGGTGTTGGCCACGTCGATCAGGGGCGCGAGGTCGGGCTGGGACGCCGCGAACAGGGAGATGAATCCCTTCAACTGTTGGATGCCGGTGCTCGCGCCTTTGGACAGCTCCTTGGCATCGGCGGGATTCTTGGCGGCCAGGACCAACTCCATTTTCACCTGGTCCGTGACATGCATGCTGGCCATGAGCGTTTTGATCCGGCTGGCAGCGGCCTTGGTCTTTTCAGGGTCGCCGATCGGCACTTGGCCGAGCGTCTCGCCCAAAGCCACGAACGACATCGTCTGCTGGAAGTCAGCTTTGGCGAGGAGGTCACGCAGCTCCTGGGAGATACCGGGGGCCTTCTTGCCTGCTTTCCGTTCGAGTGCTTCCGAAACGTAGGATTTGTTTGGGGACAGCACCAGCACTCCGCCATCGAGCAACGCCCCATAGATGGGCTGTTTCTCGTCGGGCGGAGTCACCTCGTAGATCCTGCCTTCCGGAGTGGAGTGGACCTTGACCAAGGTGCCCTGTTTGGCAGCTTCCTCGGCGCGGGCGTGAAACTTCGGCAGGTTGAAGCGACCGCGGACGATCACCAATCCCTTGTCCGACTTTCCTTCGAGGTTGGGACCGGCGATGGTCACCGAGGTCACGTCACGCAAGGGGTCGAAGCCGAGAGACTCGAGGACGGCGCGAACCTGCTGGTTGTCCTGAATAGCGGACTTGATGATGTCCAGAAGGTACTCCTTGGCCACCGCGGAGCCGAGGAGTTGTTGAACATTGATGTTCCAGACAAGTGCAGCATCGGCGGGAAGGTAAAGATCGGCTTCCGCGGCTCGGCCGGAGCCGTGGATTGCCAGAATCACCACCAAAGAGGTCTGGAACACACATCGGAACCAGCGCATGGGAACCCTTTCGTAAGGCAGAGACTTAAACCGTCAACGGACCCTCAACGTTGCTACCCTTCATCCGCGTTCTGGGTTTCACAAAATACCCGCAAGCGGAGGGTTCACGCAACGGCAGGTGGCCGTGGCGAAGCTAGCCGCCGCCCGGAGTCATGGTCAGGAATGGAGCAAGTGAGCAGTATTGGACCAGCGCTGGTCCGCCACGAGCCGTTTATCCGGGCCGCCCCTTGGCGGAGGCTGGACGGCCTGATGCGTCACAACCAGTTGCCCATGCGATAGTTGCGATTTGTGGGCCCCAGGTTGGCCGAGCCAACTCCGTTTGGCACGCAATTCGCATCCTCACTAGCTGACTTTCGACTCGCGACTTTGAGGGAGCCGGAGGCCTTGAACTCCCTCATCGTCGCGAGTTTTTTTGCGCTGATGGCGGAAGCGAGCTTGTCCTGTTGGGACGGAAGGATACATTGGTGGGGGCCATGAGCCCCGGCCTTTCGACCAAGGATGGTGCAATGCTGAATGCGTTTACCGTCGATGTGGAGGATTATTTTCAGGTCTCGGCATTCGAGCGCGTGGTTTCTCGACGAGATTGGGACCTTTACCCGAGCCGGGTGGTAGCCAACACCCGAAGACTTCTCCATCTGTTGGAGCGATTTGACGTTCGGGCGACGTTCTTCGTGCTCGGCTGGGTAGCGGCTCGGTTTCCGGACTTAGTCCGCGAGATTGCCCGGTGTGGTCATGAAATCGGCTGCCATAGCTACTGGCATCGATTGGTCTATACGCTGACGCCCGAAGAATTTGCCGATGACCTCCGCCAAGCGAAAGGGGCGCTGGAAGATGCCATCGGCGCGCCGGTCACGTCGTATCGTGCTCCGAGTTATTCGATCACTCGGCGATCGCTTTGGGCGCTTGACATTCTCGCCGCCGAAGGTTTTACCTACGATTCGAGCGTTTTCCCGATTTGCCACGACCGCTACGGGATACCCGACGCGAATCCGTTGCCGCACCGGTACACGGGTTCGCATGGGTCCATTTGGGAGTTCCCTCCATCGGTGATTCGTTTGGGACGGTTGAACGTTCCGGTCGGCGGGGGTGGCTATTTCCGCCTCCTTCCCGCTTGGTGGACGGAACGGGGTGTGGCGTGGCTCAACGCCCAAGGGCGGCCCTTTCTCTTTTACATCCATCCGTGGGAGATTGACCCGCAGCAGCCACGCTTGCCCGGCACCCGCTGGAAGTGGCGGCACTATGTCAATCTCGCAACTACTTACGAGAAGCTCGAAATGCTTCTGTCGCGGGTCCGCTTTGGCCCTATGACCGAGGTCTTGAACGACGCGGGCCGGTGCGTCGCGGTCGCGACGTGAATGACCCGTCGTGGGCACGTCAGTTGGCGAACCATCAAGGCACCGGGCTTTCCTGCCTCGGGCTATCGGCATCCGTTTGCGAGTGCAGGACCGAAATCCAAAAAGTAACGGCGGGGCCGGGGTGCTCCCCCGCCCCGCCGCGGTCGCCCGACAGCGGATTCGCTCAACCCGCTCGCTTGAGCGGCGAACGCGCCGCGGTCTTGATCTGGCCGCGCAGGTAGTCCAGGGCCATTTCCAGCTGGCGGTCCTTGAACTCCGGCTTGGGGTCCTTCGGGGGCAGGTCGCGCCGCGGAATGACCTCGGTTTCCCGCTGATACTCGGCCAAGTCGTCGCGTTCCTTCGGGGTAAGTTTGAGGAGGTAGCCTTTATCGGGGATCACACCCCAATCCTCGTCTTCGCTCCCCTTGGTGCTCGACTTGTTGATGTTCTTACCGCTTGGCCGCCAGTACGATGCCGTGGTCAGCTTGATCTCGCCACCGGTGGCCTCGAATGGCTGGATGTTCTGCACGCTTCCTTTGCCGTAGCTGCGCTCGCCCATGATGATGGCCCGCTTATGGTCCTGGAGGCAGGCGGCGACGATTTCGCTGCCGCTCGCGCTACCACCATTGATCAGGCAGACCATGGGGAAGCTCAGCATGCTCCCTTCGCTCTCGCCCGTGTAGCTGAGTTCCCGGCCGACTCGCGGACGGATGGAGACGATCAGGCCGTCGTCCACGAACAAGTCGGAGATGCGCACGGCACTGTCGAGCAGTCCGCCGGGATTGAAACGGAGGTCGAGGACGAATCCCTTCATGCCGGCGCGTTCCAAGTCGGTGACGATTTTCTTGAGGTCGCGGTAGGTGTTCCGCGAGAACTGCGTCAGGCGGGCGTAGCCAATCTTGTTGACCGGGTCGATCATATAGTCCCAGCTATCGTCCTCCTTGCGTTGGAAGCCGAGGACTGATTCGACCTCGATGGTGCCCCGGGTGATGCGGAAATCGAGGACTTCCTTGCCGCCATCCTTCTTTTCCCGCTCGACGGTGATCTCCACGTCGGTCCCGGGCTTGCCGAGGATGCGTTTGACGGCTTCGTTGAGGGGCAAGCCTTTGGTGTTGATGATTTCGGGCTTGGACAGCGGTCGTCCCTCTTTATCTTCGAAGCAGCGGACTTGGGTGATGATGTCGCCCGCCTTGACACCGGCGTGGTACGCCGGGCTTCCCTTAATCGGCGAGACGACCATCAGCATGTCGCGGGTGAGGTCCTTGCGGATTTGGATGCCGATGCCCGTGAACCGACCCATCATCTCGCGGCGAACCTGGGCGAGAGTTTCGGGGTCGATGTAGTTGGTGTACGGGTCGAGGTGCGACAACATCTGCTGCAAGGAGATGTCCACGTCTTTGTTCTTGTCGAGGTCTTCCCGCTTTCCCAGTCGCTCGCGGACGTCCGCCAGGAGGAGGGTCAGCTCTCGCTCACTCATCGACTTGGCGAGCTTGAGACGGTCGGCGAACTCGCTGAGAAGCTTGCGCTCTTCGAGGCGACGCAACAGGCCGCGGATGGCCCAATCAACCATCTCGCCCTGGTTCAGTTCCTTGACATAGCCTTCGCGTACGAGGTTGATGGCCTGCATGACCTTGGCCGCGTATTCGAGGGCCTCGGAACGCCGCAGCTTCATGCTGGTCAGAATTTGCTCCCGCTCCTTGGCGAAATCGGCAGCCGACAAGGTGCCATCGACAAGTTTCTGATAGTTTTTCCGCAGCTCCTGATGGGCCTTCAGCTTGGGCATCTGGCTCAGGAGTCGGCGCCCCTCCTCGACCCATTCGGGCTTCAGGATACCCTGTTGCGACATCCGCGTCAGCTTCGCCAGCCGCTCCTCCACTTTCGGCATGACGGCCGGATTATGCGTCAGGCCGAAGTGATTCAAACGCCCGCCGAGAATGATCGGCAGCTGTTCCTTTTCCTCGCGGGTCTTGCCCACGCTGCGGGCCAACGGCGGCAACTCCTTGCTCAGGTATTCGCTCAACTCGTCGACGGTGATGATGCCGTCCGGCTCGTAGCCGTCCGTGTCGGCCTTGCCCGACAGGCCGTCGAGGAGCACCTTGGCGAAGATGCCATGGTCCTTCAGGTCGATCGATTGCGTCAGCCCGTTGGTGGCCAGGAAGACGACTCGGCCGTGGGTGGGCAACTGGTCCTCTTTTTCCTCGTTATTGCCGAGGAAGGTGCGGTAGAGGTCCATGGGATTCGGCTCGACGACCGCTTCCTTGCCCGCGTCGAAGCCTTTAAAGTTCACGTCGATGAAGGCGCAAAAGCGCTGGCTCTTGAGCTTTTCCAGTTCATGCTCGATGTCCGCGCTGGCCACGGCATCCTTGTCGCGCCCCTTGAACGTGGAATCGCTGGCCAAGAAACAAGTGCGCTCCCCTAGCGGGGCGCCTTGGCCAAAGAAGCCGAAGATCACCAGGTCGTCTGAGCGGGCGCTGCCGACGGCCCAGCGGAGTTCCTTGAGGATGTTGTCGCGCGTGGCTTGGGCACCGACCAGGAGCTTGACCTGCTCCCGCGGGACGTTGAGATGTTCCTTGCGAGCCAGCAGGTCGTGGAGGGCCCGCGCGTCGGCCTCGGCGTGCTGCCGAGGTTTGATCTGTTCGTCCTTGTACCGATCGATGCCCACGAGCACGACATACGCCGTCGCCGACTTCGGCTCCGCAGCCTGCGCGGGCACCGCCAAACCGGCCGTCCAGACCCAGCCTCCCAGGAGGCCGACACACATCGCCTTCCACATTGCCTCTCGATCCTTTCGACGCTGAGGGATGTTGCTTCTCGATCAGGTCCCAACTCGTTGCGGCCGGCCCCGGCCGCTGTCATGGGGCCGCCCACTCCATTGTGGCTGACCGGGCCGCTCAGTCAATCCAGATTCGCTGGCCTTCCTTCTCCGGTTGCCGACCGTTTGCCTTCCGCCCACCGGACGCTGGTCTGACCCCGGCAAAGGTGCGGCCCGGTTCGGGGCGCTGACGAACGCCCCCAATGACCGTGCCCGATTTCGCACGGCGAATCCACCTCGCTTGCCCGGCCAGGGGCCGCGGCGGCGGGCTTGCCCGCCGCGGCTTCGCGCCGATCCGCAAGGTTTTCCCCTGTTGACATTCTTTCCCCGCAAACCGATCGCCGACAAGCCCTTCGGCTTCGACGGCAAGGAGCAATTTGCTTCAGCGCCGCGGTCGCCGCGTCCGATGTCACGACAAGGAGACCGAGTACCGACGCGATCCGGGAGGAACCACATGCCAGGAGGGTGTTCATGGTTGGCCGCTTCTGTTCGGTATCGGTCCTGCTAGCCGCGACTCTCTCATGGGGCTGCCAGCACGCTTCGGAGAGTGCTTACCCTAACGACCCGCTGCTCTTGAGCAAAAAGCCGGTCGAAGGGACGCTGACCTCTCCCGGTCCGACGTTGTTAGCCCAGGCGGAGCCACAGGCGCCGCCGCAGCCTCGGCTGCTGGCCAAGTCGCGGCGTACCGGTGGCCCTTCCGACGGCCGACCGGCCCACTCCGGCACCGCCGACGACAGTGGGCCGACGTTGCAGCCGATCCCAGGACATCGCGGCCCTGCGCCCGCAATTCCCGCAGTGCAGGGCCGACCCAGCGAGGGCCCGCCTGAGTCGCGCTCCGCTCCCCATGCCGTCGTCGGCACCTACGGCCATGCCCCCGACTACTCCTGGCTCCAGGGGGAGCTGGACCGCCATTACCGGGGGACCTACTATCTCCGCTTCTGCGACCCGACGGTCGCCCATCCCCTGGGCGGAAAAGTCACTTTGGAAGACGACCCACGGCTGAAAAACTTTCAGGATGGCGACATCATCCAGGTCGAAGGCGCGCTTCTCGCCGAGGACCAGGACGCCTCCCAAGGCCGTCGGCCATATCCTCGTTACCGGATCGAGCGGATCTGGCTGGTCCAGCGAAAACGCTGATCAGCGCCGGAGCCCGATTCGCTCCAACCGGCGTCGTAACTCGGGCCCGATCACCAGGCAACCGCCGCCCTTCGCCTTGGTCGGCTTCCCTTCCACGCGCTCACGGCTTCGACGACGCGCCACAACCGTTGGGCAATGTGGTCGGGGTGGAAGTTCCGCAGCACGTACTCTCGACCTCGCTGGCCCAGACGCTGTCGCCAAGCCTCATCGTTGATGAGTCGTCGCAGGTGAGCGTCGAACTCTTCGGGCCGGGTGTAGTACAGGCCGGCCCGGCTGGCCCGGCAGTGTTCCACCATGGCCGCGCTATGTCCGTTGACCAGCACCGGTGTCCCGACGCGCAGGCTCTCCAAGAGCACGATCGAGAAACTCTCAAAGGGCGACGGATGAAGCAGGGCGCGGGCCCGCGCCATCAGGGCGCATTTGACCGGCTCGCTGACAAAGCCCAGATACACGACGTCGGGATGTCGCGGCAGCGGGAGAGGTCCCTTGCCGATGAGAACGAGCCTCAGCGAGGACGGGTGGCGGCGCTTGAATGCCAGAAACTGATCGAGCAGTTCGGGGAGGCCCTTGGCCGGCTCGATCCGCCCCGCGTACAGCACGAACACGTCGGGCGTTGCCGCCGGCGGCGGACCAGCCGGCGGCGGTTCGGGAATTCCCATGCCCACCACCCAGCCGGCGCCGCGGTACGCGTGCATTTCTCGCGCCAGGCACCGCTCCGCCTCGGTCAGAAAAATGGCGTGCTTCACGTGAGCGAAGACGTCGCCGACAAGCGGGAGATGCGCCTCCGGCTCGTCATGCAGTGTCGGACAAAGCACCGTCCGTTCCGCCGGGACTTGCCGGATGCCGAAACAGGTCGTCGGATACAAGTATGTGCAAAACAGAAACACATCGAAGCGATGTCGGTGCTGGCCCAGAAATTTGAGGAGGTCCGGCGGCCACGGCCCCTGGGCGCGGATCAATTCCTCCTGCACACTTCGGGGAGCTTGGGCCAATCGGTCCACGAGTTGGCGCTTGTAGTGGGGGCAACGGGCAAATTGCATCAGGTCAACCGGGCCAAACACGTGCCCATGCAACTCTGCCCAACGTGGACCACGCTCCTCTGACACGCGAAAACGATGAACCAGGACAGGGCCATCACGGCTGGTTCCGGCGGGGAACCAGTTGCGCCAGGTCACGTGATCACGGGCGCAAGTCGTCAGGACCTCAACGTCGGCATCGTGCGCCAGGGCGTGGGCGTATACTCGAGCGAGTGCCTCCGAGCCACCCAGCACGTCTGGGCCATACCGCTGCACCACGATCGCAATCCTCATGGCCCGCCTCCGAGCGATAACTCAAATGGCCGAGGCTGCCATCGATCGGCCGGGGTGTCTGGCCACGGCTCGGACGGGGGTCAATTGCAATTCGTCCCAAACCGCCATGAAGCGTTCGGCGATCCGGTCCGGCCGAAACTCGCATTCATATCGCCATCGTTGCCAATCGATCAGGAGTTGGCGAATGGCACCGGCGGTGCAAACCGCCCTCAGCCCCTCGGCCAATAGCGCCGGTTCCGCGCTGTCCCAGACGAGGCCGGTGGGGCCGAGTGTTTCCCGAACAGCACCCGCGGCCTGGGCGACGACGGGCACCCCGAAGCGCATCGCCTCGACCAGCGGGACGCCGAATCCTTCGTGCTCGCTGGTGCACAAGAAGGCGTGGGCCTTGGCATAGAAAGTCCGCAGTTGACGGGGTGAGACGCTGCCGTGAAATCGGACCGCATTTTCAAGTCCGAGGTTGCTTACTTGGCGGCGCAGCTCGGCGACGTAGTCGCCCAGCTGCGGGTCGAGTCGACCGACGATGTGCAGCTGGCTGGTGGCCGCCTGGCGGTGAAAAAGGGCGAATACCCGGAGGAGATGGCGATGGCCCTTATTCGGGGCGACCTTCCCGACGAACACGACGTGGGGACCACCCTGCAACATGCGCTCCAGCCGCGGGTCAGCGGGCAGGTTCGCCAGCTCTTCGGCGGCGTGAAAGGGGGGCACCACGCGGCAATCCTCCGGGCGGGCGCCCGCCGCGAGCAGTTCGGCGAAGTTGTGGTGCGAGTCGGCCAACAGCCGGATCGGCCGGTCGCGCAGGAGTCGGCGGGTTTGCCACTCGCCGAATTGACACCCGGCGGCGTAGCGGGGCTGATAGCGACGGAAGAACCGCGCCGGGGTGACGCTGTGGTAGCGGAGGATGCGGCGATTGCGGCTGTGCTCCCAGAGGTGCTGGCCCAAGGGCCAGCCCACCGAGTGATGGTAAATGAGCCAATCGCGCCGTGCTTTCAGGAACGGCTCGAATGCCGCGAGCGGTTGGGCCAAGTCGCGCAACCGTCCGTCGCAGTATTGCGCATAGGCCATCGCCTGCCAACCCCAGCAACGCAGCTGGCGAACCATCCCCAGCGCGTCATGCGTCACGGCGTCGCCAGGGCTCAGGACCGGCGTCAGGATGTGCACACGCGGCGGGGTCACTTTCGGCCCACGAGAGCGTAGTCCTGGTAGCGATGCAGCGGTGCCCCGGCATCGACCGTTGTTCGCACGACCGGCTCGAGGCCGGGGTCAACCGGCGCGCTGTAGACGGCTTCTTCCACCGCGAATCCCTGGCTCTCCATCAAGAACCGCAGCAATTCCGGGTGGACCGGGCGGACGTGGGTCGGATCGAGGTAGAAATTCCCGTTGGCCTCGGGACAGCACGGATTGACGGTTTCCACGACCAGGACCCCGCCTTTCCGCAAGGCCCGCCAACAACGCTCGAGCAGGCGGGCGATGCCCGCCGGCGGCAGGTGCTCCACCACCTGGCCGAGGAAAATTCCACCAAGCGACTGCTCCTCTACCCCGGTCAAATAGGCCTCCCCCTCAGCCTGCACGACCGCCAGACCCAACTCCCGGCAGAACGCCACCATCTCGGCGTTGGAATCAATCCCCTGCACGGGGATACCTTCGCTCGCCAGCAGCTCGACGAACTCGCCGCGCCCGCAGCCGATGTCGAGCACCTTGCCGCGGTCCCGGAACCAGGGCAGGTAGACGCGCTGGCGATCGCGGATCTCCTCGCGGGTGCCCCGGAACTGGTTCTCGAACAGGAAATAATCGAAGGGCAGTTCGTGGGTCCCGTTCGGCGAAGGGGCGCCGGCCTCGGCCTCCGGGCCGAGGCCGCCATGCAGCTTGACGCGCACCCGATAGCTCACGAGGGTGTCACGCACGCGGGACACCTCGCGCCGGAGCCGACCCAGCTCGCTCTCGGCCCGGCCTTGCTGATCGGCGAAGGCTTCCACGGCGCGTTCCAGTCGACGGACCGTGTCATACAACTCTCCGAGGTTCTGATCGAGCTGCGACAGCAACTGTGCCGTCTCTCGGACCTGTTCGACCACCACACCGTTGAACTCCACTTGCCGCATCAACACCCAACGCAGGCCCAGCCGAAGAACCCGCTTGGCCCAGGTCTTCAGCCGGCCCAGCCATGACGGCCCGGCCGGCAGCACCGCCAGTTCGAGCACGTCTTGCCGGTAACTCAGTTCGGATTCATGTCGGTACAAGGTGTCAAAGTGCAGCGGGGCGTAGCCCAGCGGCACCCGCGTGCGGATGTCGCGCTGGATGTCATGGATGGTCAAGGACGCATTGGCCGTTGGATGGTGCTCAATCATGGGGTGGACCCCAAACAATTGGCCGCGAATCGAGAACGATCAACCGGACGCCGTCAAGGCCGCGTCGACGTAATCGCAGACCACGTGGATGAATAGAAGGTGTGCCTCCTGGATGCGGGCGGTTGATTGGCTGGGGACGATCCATTGGCGTTCCGCCTCGCCGGCCATGACCCCGCCACCTTTGCCCAGCAGGGCCAGGGTATGCAAACCGACCTCGCGCGCCGCCCGGATCGCCAGCAATACATTCCGCGATTGCCCGCTGGTGCTCAACGCCACCAGCAGGTCTCCCGGGCGCCCCTGGCCCCGGACCTGACGCGCGAACAGCTCATTGGCGCCATAGTCGTTGCTGATGCAGGTCAGCAGGGAACCATCGGCCGACAACGCCACCGCGGGCAGGGACCGTCGTTCGGCGGAGTAGCGGCCCACCAGTTCGGTGGCGAAGTGCTGGGCCTCGGCGGCCGAGCCGCCGTTGCCACACGCTAACAGGCGCGAGCCGCCGAGTATCAACCCGGCAGTCCAGCGGGCCAGTTCGTCGATGGTTTCGCGGCAATTCGCCAAGTCGTCGATCAACTGGCGCCACTCGGCTAAAGCCTTTTCCGCGAGAAGAGAGCGGCCTGAAGCTGGATGGAAGGAAACCTTGGCAGACATGGGAACATCCTTGCCCTCGAGCAGCCCGTCCGTGGTGCCAAAGGATGCGGGCGAACCGCGATCGTAGCTTTGGCGGATATTAGCAAGACCGAGCAAACGGGGTCAAGGCCGTTCGCCGTCGCGGTGGACCTGTTGTTTGGGGCGGGTTGCGCGCTCCAGTCGGCGGTTTTTCTCCACTCCCCGCCGCGCCGATTCGCCGATTCATCGTCTCGCGCTTGGCGAGTAGCGAGCGCGAGACGATAGATCTCCCTTCGGGCCCAGCACGCGACTCCCCTCCTCGCGCGAGCGCGAACCGATCAATCCCTCGCCCCCGCTGCGCCCTCGCCGCGCCGAAACGTCGAGGACTCCCCGCCATCGTGGCGGCATCCGGTTAACCTCGGGGCGCGGGAGTTGAGCGTTTCCAGCCTACGCCAGGCCGCGGCTGATTTCCCGCTGGATGTCCGCAAGCTCCTCCACTCCAACCGACAGGCGGATCAAGCCGTCGCTGATGCCCTGACGGCGTTTCTCGGCTTGGCTGACGTACCGGTGCGAGGTGGAGGCAGGGTGGCTGCACGTGGTTGTGGTGTGGCCCAGCGACGGACTGAAGGGAATGCCGACGGCTTGACGGAGGAAACGGTTGACGCCGTCGCGGCCACCAGCCACCTCGAAACAGAGCATGTTGCCGAACGCCCCTGCAAGCAAGCGCGAGGCCAAGGCGTGATCGGGATGATCGACCAGTCCAGGGTAAATGACGCGCACGACGTTGGGTTGGCGGGTCAGCCAGTGGGCCAAGGCCAGGGCGCGCTCGGAGGCAGTCCGCACCCGCAGCGCGAGGGTTTCCAGGCCGCGGAGCGCCAGCCAGCAATCAAACGGATTGGCCGACAGCCCCCAAATGCTCATCGTCTGACGCTGGGTCCCGAGCAGGTCGCCGGTGCCGGCCACGGCACCGAGCGTCACGTCGCTGTGACCGGCGAGCATCTTGGTGAGGCTTTCGATCGTCAGATCGGCCCCCCACTCGGCGGGTCGGAAGAGCACGGGTGTCGCGAAGGTGTTATCCACGCACAGCCAAGTATCGTTGGCTTTGGTCCAGCGCGCCAGCGTTTCCACGTCGGCCAGTCGCAGAAGCGGGTTGGAGATCGTCTCCACCAGCAGCACTTTGGCGGGCCGCTGTAGCGCCGAGCGTACTTCGTTGAGGTCGCAGGGATCGACGAAGGTGGTTTCAACGCCGAAACGGTGCAACTCCCGGGCGAGGAGTTGCGTGGTTCGGCCATAGAGCCGATTGCTGGCGACGATGCGGTCGCCCTGCTGGACCAGGGCCAGCAGGGCGGCGGAGATGGCCGCCATCCCGGAGCTGCCGACGAGGGCCCAGTCGGTCCCCTCGAGCTGGGCCAATCGCTCCGCGAGGAGCTGGGCGTTGGGATGGGCGTCCCGGGCATAGACGAACCCGGGAGCCCCTTCATCCATGATGGCATCCAGGGCGTCCAGGTCCGGCAAGACGTAGACCGACGACTGATACAGCGGCGGCACCAGCGGGCGACTACGGCCTAGCGACGGCTCGTCCATGCAAGGTGGCCCTCCCGAACGGTTCCGGCCCAGCCGTGGACCTGGCGCGAAGCCCACCACCAGTTAGGGATGCGTCGCCGCCCGCAGGTTCCTCAAGGACGCGCGCCGCTCAAGAGCCGCTGGACGGCGATCCAATAAGTGCGGTGGGCCTCGCTGGCATCGGTTTTCAGCCCCAGAGCGATCGCCCGGTCCATGGCCTCGGCATCGGTCAGACGATCGACCAGGCGAAAGTGAAGATACCACAAACCGCCCGCCAGCAAGCCATCACGATCATATACGAACAGCGGCAGTCCCGCACTGTCGCTGACGACGCGGTTGAACTCGTCGACCACGGCGCGGTTCAGGGTCGTCGGCGAGACTTCGAGGCTGACAAAACCAAGCCCCAGCCGTTCCACTTCGCGGCGGTCGGCACTGTCGTCCTCCTCGGGAAGCCGCAGGCGAAGCACGGTACGGAAGCCGTGGCGTTGCAACCACTCAAACCCGCCGGGGAAAGGTTGCAGGCCGTTCGCAACTCGGTCCTTGACGCTGGCGAAATGAGGGATCGCCACGGGCAGCGCCGCATCCGCCGAATCCGTCGGCGCGTTGGGGGGATTGAGCCGGGCCGACGGCGGGGGAGTCGGCGAGGGGGGAGAACGTGGTTCCGCTGGTTGGGAAGGGTTGCTTGGATTAGGCGACCAATCCGGGGCCGGCGGATACTGACGAACCTCGGACGGCCACGAGGGCGGAGGCGGAACCGTTGTCGCCGGGGAACTCGCTGGACCCAGGACAACCGCGCCGCCAGCCGGTGGGGGCGGGGCGGGCAGCAGCGGTGCCGGCCCGCAACATGGCCGACATCGATGCTGGCAGCTGGCCGCGCCGGCCACGACCGCAACCCCCACGATGACCCAAGATCCACCCGGCAACTTCATGGCTGGCCTCCTCTCGGTCCGGTCCCAGGGTCGATTGTACCCAGGCCGAGAGGGTTTCCCCCAGATCAGCTCAGTATCTGGTGGCCGAACCTGATGATAAGAGCGGCTGACTTTGCGGGTGGGGCCGTTCGTACGGTGGGTCGGCGGCAGCCGCCGCCGACCCACGCAAGCCTCAGCGCTTTTTTCGCGCCTCGAATTCCCGGATGTATTTTTCGGGATCTTCGCGAAAGGCATCGCGGCAGCCGCTACAGCAGACGTAGTACGTCTTCCCCTGGTACACGACCGGCGACGTCCCCAGGCCGCCGCTGACGATGCACTCCGGTTTGCCGTCGCCCAACGCGAACGGCTCGCCCTCTTTCGTGGCACCAACCTGATATTGCCGAACGAAGGCGTTTTTGTCCGCGGGCTTGACCTCGTAGCGGTAGAGGTAGCGGTTGGAGTGCAGCAAAGTGAGGACAAGGCGCTGGTGCTCTCCCGTCGTCTCGTCGGTGCGGTCCACGGTGAGAATGCGGTCTTTAAGCGTCCCGACGAAAGTACGCGTCGAACCTTCCACGGTCCGGAGGGAGAGGGCATAGCGATCGGTGTCCGGCAAATAGCGCAGTTCGCCGCCGGTGAAATGGCGTCCCTTGTTGATGGTAAGCACCAACCAGGCGTCCTGGCCTTTGAACTTCCACGACCAGGCAATTTCTTCCTGCCAGAAGTCGCGTTGCGGGTCCGCCCGCTTCACCAAGGGAATCCCCGTGCCGCGCCAAGAGCCGATCAGGTCGTGGAAGGCCCGGAGCGCCTCGCCTGGCTGTCGGCCGGCCGGTGCCTCGGCCGACGGTAGCACCATCACCCACCCCCACCATAAGCTTCCGACCAGCGCGAACGCTCGCATGGCTACTTCCCCGGGAGTCTCGATCCAATGAGCATACCTCGAGACCGATTAACAATTCATGAAGACGTCAGCGGGGCTTCGGGGCCGGTGTGATCGGCTTCCGGAAGACGATCACATGTTGCCAGGGGAGCTTGGGGTAGGTCTCCACCCACTCCAACGCATGGGGTGCCATCTCCTTCTTGACCTGGGCCTCGCTCATCTTATGGACCCGTTTGATCGGCACTCGCTCGTCTTCCAGGCGGTACTCCACGAAGACGAGTCGGCCACCGGGTTTTAACGCCTGCCGCATAGCGACGGTCATCTCCCAAGGATGCGAGAACTCGTGATAGACATCGACGAGGAGGATCAGATCGACCGATTCGGGCGGGAGCTTGGGGTCCGTCTCGGTGCCGAGGATTGGCTCGACGTTGCTGATCTTTCGACTTTTCAAGCGTTGCCGGATGATGTCGAGCATTTCCAGCTGCACGTCCACGGCGTAAACTTTGCCAGCCGCACCCACGCGCTCGGCCAAGCGAAGGGTATAGAAGCCGCTGCCGGCACCAATGTCGGCGACCACGTCTCCCTGTTTCAGCCTGAGGTAATCGACGAGCCGGCTGCACTGCTCCTCTTTTTCGCGCTCGGGCCGGTCCAGCCAGCCGGCGGCCTGGTGGCCCATGACCTGAGCAATTTCGCGGCCCATGTAGAATTTGCCGGTGCCATTAGGGTCATGGTCTTGGCGGTATTCATAACGTGGGGATTCCGCCCAACCGATGGCGGCGAGGCATGCCCAGGCCACGACCGTCCGGCGTGCTGTCGTGTTCATCGGTGGTGTCTCCTCGGCCAGAGCGCGTGAGTGACAACCAGGTAGTGGCAAGGTTCGCGTGTCCGATTCTTGAGGCTATCCGGTCTTTGGGGCGGGCACCAGGGGGAGTCTGGCGCGAGGGGTGCGCGGCCCGGCGGCCTGGGCCGCCGGGCCGCGGGCGGGGCTGGCCTCGGCGGCTCCGGTAGGCAACGGGGACCTGGCGGCCAACTCGGGCAGCGGTTCCTGGCGTGTATGATGAGGTGAACGCCGCGCTTGCTGACGAGGGTTCGAAATGCGGCTGATCCACACCGCGGACTGGCACTTGTGCGATCGGTTGGGTCGCATTGACCGCACCGAGGATCTGAAGGTTCGGGTCGAACGGGTGGCCGAGCTGTGCCGCCAATACGAAGCCGACCTCCTGCTTATTGCCGGCGACCTCTTTTCGGAGCAGGCAAGCGTGGACCAGATGACCGACGCTTTACGGCACATGCAGGAGGTGTTTGCGTCGTTCCTGCAAGGTGGGGGCACCATCGTGGCCATTGCCGGCAACCACGACCACGAGGGGCGCATCGAGCTGCTGCGGGCGGGGATGTCGCTGGCGGCGCCGCCGGCCGCCGGCGGCCGCCTGGCCGCCGGCCGCCTCCACCTCCTCAACCAGCCCTTCTTCGGTACCTACACTTCAGCCGCCGGTGACACCATCCAGCTCGTCGCCATTCCCTATCCCGCGCTCCGCCACTTCAACCCCGCGCCGACGGCCTACCTCACCAGAACGGAAGAGCACCAAATGCTGAGCCAAAGTGTCACAACCTGGCTTACCAGCCTGCGGCAGCAGGCCGAGTTCGACCCCAAATTGCCGACCGTGCTCACCGCGCACCTGCACGTGCGTGGCTCAGCTGTTCACCGTCTCTACCGGCTCGACGAAAGCGACGACATCATCTTTGAGCCAAACGTCTTCATGAATGGCTGGACCTATGTCGCCTTGGGCCATGTCCACAAGCCACAGACCATCGGAGGCCGAGAGCACGTCCGCTACGCGGGCAGTCTCGATCGGCTCGACTTCGGCGAGACCCACAACAATCATGGTGTAGTCCTGGCGGAAATTGGCCCCGGGGGACTGGTGGGCACACCGCGGGTATTGACGTTGCCCGCCACCCCGTTTCACGACGTCCAACTTGACGATCCCGCCAACCAGCTGGCCACCCTGATGGATCGCTTTTCCGATCGGGACCAAGCGATTGTCCGGGCGACGGTTCGGCCGGCGAGCGTTGGTCCCAGCCGGGACGAAGTCATGCGCGCCCTGCGTGTGACGTTTCCTCGGCTGTACGAGCTGACCTGGGAGGAACGCCCCGGAGACTCTTTCAACGGAGGCCCCGGCTTCGCGCCGCGAGGCGGGTTCGCGGCCACTGTGCGAGCTTATCTGGCGGAGAAGCTGGGCAATGACCCAGACCGCGAGGCCCTCGACGCCCTGTTGGACAGCTTCCTGGCGGAGGAAGAAAACTCGTGATTATCAAGCGCATTGTTCTGGAGAATTTCCTGACCTTCGGCTGTCCGGCCACGGAGATTGTCTTCAGCGACGACGAGCCGCTCTGGGTGCTGAGTGGACCCAACGGCATCGGCAAGTCGGCGGTGTTCGACGCCATCACCTACGCTCTGTTTGGCTACCATCGCGGTGGCGCTCAAGACGCCGACTGCTTGATCCGCCATGGAGCGAAGGGCTTCTACGTGGCCTTGGAGTTCGAGCATGACCGCAAGGACTACCGCATCGTCCGCAGGCGAGCGGGCAAGGCCACGCAGCGGCTGGAATGCCGAGTCAACGATCAATGGCGAGCGGTGCGAGGAGTACAGACGGCCAACGAACTCAAAGCATGGGTGGAGCGGACGCTGGGGCTGGACTACTTCACGTTCACCGCCTCGGTGCTCTTGCGTCAGGGGGAAGCGGACGAGTTCTTGACAGCGGACGGGAGCCGTCGCCTGGCGATCCTCAAGAAGATCATTGGCCTGGAGAGGTACGAGGCGCTGTCGCAGCGCGTACATGAGGCACGGCGGCAATGGGAGGAAAAGCTGAGGATCCTCCGGGTGCAACGGGACAACACCCAGGCCGTGTCCGACGAAGACATCCAAGCAGCGCACCAGGCGTTGGCGGAAGTCGAGGCCATTCGGGTCGAGGCTCAGGCGGAGGAGCTGGCAGCGTCGAAGCGCCTCATGCACTCCGAGAGGTGGGAGGAACTTTGTCAGGAACGCCAGGGTTTGGAGAGGGAAGTCAAGCAAGCCCAGGCAAGGGAAGCTGAGCTTGGCCATCTCCGTGCCGCTTCGGAGCGACTTCGCTGCCTTCAAGCCTTGGAGCCGGCAATGCGTCAAACCATCCGTCTCGGCGGTGAGTTGGGTGCCACGCTCTCCGACCTTCTTGCCCAACTGACCGGCGAACAGCAGGAAATGGCCCGCCAACTCGACCAACTGACAACCTCAGTGAAGCAGACGAGGGACCAGTCAGAACACCAGCAACGGCAGGCGCGGGAGGCGACCGAGGCGGCGGAAAAACGGCGCCACGAGCGAGAGCATTTGAAGGTGTTCGCCGCCCAGGCTGAGCACCTGGCGAACCTGCGGCGGGAGTGGGAGGAAATCCCGGCTGATGTGGAAGCGAGGAGGGCGCGGGCGGAGGCAATGGCCGAAGCCGCCGCCGCCGTTGCCGAGCAGGCTCACGGCCAGAGAGCGGCCCTCGTCGCCCTGGTCGCCGAGGCCCGTCGGCGACTCGAGGCCTTTCAACGAGTCCAAGCCGGTGTCCCGTGCTCGCTCTGCGGTCAAATCGTTTCCGAAGAGCACGCCCGTAATGAACGCCGTCGGCTCACCGACGCCCTCCGCGACCTCGAACACCGGCTTACGGAAAGCGAGAACCTGGCGCGGCAGGCAGCAGCCCAGCGAGAGCAAGGGGAAATCGAGTTACGAAATCTCGAGCGCCTGTCTCAGAGGAAGCACGAACTCGAGCGAGAGATTGACCAGGTGGAGAAGCTGCTGTCCAGCGCCGGCGTACCGCCCGACGCTGGACAGGTGCAAAGGGAGTTGGCTGCTCGGGATGCCGAGATTGCACAGTGGCAGGATAAGGCGGCGGCGGCCCAAGCCGCCGCCGCCCAAGCGACCGAGCAGGTGCGTCTTATCGAACACGAAAGCGCCCGGTTGGCCGAACGTCTCCTCCAGAGCCTCGCCCAAGAGCGTGCCCAACTCGAACAACAAGGCGTGGTGCAACGCTTGCATGAATGCGAGCAAGACGCTGTTCGCGCGGACGAAAAAGCCCAACGACTTCGAGAAATCGAACGCGCCATACGGGCCATTCCTCCATCGGCTCGGATTCCCGCGGCCGAGGCAAAGCGCCACCTCGAGGAGCTGCGGCTAAGGGTCTCGAATGCGGACAAGGACCGGCGTGTCGCCCAAGGCCGAGTCGATGAGGTGACACGCCGAGCGGCCGAGTACCATCGCGTCGTGCAACAACTGGCGGAGGCGGAGCTTCAGGCCGAGCGGCACCGCAAGCTCGACGAACTTCTTGGCCGGAATGGCCTGCAACGCGACCTCGTCCGCTCCGCCGAGCGGGAGATCGTCCACTTGGCGAACAATACCGTGTACAAGCTGTCAGACGGAGACTTGTCACTTGAACTCGATGGCCGCGTTGATGGCGACGACCGAGCACTCAGCCTCCTGGTTCGGCGGGTCGGCAGTTCCCAGCCCATCCCGGTGGCTTTTCTTTCGGGGAGCCAAAAGTTCCGCGTGGCCATCGCCCTCGCCTTGGCCATCGGCCGATTTGCATCGGGTCAGGCGCGGCCGTTGGAAAGCGTGATCATCGACGAAGGCTTCGGCAGCCTCGACCGCGACGGGCTGCGGGCGGCAGCCGACGAACTGAATCGCCTGCGGGGTTACCTGCGCCGCATCGTGCTCGTCTCTCACCAGCAGGAATTTGCCGAACGCTTCCCCGTGGTCATCCAACTGAAGCCCGGGGAAAACGGCACCATTGCGGAGCAATTCCGCCGTTGAGCGGAGTTGGGGAGAGCGGCGGGGGCATTTCGGATCGACACGTCATGGAGCGGGATTCGAAGCGTCAGCAACCATCAATGCCCGACGCCTCGGCCGACTGGAGCCGACGGGGATCGAACCCGTAACCTCAGCATTGCGAACGCTGCGCTCTCCCAATTGAGCTACGGCCCCGGGAAAATATCTGTAAAATCCTAGGAGGAAGGCCGCCGATTGGCAAGCAGCGCTGGCTGAGCCACGGCGGGGGGCGGGGTCAGGGTGGCGCACCGTCGCGGGTGGCCGACCAAGGCCGGCCACCCGCCGTCGACGCCACCGGCGAGGGGGTGGAGCATGGCACGCTTCGCGGTGATTCTCCCAGCGGCGGGCAAGTCGTCCCGCTTCCGCGACAAGGAAAAAAAGCCCTTCGTCAACCTCGACGGGCGAGCCGTCTGGCTGCGGGCCGCCGAACTCTTCGTGGCACGCGACGACGTCTGCCAATGCATCATCGTGATCGCTAAGGACGATCAGGAAATGTTTCGGCGCCGTTACGGTCCGAACCTCGCCTTCATGAACGTCCAGATCGCCGACGGCGGTGCCGAGCGCTTTGAGTCGGTGGCCAATGCCCTGGCCTTGTTGAGGCCTGAGGCCAAATTCGTCGCCATCCACGACGCGGTACGCCCATGCCTGACCTCGACGCTGATCGATGCGGTCTTCGCCGAGGCGAAAAAAGCTGGTGCGGCCGTCCTGGCCATTCCAGTCTCCGACACGCTCAAAGAGGTGGACGAGCACAAGCGGGTCGTGAAGACGGTTTCGCGGCAGCGGCTGTGGCAGGCCCAGACGCCCCAGGTCTTCCGTCGGGATTGGCTCGAAGAAGCCTACGCCAAACGGAGCCAGCTCGGGCACGAGATCACCGACGACGCCCAACTCGTCGAGGCCGCCGGGCATCCCGTGCAGGTGGTTGAGGGGTCGGCCTCCAATCTCAAGATCACGACCAAGGCCGACCTGCAATTGGCCGAAGCCATCCTCAAGGCCCAGCCAAAGCCGAAGCCGGCTGGTTCGGTGCATCCCTTCGCCGAGGAAGAGATGTGGGGTGGCCGGGGACCGCGATCCTGACGTCTTGGGGCGTCGCGGCGGTCCTCAGGGGCTGCCGCGACGCTTGAGAATTTCATCGGCGATCGTCCCCAGTAGCAGCGACAATCCAATCACGGTGTACTCTAAGTCGCTCGGCACACCCGCGAAAATGCAGAGATTGCGCAGCAGCGGCAGCACCGCTGTGCCGAGGAGGATGCCGGCCACCAGCCCTTGGCCCCCGCGAAGGCTGCACCCGCCCAGCACCGCCCCAGTGATGGCGTAAAGCTCGTACCAGCTGCCGGCCGCTGACGGTTGGGCCGTCTCCAGGTCCAGCAGCAGCATCAACCCACCCAGCCCCGCCAGCAGCGAGCAGAGGACAAAGGCCACGATTTTGTAACGGTCGGTGGCGATGCCAGCGTACCGGGCGGCCTGCTCATTGGCGCCGAGGGCATACAAGTAGCGGCCATAAACGCTGCCATGCAACATTAGCCCCAGGAAAAACGCCAGCCCCAGGAGCAGCCAGAACATCATCGGCACGCCCAGCCAGTCGCCGGCCGCCAGGAAGCGGATGCCGGCGAGGTCCGGCCGACCCCCAATGCCAACGTCGCGTGACGAACCGTGCAGCCACGGTTCGCCCCAATGGCTCGGCAGCAGCGCCCGGAAGCGGAGCACCGGCGCCAACTGGGCCAGTCCCCGATAAATGAACAGCCCGCAGAGTGTGACAATAAACGGTTGCAAGCGAAGCTTGGTGACGAGCAAACCGTGACACAGACCGAGGACGCTGGCCCCCAACAGCACCAGGCCCGCCGATAGCCACGGGTCGAACCGTTGTTCCAGAAGCAGCCCGAAGCTGATGGCCGACAAGCCGACCACCGAGCCGATCGACAGGTCAATGCCGCCAGCGATGATGAGGATGCCGGCCCCCAGGGTCAGGATGCCGAAAAAACCGACCCGCCGTGCCAAGTTGGCCAGGTTCTGGGGCGATGCGGCTCCAGGGTCCGAGGCGATCAGAATGCCGCATAGGATCACGACCATCAAGGTGATGCCCAGCAGTCGTTTCACGCGCCGCCTCCCGTCGCCAAGTACATGATCGCTTCCTCGGTCAGCGCCTCGCGTGCCAGTTCGCCGGCGAGCCGCCCCTGGTGCATGACCACCACGCGATCGCTCATGCCGATGATCTCCTCCAGATCGCTGGAGATCATGATGATGGCCACACCTTGGCCGGCCAATTCGTCCATGAGGGCGTAAATCTCGCTTTTGGCGCCCACGTCCACGCCGCGGGTCGGCTCGTCGAGGATAAGGACTCGCGGCCGGCGAACCAGCCACTTCGCCAGGACGACCTTTTGCTGATTGCCGCCGCTCAGCAGGCCGACGGGCTGCCGCACGCTCGGCGTCCGCACGCCGAGCCGTTGCCGCATGTCTTCGGCAAGTGCGGCCTCACGGCGGCGAGCGACCAGGCGAAGGAAGCTGAGCCGATCGAGGTTCGGCAGGCTGATGTTGTGGGCCATGCTCGCCTCGAGGATCAGGCCGTGGTACCGACGGTCCTCCGGCACCAGCAGCAAACCCGCCGCGATCGCCTGACGCGGATGTCGCACCTCAACCGCTTCGCCATCGAGCAGGACTTCGCCGCCCAGGATCGGGCGAATGCCGAACAGGGCCTCGGCCAATTCGGTCCGGCCGGCACCGACCAGACCGGCCATCCCGACGATCTCGCCTGCCGACAAGCGGAGCGAGATCCCGGTGGGGCTTGTCGGCGTGGTCACCCGTCGCAGCTCCAGGCGCGCCGGGGACGTCCCCGGCGCGGGCGCGTGCTGGCGGTGGAAGAACTGGCGGAGTTCCCGGCCG
>JANWYO010000214.1 GCA_025055215.1 Gemmataceae bacterium
GGCGCCGGCCGCCGCGCCGCAGCGGCATCGGCTATCTGTCCGGAGGTCTTCCATGCCCATTCGCACCGTGAACGAACCCCGGGCGGCCCATCCCGAGGATGTCGCCGCCCCCGAAACCGACAACACGCCCGCAGTGGTCTACTACCCGCCGGCCGGTGCTACCCGCTGCCACGTGCTCGGCGGTGTCGCCTGGAGCTACAGCGGTGTTCCCTTGGGCGGGCAGCTGACGATCGAAGACGGCAGCGGCCGGGTCGTCCGCCGCTTCGACATCACCGAGCCGGGCCTGGATGCCATCGGCTTCGACCCGCCGTTGAAAGGTTCGCCGAACACCGCCCTGATCCTGACGTTGGCCGCCGCCGGCCCGGGGGTCTTCGGCAAACTCAACGCGTTGAGCCATTGGACGGAGTGAGCCATGCCGGACTTGATCAACCTGGCGCGAGCCAAGATGAACCTGCCGGCGGCGGGCAGCGGCGACGACGCCACCATTGCGGCGTTGATCGCGGCGGTCTCGACCGCCATCGAGCGCTATTGCCGGCGAGAATTTGCCGTCGCCGACCACGACGAGCTGTACGACGGCCCGGGGACGCCCTGGCTTTGGCTGCGGCACTATCCGATTGTGCGGGTGCGGAGCGTCCGTCTGGGGCCGACGCCGGTGCTGCGAGTGGTCAACCGCGACCCGCTGGCAAACCAGCAGGCACGGGTGGCGGTGACGGCGGCGGGGCTGGAACTGGTGCGGGTGGCGGGCGGGAGCAGCCACAGCGTCGTGCTGCCGTTTGCCAGCCACCCGACGCTGGCGGCATTGGCCGCCGCCAGCGTCGCCGCAGGCGGCGGCTGGGACGCTGAGGTCGTGGCCGGCTACGAGCTGTGGCCGTCGGCCGACCTTCGGCCGCCGCAGGGGCCCTTTGCGGCGTTGGGCCGGCTGGCCGAATTCACCACGCACCCGGTGGAGCTCGCCGGCTACCGGATCGACGCCGAACGCGGCGGCTTGCTGCGGGCCGGCGCCGCCGCCACCGGGGCGGCCGACGGGCCAAATTGGCCCGTCGGCCGCGGCATCCTCCGCGTGCAGTATGCCGCCGGCTACGACCCCATCCCCCATGATGTCCAGGAAGCCTGTGCCGAGTGGGTGGCAGCCCTGTATTGGCAAACTCGCCGCGACCCCGGCCTCTGTCAGGAGGCGATCACCGGCGCCGTCTCGCGCTCGCCGCTGCTGACCCACGCCGCTCTGCCGGCACACGTCGCCGGCCTGCTTCGACCTTATCGCCGCCAGACGTGGCTGACGGATTGATCCGACCGACTGTCACGCGGCGCCAAGCCTACGTTGACCCCCGCACCGATTGGGAGGCGCAGCATGTCGTTGACCCAGCCGCTCAGTGCCAACACCACCTGCGACATTTACCGCGACGGCCAAGGGCCACCGGCGCCGCCGGCCCAAGCCGGCGTCGCCTGCCGCCTGGAGCCGCACCCGGAATACTCCACGCAAACGGCGCCGCTGTTCACCCACGTGCTGTTGGTGGCCCCCACGGTGGACATCCGCGACGACTATCCCAACTTCCCCGACGGCCGTACCGGCGACAAAGTCTACGTCCCCGATCGCCACGGCACGCTCTTCCGGGTGGTGCTCGTCCGTCGGCAGCTGCGGGGCACCGACCAGGACCACAAACGCGTGCTCCTCCGGCGGCAGGCCGTCAATTGGCCGTCGGACAACGTCTGACCTCGTCCCGCGCCGTGGGGAGGAGAGCCCTATGCCGACGATCCGCAACCGCATTGCTGAGCACGTCACCGTCCGCGCCGGCGACCTGGTGCCGCATCCGCTCAACTACCGCCGCCATCCCCCCGCCCAGCGCGCCGCCTTGGCCGCTTCTTACGAGGAAGTCGGCTTCGCCCGCTCGCTCCTCGGCTACCGCCTCGCCGATGGCCGCATCCAGCTGATCGACGGCCACCTGCGGCGCGACTTCGACCCGGAGATGCTGGTGACGGTGGAGGTTCTCGACGTCAGCGAGGAGGAAGCGCGGCAGCTGCTGCTGACGCTGGATCCGTTGGCGGCGCTGGCGGATCACGACGCCGAAGTCCTCGCCCAGCTGACGCGCCTGACCGCCAGCGACCAGGCAGCCCTGCAAGGGCTGTGGCGGTCATTGACCGAGGCCGAGGAACGGTCGGCGGCGGCGCTGCCGCCGGAGCGACCGCCCGTGGAGCAGTATCTCGTCCTGGTCGAATGCCGCGACGAAGACCACCAGCGCGAAGTGCTGGAACGCCTGCAACGGGAGGGGCTGTCATGCCGAGCCTTGCTGAGCTGAACATCGCCACGACCGTGACGGTCGAAAGTGACATTGTGTTGTCAGCCCGCGTGCTCCAGGTGGCGGGACTGTTTGACCTGAAGCCGACGGCCACGACCCGGCTCAGCTGGCAGGTGCGCCTCCCCCTGCACGAGCAGCCCTGGCACATCGGGCTGATCGTCGGCCCGTCGGGCTGCGGCAAGAGCACCATCGCCCGGCACGTCTTCGGGCCAGGGCCGGCCTTGCCGCCCTGGCCCGACGAGCGCAGCATCCTCGACGCTTTTCCGGCCGGGATGTCGATCAAGGAGATCGTCGCCCTGCTGTCGAGCGTCGGCTTCGCCAGCCCGCCAGCCTGGCTGCGGCCCTTCCGCGTCCTGTCCACCGGACAGCAGTTCCGGGCCTCGCTGGCCCGGTTGCTGGCCCATGCCCCGGACCTGGCGGTGATGGACGAATTCACCAGCACCGTCGATCGCACGGTGGCCCAGGTCGGCTCCGCGGCCTTGGCCCGCACGGTGCGGCAGCGAGGGCAACGCTTCGTGGCCGTCACCTGCCACGAGGACGTCACCGACTGGTTGCAGCCGGATTGGGTCTATGCTCCGGCCACGGGGACGTTCACCTGGAGGCGGCTTCAACGTCGGCCGGCCATCCCCCTCCGCGTCGTTCGTTGCCGCCGTCAGGCTTGGGAACTGTTCCGGGCACATCACTATCTGAGCCACGACCTGGCCCCCGGGGCCGTCTGCTTTTTGGCGACCTGGCGGGAGCAACCGGTGGCCTTCTCCGCCTGGGTGAACCATCTGACGCGAGGCGGCGGCAAGCGCGAACACCGCACGGTGACCTTGCCCGACTTCCAAGGCGTCGGCATCGGCATGGCCCTGTCGGATTACTGCGCCAGCCTGTGGAAGGGGCTGGGCTATCGGGCGACGAGTACCACGTCGCACCCCGCCTTCGTGGCGGCGCGGCGGCGGTCACCCCACTGGCGGATGCTGCGGCCGGCCTCGCTGGCGGCCGGCCGGGAGCGCAGCGGCGTGCGGCACGCGACGACCCGCTTAACGGCCGGGTTCGAGTACGTCGGTCCGGCCCTGCCGCGTCTTGAGGCCGGGCGCGTGCTCGGCCGAGAAGTCGATCGGCCAACGGCGAGGGGGCGACGATGACGGCGGCACCCAAGCCCACGCCGGAACTGACGCAGCAGATCACGGCGTTCATTCGCGCCGGAAGTTACCCGCACGTGGCCGCGGAGGCCGCCGGCGTGCCCCGCGAGACGTTCGAGGCGTGGATGAACCGCGGCCGCCGCAGCCGGCGGCCGCCGTATGGGCCGTTCTATCGTGCCGTGTGCCAGGCCCAAGGTCAGGTGCGCGCCCGGGCTGAGATCGCCGCCCTGGCCCAGGACGCTCGCTTCTGGCTGCGCCACGGCCCGGGGAAAGAGTCGGTGGACAACCCCGGCTGGAGCAGCCCCGTCAAGGCGGCGTCACGCGACGAGCGGTCGCCGACGGATTGGAGCGAACTGATCGAAGAGATTCTGCGGATTCTGGCGCCTTTTCCAGAGGCACGGGCGGCCCTGGCCGACGCCCTCGCCGACGCGCGGACCGGCCGGCCAAACCCCTGAACTTCTCGTCCTGTCCCTTGCCGAGGTTTGCCGTGACACGCCATGCTTCTCGTTCGTTGTTGGCCTGGTACCGTTCCGTCTGGGAAGCACAACTGGCCCGGGAGCGCGATCGGGCCCCGGAACACACACCGGTGCGCTGCCCGAAATGCGGGGGCTACCTGGTAGCCGTGATGACTCGCCACGGCCCGGCCTTCAGCTGCGGCTGTCCGGAGCGTCGGCCCCGAGGCCGGTCGGCGCCTGCCCCCGCCCCCGCCGCCGGGGCCAGACCATCGCCGCCAGGGTCGGCCAAGATGACGGACGGTGCCGCCCCCTGCTAACAACGCCGAGGCCGCCCGCCAGCACCCAGGGGGAGCCGGCGGCCGCGCGCTCCCCCTGCTTCTCTCGGCAGCTTCGCGCCAATCGTGTTGGGGCCTTTTCTTTCCTGCCCGCCCGGCGCCGGTTACTGTTCACTCTCCCCGCTCGCACGCCGATACCGAATCACGACGAGATGCGGGCGCGCTGCCAGGCTCGGCCTGCCGGCGCGGATCGGCCCCGGCCTGGGTGCCGCATCTCACCCTGGCAACCCTCGTGTCATCTGGGCCGGCTGCACCGCCACGGATTGGGTCGGGCAGGTCCGCCACTCAAGGAGGAGCTTCATGGTTCGCCGTCTGGCCTTCCCCGCGTTTACCGCCGCTGCGATGGCCCTGTCGCTGCTCGGCCCCACGGCGGCCCTTCGGGCGCAATCGCCGAACTTCCCGCTGCTGGCGCCGTTTTCGACCTCTGAGGACACCAGGGGCGACGTGCTGCCGGCGATCGCTCCGCCGGTGGCGTGGCCGCCGGCGGAGCTAGCCGCTGAGGACTCCCTCGAACCGGTGGGTTTCTTTCCCAAGCCGTCCTTTGGCCGGTGCCCTGGCCCGTGTGCCTGGCCGCCACCGTCTCCGTGCCCGGTGCCGTGTCCGGCCCCAGCGCTCCCGGTGGCGCCGGAGAAGAAGCCCGCGGAGCCACGGCCGGAGCCCCGACCCGAGGAGCCACGGCCCGAGCAGCCCCCGCAAACTCCTGAGTTGCCCCCCGAACAAGCGGCAGCGGGCGGCTCCGAAGCCACCGCCCTCGCCACCATCAACGTTGTCGGCGACCAGTTGAGCCGGCCCACCACCATCCGCGTCGTCGTCCCCCGGGTGCTCATCATCAACGGCATCCCCACGCCGGTCTTCGTCCGCGTCCCCGCCAATCAGGTGCCCGGCTTGGTGCCCGCCGCGGAGGCGATCGCCAAAGTCCCCGCTGTCACCCACAGCTTCAAGATCGCCGAAAATGAGTGCCCGCGACCCCAGTGCCGCGTCTTCGCCACCTTCAACTACTACAACAACATCTTTGGCTCCACCAACGACCGCCTCGGCGCCGACATCGGCCGCATCGACGCCTACCGCGGCATGTTCGGCTTCGAGTATGCCCTCCTCGGCGGCAACGCCTCCATCGGCATGCGACTCCCCCTCAATACCTTGTCGGTTGGCGACGGCTTCACCCCCGGCACCGGCGGCACCAGCACCGCCTTGGGCGACCTGGCCATCATCCTCAAATACGCCGTCATCAACGAACGCGACCTCTGCCTCTCGGGGGGCATCCTCATCCAGGCCCCTACCGGCCCCGCCTCGTTTGCCGGCTACAACACGCCGATCCTGCCGGTGCATAGCACCATCCTCTCGCCGTACATCGGCTACATCCTCGGCTGGGGCCGCTTCTACATGCAAGGGTTCAGCTCCGTCGCCGTCCCGACCGACGACCGGGAAGTCACCCTCCTGTTCAACGACTTCCAGTTCGGCTGGTACGCCCTGGTCGACCGGTCTCCCAGCCGGATCATCACGGCCATCGTGCCGATCTTCGAGGTGCATGTGAACACCCCGTTGAACCATCGCGGCATCCTGGATGACCTCAACGGCCTGCCGGACTGGGTGAACCTCAGCTACGGTCTGAACGTGGAGGTCTGCCGCAAGTCGCTGTTGACGTTCGGGGTGGTGAATCCGGTGACGGGCCCCAGGCCGTTTGACATCGAGGCATTTGCCTACTTCAACTTCCGCTTCTGAGCAGGGCTTCGGC
>JANWYO010000258.1 GCA_025055215.1 Gemmataceae bacterium
ATGTCGGAGAGGTACATCGCCAGGGGGTTGTCGGTCTTCTCTCCGACCTTGAAGGCGGGCGTCGGCGAGGTCGGTCCCATGACCACGTCGCAGGTGGCAAAGGCCTTGTCGAAATCGTCCTTGATGAGCCGCCGGACTTTCAGGGCCTTGAGGTAATAAGCGTCTTTGTAGCCGCTGGAGAGCGCGTACGTCCCGAGCATGATGCGGCGCTGGACCTCTTTGCCGAAGCCCTCGCCGCGGGTGCGGGCGTACATGTCGATCATGTCGCGGAACTGCCGCGCCCGGTAGCCGTAGTGCACGCCGTCATAACGGGCGAGATTGCTGGAGGCCTCGGCGGTGGCCACGAGGTAATAAACCGCCACGGCGTAGGGGCTGTGGGGGAGGGAAATGTCGCGGAGGGTGGCGCCCAGCGACTCGTAGACCTTCAAGGCGGCGCGAATCGCCTGTTCGACTTCGGCATCCAGTCCCTCGCCGAAATACTCGCGGGCCACGCCGATGGTCAGCGGCCGCACCGGCTCGTTGACCGTTTGGGTGTACGGGGGCACCGGCTGGGCGACGCTGGTGCTGTCGCGGGGGTCGTGGCCGGCGATGACCTCCAGCAGCAGAGCGGTGTCGGTGACGTCGTGGGCAAATGGCCCGATCTGGTCGAGCGAGCTGGCGAAGGCGACAAGGCCGTAGCGGGAGACTCGGCCATAGGTCGGCTTCAGGCCGACGATGCCACACAGGCTGGCCGGTTGGCGGATGGAGCCGCCCGTGTCGGTGCCCAAGGCCAGGGGCGCCTGGCAGGCGGCGACCGCGGCGGCCGAGCCGCCGCTGGAACCACCCGGGATCCGCTCCAGGTCCCAGGGGTTACGCGTCACCTGAAAGGCACTGTTCTCGGTGGACGAGCCCATCGCGAACTCGTCCATGTTGGTCTTGCCGATGAGCACGGCGTCGGCCTCTTTCAACCGGCTGATGACGTGGGCATCGTACGGCGGTATGAAGTTCTCGAGCATGCGGCTGCCGCAAGTCGTCGGCTGGCCCAGGGTGCACAAAACATCCTTGATGGCCACTGGGATGCCGGCAAGCGGGCCGAGTTTCTCGCCCCGGCGGCGCTTGGCATCGACTGCTCGGGCCTGTTCCAGGGCGTGGGCTTCATCGACGTGAAGGAAAGCCCGGACGCGCGGCTCACGCTCTCGGATGGCGGTGAGAAAGGCCGTCGTCACGGCTTCGGCGGTGGTTTCGCCACGGCTTAGCAGCGCGGACAACTCGGCGGCGGTTGCTTCGATCATGGCTGGGAGTGTTTTGGCCGCCAGCCGACGCCTGGGCCGCAGCCCGCCCCAGCGCCGCCAGCGCGACCTGGGAAACGCTCAGTCGAGGACCGCCGGCACACCATAGAATCCGCCGTGGCGATCCGGGGCATTCGCCAGTGCGGCCTCCACGGGGAGAGGCACGTGCGGTTCGTCCTCCCGAAAGACGTTGTGGATCGGCAATGGATGCGCCAGCGGCTCGACACCGTCGGTATTCACCGACTGGAGCTGGCCGACATAATCGACGATGGCGCTCAACTGCTCCGTCAGTTTGGCCAAGTCGGCCTCGCTCAATTCCAAACGAGCCAAGTGCGCGACCCAACGCACCTGATCGGCCGTTAACGACATCACATGCCTCCGGCAAACCAAACTCCGACCAACTCCGATCACGGAGTCAGGCGCACCTGAAACGGCTTGGCCTTCTGCGGTCGCTTAACCAATCCGCTGCGGATGCACTTCACACACACGCGGAGACGCTTGACCGTGCCGTTGACCTCCACCCGAATCCGTTGCAGGTTGGGTTTGAAGGTTCGACGGCTGATGCCGGTCACTTTTCGGCCCACGCCGCCAAGGTACTTGGCTTTGCCACGCCGGGCAATTTGGTTGCCGAGCACCGGCTTCTTGCCACAGATAGGGCAGTGCATTCCCATGGCCGCTTCACTTTCGCTCCAAACCATCGTTTGTCCGTCGGGCGTACGAAAAAGAGAGTATATCCGGCGGCCAGCGGTCGACAAGGCATCGCGGAATTGCCAAAGTATCCTTCCGTACCTCGGCGGGATGAGGGTGCAGCGGCGCAAAAGGACTGATCGCTTCGCGCTCGCCGGCGGTTGGGAGACGGGTGCGGGGCACGCAGGGAACATGAAACGACCCACCGCGAGGGCGAAACGAGGAGTTGACGACGGCTGGGGAATCGCCGCCGGTTGGAGCGCTCAACCCCAGTCGAAACGATCGATGCATCCAAGGCATCACGGAAATTCCGCGGACGGATGCGGCAAACTGGGCACCTGGCGCAAGCCGGGGACAGCGGGCTGAAGTTGCAGACGCTGAGTCATTTACCAGCCGCCGCCGCTAGGCGGCGGCGG
>JANWYO010000341.1 GCA_025055215.1 Gemmataceae bacterium
CGGCCGGCATCCGGCGGTTGACGCCAGCGACGTTCAAGAGCGTGTCGATCCGGCCGAAGTCACGGAGGACTGTGTCTACCAGGCGTTGGATGGCAGCCTTATCGGCAACGTCGCACACGATGGGGCGCACGGCAGGGCCCAGCTCTTGGGCGGTCTGAGCCAGGGTGTCGGCCTGGCGGCCGGTGATGACGACTTGAGCGCCGCGCTGGGCGAAGCCCTGGGCGAGAGCGCGGCCGATGCCGCGGCTCCCGCCAGACACCACGACAATCTGACCGGCCACCGAGAAAAGAGGATCGTTCATGTCTGTCAAACCTCGGGCGCGCAATGTTCGGGGGAAGGTTCAATCTACTGCCCGAGATTGGTGGCCGACAATGGGTACGGACCAGCTGACGGGGCGAGCGAGGACCCTGGGGCGCCCTCGCTCGCCGAGGTTTGCGATGCTGGTCCGACCCCGCTCGCGGTGAGGGTTTGTCACGGACACTGGCCGCCTGGGCATGCCGGGGCCGGCGCCGCGGGCGCCGCGACCACGGGGGCCGGCGGACAGGCCTCACACGGCGGACAGCATGGCGGTGCCGCACTCACGAAACACGCCTGCCGACAAAAGCGCCGGCCACAGCCGCCGGACAGCGCGACGGCCGTCAAGAGCAACCCCACCCAGACATAGCGCAGGAACATGGATGTCTCCTCTCTGAACGTTAGGTCCGGCTGCGGCGTCGTCAGGTCGTTGGTCCCGTACCCCGAACGGGTGCTCCGCAGCCGTCTCTCCGACGCGTGGGCCGACACCACGGCCCGCGGGTTCGTGCCTGGTTGATGGGAAAGGCGGCATCAACGGGGGAGGTCCGCTTTCCCTGTTCCGTGGGTCCGAAGCACGACTTCGACCTTTCCTCAGACTAAGGCAGCCAAGGCGGGGCCATCAATGTTTTCTGGCGGCGCGATGCCGGTTCCGGCGGACTGGGGCGTCAAACTCTGCCGAAAAGGGGAAGGACGCGGAGAAAGGCGGCAGGGTCGGCTGTGCCGACCCTGCCGCCGATTCGCAGACGCCCGGCGCGGGCACCGCTAGGATAGAGCGTAGACCACGGCACCAGGAACCCTGGCCGTTGTTCCATCCGGATCGAGTGCCCACCCATGACCCGCGACGTGCGCATGCGCGGCTTCCGCGATCGGGTCGAGCTGCCCGAAGTTCTCCGCCTGATCGACGAGCGCGTCGCGCCGCTCCCTTCCGAGGAGATGCCGCTGCACGCGGCGTTCGGTCGGGTCTTGGCCCAGGACGTGGTCGCCCCCGTGGCCGTCCCGGGTTTCGACCGGTCGGCGATGGATGGTTATGCCGTCCGGGCGGGCGAAACCTTCGGGGCCGAACCGTATCAGCCTGTGGAGTTGCGCGTCGTTGGGGAGTCGTTTCCGGGGCGTCCGTTTCCGGGGTGCGTCGGGCCGGGAGAGGCGGTGCGGATCATGACCGGGGCGCCCTTGCCTGCCGGCGCCGATGCTGTGGTGCCCGCGGAATTGGCCGACGACGAGGCGGGTCGGCTGCGGGTGCGCGAGGCGGTGCCGCCCGGCCGACACGTCGGCCGGGTCGGTGAAGACATCGCCGCCGGCAGTGTCGTCCTCCGGGCGGGGCGGCGGCTTCGCCCCCAGGACCTCGGCATCCTGGCGTCGATCGGCGTCAGCAGCGTGCGGGTTGTCCGCCGCCCCACGGTGGCCTTGCTGATTACCGGTGATGAGCTGTTGCCCTGCGGCTCACGCCCCGAAGGGTTCCGCATCGTGGACAGCAACTCGATCATGCTCGCGGCGCTGGTCAGCCGCGACGGCGGCCAACCCTCGGCCCCGGTGCTCCTGGCCGACAACGCGGACACCATCCGCGCGGCCCTGACCGCCGCCACCGAGGACGTGATCTTGGTTTCGGGTGGCTCCTCCGTCGGTCAGGAAGACCACGCCCCCCGCGTCCTCGGCGAAGTGGGGGAACTAGGCGTCCACGGCGTGGCCCTGCGGCCAGCCAGTCCCAGCGGCGTCGGATTTCTCCAGCATCGCCCCGTCTTCCTTCTCCCGGGCAATCCGGTCTCATGTCTGTGCGCTTACGATCTGTTCGCAGGCCGAGCGATCCGCCGCCTGGGCGGCCGCCCGGTTGATCTGCCCTATCGCACACGCCGATTGCCGCTACGCAGGAAGATCGTCTCCGCCATCGGCCGGGTCGATTACGTCCGTGTCTGCTTGGCCGGCGATGCCGTGGAACCACTGGCCGTCAGCGGGGCCTCGCTGCTCAGCACCACAACGCGGGCCGACGGCTTCGTGCTGGTGCCGGGTGACCGCGAGGGCCACGCCGAAGGAGAAGAGGTGGAGGTCTATCTGTACGACCCGCCATGAATCCCTTGCGTCAGGAGCAATTTCTCGACGTGCTCGACCGCGACGAGGCGGAGCGGCGCTTTCGCGCGGTACTCGACCTGCGACCTCTTGGTTCGGAGGAGGTGCCGCTGGCAGAGGCCCTTGGCCGGGTGCTGGCCCGGGACGTGACCGCCGGGGTCGACGTCCCGGCCTTTGACCGCGCGAACGTCGATGGGTTCGCCGTGCGGGCAGAAGACACCTTCGGGGCCAGCGAAGAAGTGCCACGGCGGCTGCGGCTCAACGACGAGGTGCTCGCCCCCGGCGTCGTGCCCCAGCGGGCCGTGACCGCGGGAACGGCCACTCCCATCGCTACTGGCGGCGTGGTGCCGCGTGGTGCCGACGCGGTGTTGATGGTCGAACAGACCGATACCGACGATGGGATCCTGATGGTTCGCCGGCCGGTGACCCCGGGGGCCAACATCACCTTCGCGGGGAGCGACATTGGCCGCGGCGAGACGGTGTTGCGGCGCGGCGACTACCTGACCTCCCGCGAGACGGGCGTCCTTGCCGCCCTGGGCAGAGACCGGGTCGAGGTGGTGCGGCGGCCGCGCGTGGCCATCATCTCCACCGGCGACGAATTGGTGCCCCCCGGTGGCTGCTGGCGACCGGGGGCCGTCTTCGACAGCAACGCCACCGTGCTGGCCGATGCCGTCCGGGAGCTGGGGGGCCAGCCCTTGCCGCTGGGCATCGTGCCTGACGATGCCGCGGCGCTGGCCGAAACGCTGCGGCGTGCCCTCGCCGCGGCGGACCTGGTGCTTCTGTCTGGCGGGACTTCCAAGGGGGCCGGCGACCTGTCGTATCGCGTGGTTGCCGAGTTGGGTCCGCCCGGCATCCTGGCTCATGGTGTGGCCCTCAAGCCGGGTAAGCCGCTCTGCCTGGCCGCCGTCCAGCAGGCCGGTCGCGTCGTACCCGTGGTGATCCTCCCCGGTTTTCCGACGTCGGCCATCTTCACCTTCCGCGAGTTCGTGGCCCCGGTGCTGCGGGCCTGGGCGGGGCGTCGCCCGGAAACCAGCGACCTCCTGACTGCCCGGTTGCCGATGCGCATCAATTCGGAACGCGGCCGTACGGAGTACCTGCTCGTCAGCCTGGTCGGTACGGGACCACCAGGGGCGCCCCAAGCCGAGTGGTGCGCCTATCCGCTGGGTAAAGGCTCTGGCTCGGTGACGGCCTTCGCCCGCGCCGATGGCTTCGTCATCATCCCCCGGCACCGCGAATATCTCGAGGCCGGCGAACAGGTCGAGGTCCATCTCCTGGGGCACGGGCTGCGACCGGCCGACCTGGTGGTCATCGGCAGCCATTGCGTCGGCCTGGACATTCTGCTCGGTCGGGTGCAAGAGGTCGGCTTCGCCTCAAAATTCCTGGCGGTCGGCAGCCACGGCGGGCTGGAGGCAGCCCGCCGTGGCGAATGCGACTTGGCCGGCATCCACCTCCTCGACCCGGTGACGAACGTCTACAACCGACCCTTTGTCACGCCGGAGTTGGAATTGGTGCCGGGCTACGGCCGATTGCAAGGGATCGTATTCCGCCGCGGAGACGCCCGCTTCGAGGGGCGAAGCCTTGACGACGTTCTGGCCCGGGTGCGTTCCGACCCGGGTTGCGTGCTGGTCAATCGCAACCGTGGCAGCGGGACTCGGGTGCTGCTCGACCGTCTGCTGGGGGATTGTCGCCCGGCGGGCTATTTGGCGGAAGTGCGTTCGCACCAAGCCGTGGCCGCGGCCGTGGCTCAGGGTCGGGCCGACTGGGGCGTGGCGATTTCCACGGTGGCGCGAGACTTGGACCTGGGATTTCTGCCCCTCCAGGAAGAGCGCTACGACTTTGTTGTCCCCAAAGCTCGCTGGGACCGGCCGGCCGTCCGCGCCTTCCGGGCCGCGCTCGAGGACGCGGCAACTCGTCGGCAGCTGGCGAGGTGCGGCTTTGTGGTTTGAGGTGGCGAGCGAGGCCGACGAGCCGACTAGGTGCGCCTCCCGTTTGGGGCGGTGTTGGCCACTTCGGGCGGCTTCTTCCCCACGCTACGCCGATGCCTCGCTTCGCCTGCACACTTTATCGGTTCGCGCTCGCTCCGCGCCTAGCCGCTGTCTCCCATCGCCCAGCCAGCGCGCACCGATCAATCGGAAGCGCGAGACGATGAATCCGCGGCGTGAAACGAGGCAGCCCGAGCCGGGCAGTCCCCTTGCTGCGCCGGCGGCCGGGCTTTACCATTGGCACAGAGTATCGTGCCTCGTCGAGGACCGGTGCATGCGGCCGCTCACCGATCTCGGGAGCCTGTCCGACGCCCAATGGGAGCAACTCCAGGATTGTGCCGATCGGCTGGAGCAGGCTTGGCAAAAGGCCGACTCGCGCACGTCATCGGTATCCCTCCATCCGTTCTTGCCCAAACCGGGAGACCCGCTGCGGCTCGTGGTCTTGCACGAACTGGTCAAGACCGATCTGGAGATTCGTTGGCGGCGGGGGCGGCCGGTCAGTCTCGAACAATACCTCGACAAATATCCAGAATTGGGGCGAGCGGCGGACCTGCCGGCCTCGTTGATTTTCGAGGAATATCGCATTCGGCAGCTGCACGGTGACCGACCGCCGCTGGAGCAGTACCGCGAGCGGTTTCCCGAGCAGTACGCGGCGTTGGTGGAGCTGGCGGAGGCCGAGCCGGTGCCGACGGAACGGGTGTTGCCGACGAACGTTACCCCGCCGGGGTTGGTGCCCCGACCGTCGATCTTCAGCTCGGCGGGCGCGCTGGGGCCGCTGGGGGGGCATGCCAACCAGCTGCTGCCGGTCGGCGACGGCTATCGGATGATCAAACGGCTGGGGAGCGGGACGTTCGGCGAAGTCTGGCTCGGCGAGGCCCCCGGCGGCATCCAGGTGGCCATCAAAATCATCAACCGTCCCATCGACCAGGAAGAAGCGCAGCGCGAATTGGCGGCCCTGGAACTGACGAAGCAGCTGCGGCACCCGTACCTTGTGCAAACGCAAAGCTACAGCACCACTCAGGATCGTCTGATCATCGTCATGGAGCTGGCCGACGGCAGCCTCCGTGACCGCCTGAAGGAGTGCCGCGCGGAGGGCAAGCCTGGCATCCCGTTGGACGAGTTGATCCGCTACTTCAGCGAGGCGGCCGAGGCCATCGACTTCCTGCACACCAAGCACGTTCATCACCGTGACATCAAGCCGGAGAACATCCTCCTGGTGCAGAAGCATGCGAAGGTGGCGGACTTCGGCTTGGCCCGGACGTTGCAAAGCCAGCGCAATCAGGCTACGGCGACGAGTTCGGGGACTCCGGCCTACATGGCCCCGGAGGTCTGGCGCGGCAAGGTCAGCAAGCACAGCGATCAGTACAGCCTGGCGATTTCGTACGCCGAGCTGCGGCTCAATCGCCGGGTCTATGCCGGCACGGACATGATCGCCATGATGGAGGGGCATCTCCATCAAACGCCGGACCTGTCGCCTTTGGGCGAGGCTGAGCAACAAGTGCTCCTGCGGGCGTTGGCCAAGGATCCGGAGCAACGCTTTCCCAGCTGCAAGGAGTTTTTGCAGGCACTCAAGCGAGCCGTGGCCCCGGAGCTGCGGGAGACCTCTCCCGAGTTGTTCCTCGCCGACACCGACCCCAATGGGCTGCACACCGACAAAGACCTCGGCACGGCGGGCGGCGGGTCGGCCCGGGCACGGGGCGTGGCATCGGCCACGGAGATTGCGGGGCCGCCACGGGCGGCCGGTTGGCGACTGCCGCCGGGCCGGCGGCGGTCGCCCTGGTTGTTGGCCGGCGCCCTCGCCGCCGCGGTTTTCGCCGCCACGGTCGTGGGGACGCGGCCGTGGTCCCCGGCGCCGTCGCCGCGACCGGAGCCGGCGTCCACCCTGCTGGATACTGCCCCGCCCGACATCAGCTGGTTCAGCCCGGAAATCGAGGAAATCCGCGGCAAACGGTACTACAAACAGATCGAGATCACCAAGGCCGGCATCCCGATCCGTTTCTGCCTGATACCTCAGGAGTTCGACGGCGACCCGCCCACCTTCTACATGATGGAGACCAAAGTCTGGAACGAACTGTTCGCCAAGTTCGCCCAGGAACGACCGGCAGAGGTTAGGAACCACCTTTGGAAACGAGGCGGTGTGCGGAACGAGGCGGACATCGGCATCGAGAATGGCCGCCTGCCTGTCTTGCGGGTCTCGGTGGAAGACGCCTACCGCTTCGCCCGCTGGCTGGGGGGCAACCTGCCGACGGCCCAGCAATGGGACAAAGCCGCGGGATGCTACGAGGGGAAACGCGGCCCGTTTCGGGGCGAGGCACCGTGGAACCCCAAGGCCGATCCGCCCGAAGTGGCGATCGGCCGCGGGGCCGAAGGGCCGTTGCCGGTAGGGACGGCCACTCGGGACATCAGCCCGTTTGGCTGTCGGGACATGGCCGGCAATGGCACTGAGTGGACGCGGAACACGGTCGAGGTCAATCGATTTGTCCCGGTCACGGAGTCTGGCCACCGGCCCGATGTCTACCTCCGCGGTCGCAGCTATGCCTACGACGGGCCAGCAACGCGGCTGCGATTCACCACGCTATGGGAATACGAGCGGGAACAGGCCTCGCTGCCCTACGACGACGCCGATCCGTTCACGGGTTTCCGGGTGGTGCTGGAGCCGGGCCGGTGAGCGCGGCGTTTAGCGGGCCGAGCGGACGCAGCGGAAGCCAATGTGCCAAGCCGCGCTCTTTGGCTCGCCCTTGCCCCGGCCGGCGGGCATGTAACGGATGCAGTACGAATCAGCACACATGAACGACCCCCCACGCTGCACCCGCTTGGGAATGCCCGGCTCCAAGGGATCGAAGCTGGAGGCACCATCCGGCCCTTGGGGGTTCTTCCGCGGGCTCATGCGGTAGTAGTCCGGCCGATACCAGTCGCTGCACCACTCCCAGACGTTGCCCGACATGTCGTACAGCCCATAACCGTTGGGCGGAAAGGAGCGAACCGGGGCGGTGGTCTTGTAGCCGTCCAAGGCGCTGTTGGTGTTCGGGAAGTCGCCTTGCCAATTATTGGCCATCCAACGGCCGCTGGGGTTACGCTCCTCACCCCAGACGTAGGGTTTCTGGTCGAGACCGCCGCGAGCGGCATACTCCCACTCAGCCTCGGTGGGGAGACGTTTGCCCGCCCACTCGGCGTAGGCCACCGCGTCGAACCAGCAGACGTGCACCACCGGATGGTCCATCCGATCTTTGATGTCGCTCCCCGGTCCTTCCGGGTGTCGCCAATTGGCCCCGGGAACATACCGCCACCACGCCAGATAATTGTCCAACGAGGTCGGCTCCTTCGGCGGCAGGTAGACGATTGAGCCCGGCACCAGCAGCTCCGGTTTGGCCCCCGGGAATTCCGCCGGGTCCGGGGCGCGCTCGGCCACGGTCACATACCCCGTCTCCTCCACAAACCGGGCAAATTGAGCATTGGTGACCTCGGTCTCGTCCATCCAGAACCCGTCCAGTTCGACCTCGTGGACCGGCTCGGCGTCGGGAAACAGCCCTTGGCTATCGCCCATGCGGAATTTCCCCGGCGGGATCCAGACCATCCCCTCCGGCACTGGCCCCGGGGGCCTCGAACCCAGAGCGCCCCCCAACCATGCCCAGGCGACCGCTCCGACCCCAAGAGCGACCAGCCCTGCCAATCCCACGCTGAAGGCAACGATGAACGTCATGCGGCGACGCCGCGACGGCCGCATGACAGACGACGGCGGCGATTTCATGACTGCCCACGCCTCGAAGCCCCGGCATCGAGGCGTGCCTATACCGAACACGCCCCGACGCCGGTAGTGCGCTCATTATAACCGCTCCGGCACCACAAACGGGGCGCGGTAGTCGCGGGTCAGTAGCCGGTTCGCCTCGGCATCCCCCAGGATGGTTTCCGTCTTGGCGTCGATGACCAGTTTGCGGCCGAGGCGGTATTGCAGGCCCTCGAGTTTCAAGCCATTGCCCTTGGCCAAGTGCTCTTCGAGGCGGGCCAGCGTTTCGTAGGCTTCCTGGTTGTCGCCGAACGCCTTCGTCCGCGGGTTGAACGGCACCAGCGTACCGAGGCGGTACGACACGTTGGCCAGGTGGCCCAAAGCGCTGGAATAGTGCCCTTCCAGGATGTCGGCGTTGAGATCGGCGGGGTTGCGGCTGCGAACGGCGGCCAGGAAATTGGCGAAGTGGTTGCCGCCCGGCCGACGCGGTCCCTCGACGGCGGGAAGGGGCTCCGGCTTGGTGCTCCCCTTGGGGTAGAACTGGTGCCCTGCGATGGTGCCGGCCTCCAGGTGAAAGACATTGCCGATGGCCTGGCCGAGGTACTTCTCCGTCGGCAGGCCGCGGACCTCAAAGATCAGTTGCGTCTCGCCGAAGTCGAAGACCGCCATCTGCGTGTTGGGCGTTTCGCCCTGGTCGCTGTAACCGAAACGGCCCCCCAGGCTGAGGACGCTCTTGGGAAGGGTGGCGTTGCCGGGGATCATCCAGCGGGCAATGTCCATCTGGTGCACACCCTGGTTACCGATGTCGCCATTGCCGAAGTCCCAGAACCAGTGCCAGTTGTAATGGACCAGGTTGCCATGGAAGGGGCGCTCGGCGGCGGGCCCGAGCCAGAGGTTGAAATCCAGCTCCGCCGGCGGGGCGGTCACCTCCTTCGTGCCGATGCTCCGCCGCAGCTTGTAGCACAGTCCTCGTGCCACCAGCAGCTTGCCGTAGCGTCCCGACTTAATGACCTCCGCCACCCGCGCCCAGCCCCCGTCGCTGCGGCTCTGAGTGCCGTGCTGCACGATGCGGTGGTACTTCCGGGCCGCTTCGACGGCGATCCGCCCCTCCCGAACGTTGTGGCTGCACGGCTTCTCCACATAAACGTCCTTCCCCGCCTGGCACGCCCAGATGGTCATCAGGGCGTGCCAGTGGTTCGGCGTGGCGATGGAGATGACGTCAAGGGCCTTGTCGTCCAGCGCCTGACGGACGTCCTTGACCGTCTTGGGCGTGCCGCCCCCCTTGGCCTCAACCGCCTTCACTTTGGGCCCGAAAGTGCGCGCATCTGGGTCGATCAGGTAGGTGATCCGCACGTTCGGCAGGCTACTGAAAGCACTGATGTGCGCGCCGCCCCGGCCATTGAGGCCGGCGACGGCCACGTGGATGGTGTCGTTGGCGCCGAGCACCCGACCCGACGATTTCGTGCCGCTGATGACGACCGTGCCGGCGGCAGCCAGGGTGTGACGCATGAACTGGCGGCGATTGAGAAGAGGCATGGAGGCTCCTTTCGGAAAAGGGCGGGAGGTCAGGGAGGGACAATGCATCACCGGGTCTCCTTATATCGGCCCAGCAAGCAGCTTGCAAGCGACCAGCCGCCGATTGGATGGACGGATCGGGACGGTTGCGGGGAGCTGCGGAGTTGCAGAGAGGGGGGCGAGCGAGATCGATTGATCGGTCGTGAGACGATGAATCACCGCGAAGCGGGTGAAGCCGAGGAGATCGATTTATCGAATCGCGCTGGCGCCGTGATGTCAGATGCTCACTGGGCGCGCCGCGAGCGCGAAACGATAAATCATCGGAGCGTGTGTAGCGAGCGCGAAACGATGAATCGGAAGGGGTGCCGTGAGCGTGAACCGATGAGTGGGGAGCGCGAAAGGATGAATCGGCGGGGCGGGGGTGGTGCAAATCTGTCTTTGCTTCGGGGCGATGCGGCGGTATCGTGTTCGTGAACTGGCAGCGCGCGGTCTTGGGCCGACGCGGCCGATCAGGACCCCACAGGTGACGCGGCCGGCCGTGGCCGGCCGCGACCCCATCCGGGTGACGCATGACCGACGAGCATCCTTCTTCCACACCTGTCGCTGGAATGACACCGCCGACTCCGTCGCTCAACGGCGAGGTGAGGTCTGAGGTCAGGCCCGCAGCGGCGGGGCGCACCGCCGCCACGACCCGGGACTCGACTCACGACATCCTCGAGACGATCGTCTTCGTGGTGGTTCTCGTCCTCCTCCTGAAGACCTTTGTCGCCGAGGCCTTCGTCATCCCAACCGGCTCGATGGCGACGACCTTGCTCGGCCATCACAAGGAAGTCGCCTGCCCCGCCTGCGGCCAAGTCTTCGCCGTCAATTGCAGTGACGAAGTCGAACCGCAGAATGGTCGCGTCTTCAGCCCCACGGAGAGCGCCATCTGCCCGAACTGTCGGGCCGGCGTGGCGGGGTTAAGCGAGCAATCGCCCCGGACCGGCGATCGGGTGCTGGTGGCCAAGTTTCTGTACGACAGCGGCGTGCGCCGGCCCCAGCGGCACGACGTGGTGGTGTTCAAGTTTCCGGGCTATCCGCCGGAGCGCGTGGACGGTTACCCTCGGAGCGGGCCGTTCAAGAACCATTCGGCGATGAATTACATCAAGCGCCTCGTGGGCCTGCCGGGGGAAACCATCGGCATCTACTGGGGCGACCTGTACGTGGCCGAGGGGCTGCACCAGAGCGATCCGCACGCTCCGCACCCGCTCGAGCTGCATTGGCCGCAATACACCTATGCCGACAAGGACGTGGAGCAATTGCGTCGGGATGCTTGTCGGCCGGTAAACGACCCGAACCGTCACTTCACCATCATCCGCAAACCGCCTGCTCAGGTGCTCGCCTTGAGCCGGCTGGTGTACGACAACGATCAGCAGGCCAAGGACTTGATCGGGCTGGCGGCGTATCAGCGGTGGGTGCCGGAGGCCGGTCATCGGTGGCAGGCAATCGATGAGATGCGCCGCTTTCACCACCCGGGCGGCGGCGGCCAGCTCGAATGGCTGCGCTATCGTCATGTCGTCCGCAGCCCCAATCACACCGAGGCGCCGCGCCCCCGGCTGATCTCGGACTTCATGGCCTACAACACGGTGAACGGCCGATCGCCCTCGGCCAACTGGGTCGGCGACCTCATTCTGGAAGCCGAGGTGACGCTGAGCGATGTTTCTCCCGAGAGCGAGCTGCGGCTGGAGCTGACCCACGGTGTGGATCGCTTCCAGGCGCGGGTGTCGTTGGCAACCGGCAACTGCTCGTTGTGGCGCTGCACCGACAAAAGTGAGCAGCCCTTGACGGCGTCGCCCGTGGCGACGCCGCTCGCGGGCCGCGGCACGCACCAGGTGCGCTTTGCCAACGTCGATCGCCGGCTCATCCTCTGGGTAGACGGCCGCCTGATCTTCGGGGACGGCCTGGCTTACGACCCGCCGCCGGTCCTGGGGCCGACGGAAAACGACCTGCACCCGGCCAGCATCGGGGTCCGCGGCGGCGACGTGACGGTTGCCCACCTGCGGCTGTTGCGGGACACCTATTACACCGCCAGCGGCTCCGGGGACGGCAGCGATGTGTCACTCACCCCCGACATCTGGTGGAACGTGGCCAAGTGGGACGAAGTGCCGGCGTTTAGCGATCGACCCTTGCGGGAATTGGTGGCCGCCCGCACCATCTTCGTGCAGGCGGGCCATTACCTGTGCATGGGGGACAACAGCCCGGCCAGTTCCGATGGCCGCGATTGGGGGCTCGTGCCCCAGCGTCTCCTCTTGGGGCGGGCCTTGCTGGTCTATTACCCGTTCAGCCGGGCGGGGCTCATCCGCTGAGCCGCTCGATTTCTTCGCTGGATCGCCGTCATGCTGACCGGGGAAATCACGATTCGCGTCCGGTATGCCGAAACGGACCGCATGGGCTTGCTGCACCATGCGAACTACCTGGTCTATTTCGAGCAGGGCCGCACCGAGTTGCTCCGTCAGCGGGGCATCTCGTACAAGGAGTTGGAGGACCAGGGGCACCTCCTGGTGCTCACGCGGGTGGAGGTTCGCTACCGTCGGCCGGCCCGGTATGATGATTTACTGACGCTCCGGACCACGGTGGTGCGCGCCACCGCCGTGCGGATCGACCACCGGTACGAACTTTTCCGCGACGGCGAGCTGCTGGCCGAGGGAACCAGCACCATCGCCTGCGTCGATCGCGCGGGGCGAGTGCAGCCGCTGCCGGACGTGTTGCGCGGCAAGCCCTAGGCGCTGCCGCCGGCCCGGCCGGCAGCAGGCGGGAGACCGACGCGGTGCGCCGCTTCTGGATCCAGCAAGTTTTGCCGATCCTCCTTTGCCTGGTGCCCGTGCTGGCGGCCGGCCTGGTCGTCGTCGCGCTGCCTCCATTGGCGTTGCAATTTTACCTCGAGCAGGTCCGTCGCTCGCCCATCGATTGGCTGATCCTGGGTCTGGGACTGGCGCTGTTTGTGGTGCAGCTGGGGTTGAGCCAGCGGGCGCTCCAGTGGACCGGGACCGGCTTCGACGAACGCCCGGATCGTTGGCTGTCGCATCTCGCCCAGGCCGCCGAGTGGTTCCCGCTCCTCGGGCTCCTGGGCACCGTGGCCGGCATCCTGCAAACCTTCGGCTCGATCACCGGGCCGATCACGCCGCAGGAGGTCATCGCCAAGTACAGCCCGGCCATCACCGCCACCGGCAGCGGGCTGCTGATGGCCCTCCTCAACATCCTGCCGACGTGGTTGGTCCTCATTGGCCGCGACGTCATCCGCCCGCTGGGCGGCGACACGGAGGGCCGCCGATGATCGTCCTGCCGCGTCGCAGTGTCACCCGCTTTTTCATTCCGCTGATCGATGTGCTGACCTTGATGTTCTGCATCTTCCTGTTGATGCCGATCATCAAGCCGGCGGACCCGTCCCTCGGCGACTCGCCCACGGAGGCGGCCGTGGGGGCGGATCACCCCCCGGCCGAACCCAGGCGCCCCGGCGCGGAACCGGCCGAAGACCTCGCCGCCGTCCGCCGCGAACGCGACGCGCTTCGCCGCCAACTGACCGCCCTGCGGCAGCGGCTGGAGGCCAGCTTCAACGACCGCTTTGCCATCCGGGTGCTGGAAATCGGGGAGCAGGGTCGGCTCTTCTACCTCGATCCGTCCCGAAGCGAAGACCGTCGGATCGAGATCACCCAGGCGAACGTGGCCGACTGGCTGGCCCGCCAGCAGCGCGAAGTGGGCGACAAGCAGCTGCACGTGCTCATCCTCTATCCCCGACGTGCGAGTGGCTTTCCCGGCTACCCGCTTCAGGAGCAGCGCCGGACCTATGACCGCTGGTTCGCCGGTGTCAGCCACGGCTACGATATTCCTTATCCCGGTGGGCGTTGAGCGGTGGCTCGCCGGGGGGTGTCGCCTGTGGGAGATTGTTCCGAGAGACATGCCGACGCTTGCCGAGTTGGAACAGGAGTTGGGCCTTGGTGGCGACACGGGCCTCAGCCCGCAAGCCGTGGTCAAGAGTCGACAGCGCTACGGTGTCAATCGGTTGACACCGCTGCCGCGCGAGCCGCTGTGGAAGAAATTTCTGGCCAAGTTCGATGAGCCGATTATCCAAATCTTGCTGACAGCGACGCTGCTGTCGATCGTGGTCGATTGGTTCCAGCATGCCGTGGGGGTGGTGGCCCACGCGGTGGGCGGCCTGCTGGTGGGGCTGGTGGCGGTTGGGCTGACGGTGGCGGCGGTCCGCGGCCGCCGCCGCTGGGTTCCCAGCGGCCTGCTCGCCTCCGCCCTCCTCCTCTGGCCCGCCGGCTGGCTGACCACCGGCCACGCCTCCATCGACGGCCTGGCCGTCATGGTCGCCGTCGTCCTCGCCACCGGCGTCGCCTTCCTCAGCGAGTATCGCAGCGACCGCGCCTTCGAAATCCTCAATGCCCATAAAGAAGCCCTCCAGGTCAAGGTCCTCCGCGCCGGCGAGTTCGCCACCATCCCCCTCGAGGACGTCGTCGTCGGTGATCTGGTCGTCCTGGAAGCCGGCGATGAGGTTCCGGCCGACGGCTGCCTCCTCAAGGCGACCGACCTGTCCGTGGACCAATCGCTCATGACCGGGGAGTCCGAGCCGGTGGCCAAATACCCCCTGAAGCCGAGCGCGGCTTCGGCCGGGATCGACCCGCCGCACGTCCTGTACCGGGGCACGCAGGTCGTCGAAGGGATCGGCCAGATGGTGGTGACGGCCGTCGGCGACGCCACCGTGCTGGGGCAGCTGGCGCGCCGCTTGGCGGCGCCGGACGACGACCCACGGCCGGTCGCCGACGAGGAGCGCCGCGTCCATCGGAAGCTCACCTTGTCCAGGGAATTCACACCGCTCCAGCAGAAACTGGCCCAGCTCGCCTCGCTGATCAGCAAGGTGGGCTACGCGGCCGCCGGGGCCATCTTTGCCGCCCTGCTGGTTCGTGGCCTGTGGCTCGGGGAAATCGGCCGCAGCGCCGGCTTTCTGGCCAGTGCCGGCGCCGTGCTCGATTACTTCATGTACATGGTCATCATCATCGTGGTGGCCGTCCCCGAGGGCCTGCCGATGAGCGTCACCGTCTCCCTGGCGTTGGCCATGCGCCAGATGACCCAAGCCAACAGCCTGGTTCGGCAGCTGGTTGCCTGCGAGACCATCGGCTCGGCCACGGTCATCTGCTCGGACAAGACCGGCACCCTGACGCAGAACCAGATGCGCGTTGTCCGCATCGACGTGGCGGCCGCCACCTTGGCGGCGGCCGCCGCCCCCCGCGCCCCCGCCCAGCCGCACACGCCGCTCGACTGGATCGCCCTCAACGCCGCTGTCAATTCCACCGCCAACCTCGAAGCCCGCCCCGGCGGCTGGCAAGTTGTCGGCAACTCCACCGAAGGCGCCCTCCTCCGTTGGCTGGCCGACCACGCCCTCGATTATCGCCGCCTGCGCCTGCAATTCGAGCCGCTGTATCGCATCCACTTTTCCTCCGAACGCAAACGCATGACCACCGTGGTCGGTCATGCCGGGCGACTCCTCGTTTTGGTGAAAGGGGCTCCCGAGGGACTGCTGGCTCAATGCGATCGGTTCCTCGACCAGGACGGCTCGGTCCGGCCCCTGACGCCGGAGTTCCGGGCCGCGGTGCAGGCCGCGCTGCGCGAGGCGGCTTCAGCCGCCATGCGCACCTTGGCGTTCGCCCACGCCGTCCTCCCCGAGGACACTCCTGACGACGCCGATGCCCTGCACGCCCGGCGGGACCATTTGGACCACGGCCTGATCTGGACCGGCTTTGTCGCCATCCGCGACCCGCTGCGCCCCGAAGTCCCCGACGCACTCGCCGAATGTCGCCGCGCCGGCATCGACGTCAAGATGGTCACCGGCGACAACATCGAAACCGCCCGGGCCATCGGCCGCGAAATCGGCCTGCTCGACCGCCCCGACAACCTGGTGCTGACCAGCGAGGAATTCAACGCCCTGACGGACGACGAACTGTCGCCGCAATTGCCGCGGCTGCGCATCCTGGCCCGGGCCAAGCCGCTGGACAAGCTGCGCCTGGTTCGCCTCCTCCAGGAACGCCACGAGGTGGTCGCCGTCACCGGCGATGGCACCAACGACGCCCCGGCCCTGAAGCGGGCCGACGTCGGCCTGGCGATGGGCCGCGCCGGCACCGAAGTCGCCAAGGAAGCCAGCAAGATCGTCCTCCTCGACGATTCTTTTGCCACTATCGTCAAGGCGGTCCACTGGGGCCGGGCACTCTACGAGAACATCCAGCGGTTTCTTCAGTTCCAGCTCACCATCAACGTGAGCGCCTTGGCCATCGCCTTCCTCGGGCCGTTTGTGGGCGTCAAGCCGCCGTTCACGGTCCTTCAGCTGCTGTGGATCAACGTCATCATGGACACCCTGGCGGCCATCGCCCTCTGCTCCGAGCCCCCACGCCCGGGCCTGATGACGATGCCACCGAAACGTCGCGACGACGACATCCTGACCCGCCCCATGCGCCAGACCATCGCCCTGACGGCGGCGTTTTTCGTCGTGGTCATGATCGGGCTGCTGCTGGGGATGGAACGGCTCGGCTGGTTCGCCGGCCCTGGCCCTGCCGCGGCAGAGTTCCCCGGCCTCACGGTGCGTCAGGTCAGCATCTTCTTTACCGTCTACGTCCTGTTCCAGGTGTGGAACGAAATCAACTGCCGTTCCCTGGTGCCGGAAGTCAGCGGGCTGAGCGGGTTGTGCCGCAATCGGGTCTTCCTGGCAATTGTCGGCCTGATCGTCGCCGTGCAGGTACTGATCGTCAGCACCCCCATGGGGCGGGTCTTCCAGGTCGAGCCGCTGGCCCTGAGCGACTGGCTCGTGATGGGAGCGGCCACGTCGTCGGTCTTGGTTTTCGCCGAGGTCACGCGACGGCTGCGGCTGCGCCGCCGCGCCGAATCGTTGGAGAGGAGCACCTGATGCCGGACCCTCAAGACGCGCTGCGGGCCGCGGCCACTAAACTGGGCATCGGCGGCTATCGCCGCCATGTCCTCCTCTGCATTGGCGATTCCTGCTGTTCCTCGAAGGAGGGAGAGGCGGCCTGGGACGCGCTCAAAGGGGCGCTCAAGGCCCATGGGCTGGGCTCGGGGCCGAATGCCTGCTACCGCTCCAAGGTCGGCTGCCTGCGCATCTGCTGCCAGGGGCCGATCCTGGTCGTGTACCCGGAGGGGACGTGGTATCACGGCATGACGGCCGAGCGCATCCCGCGCTTGGTGCGGGAGCACCTGCTGGAGGGTCGGCCGATCCGCGAATGGATTTTCGCCGAGAATCCGCTCCCGGCGGCGCCTGCCTGAGCCGCCGGGCGGCTCAGGCATCGGCCAAAACCTCGGCGTAGTCGGCCAACAGGGCGCGGATCCCTTTTTGCAAGACCCAGACGTCGATGCCGGGGGCCAACATCCGGCAACCGAGCGCCAGGCAGCGGCGAGCAAACGCCGGGTGGAGCGGCAGGATGGCCCAATGGATGCCGGCCGAGCGGCAGGCGGCGGCGACGCGCTCGATGGCGTCCCACAGCCGCGGATGCTCCCACTCGCCGGGAATTCCCATCGACTGCGTCAGGTCGGCCGGCCCAATGAAAAGGACATCCACGTCGGGAATGGCCGCGATCCGCTCCACATCCGCCAGAGCGTCCACGTGTTCGATCTGAATGGCGATGAAGGTCTCGGCGTTGGCTTGCTGGAAGTAGTCGCGGAGCGGGAGGGTGCCGAAGCGGCCGTCGATGCCCGTGCCGTTGACGCCGCGCAGGCCCCGGGGATGAAACTTGGCCCAGCGGACGATCTGCTCTGCCTCCTGGGCACTGCGGACTTGGGCCGCCATGATGCCGCCGGCCCCGGCCTCCAGGACGCGCATGACCGCGGCATAGTCCGTGGCATACAGCCGCACAAAACTGTCCAAGCCGAAGGCCCGTGCCGCCAGGGCCGCCTGCTCGATCTGCTCCCCGCTGAGGCCGACGTGTTCCTGGTCGATCCAGACGGCGTCGAAACGGCCGGTCTGGCCGATGATGGCGACGATCTTGGGATGGCACAGTTGGCCCACGCCAAAGACGTGGGTCAGTTTTCCCTCAGCCAGCAGGCTCTTAAGGCGGGCCCCCATGCGCGTTCTCCCGCGGTCGCGGCACGGCGGCGTCGGCGGGCCCCGCCCCGCCGGGCCCGCCTTGCCACTTCATGCGTGCCTCTTATACTATCCTCCTGACCGCAGTGAAGCGACCACGACCTCGACCGCGTGTCGGGGATTCTTTTGGGCGAAGATTGTGAAAAAAATCACAATCTCCCCGCCCGGAGCCAGCGGCATGAACTTCGACCTGGCCACCTACTATCCCATCTTCCTTTACCTGCTGGTCATCGTCGGCTTTGCTGTTTCCGCCCTGATCGCCGCCCACTGCATCGGTCCGAAAAAGCGCACTGCTGTCAAGCTTATGCCCTACGAATCGGGCATGGACCCGATCGGCACGGCTCGGCAGCGCTTCGACGTCAAGTTTTATCTCATTGCCATCCTCTTCCTCGTCTTCGACGTGGAGTTGTTGTTCCTCTACCCCTGGGCCGTGGTCGCGTACCGCGAATCGGACCGCGCTTACGCCTTGGCGGAGGGCCTTCGGCCGATCGTTTTCTGGGAAATGGTGGTCTTCCTCGGCACCCTGGGTGTGGCTTACGTGTACGCTTGGCGGAAGGGGGTGTTTCAGTGGCGCTGAGCCTCCCTGATGTGATGGTCACGCGACTGGACCAGTTGGCGAACTGGGTGCGGAAGAACAGCCTGTGGCCGATGCCCTTCGCCACCGCCTGTTGCGGCATCGAGCTGATGGCCACCGGAGCCTCGCGGCACGACATCGCCCGTTTCGGTGCCGAGGCGATGCGCTTCAGTCCGCGGCAATGCGACCTGATGATCGTGGCTGGCCGGGTGGTCATGAAAATGCTCCCCGTCCTCCAGCGAATCTGGCTTCAGATGCCTGAGCCGAAATGGTGCATCTCGATGGGGGCATGTGCCTCCAGCGGCGGGGTGTTCGACACCTACGCCGTCGTCCAGGGGATTGACCGGTTCATTCCCGTGGATGTGTACGTTCCGGGCTGTCCGCCGCGGCCGGAGCAGCTGTTGCAGTCGGTCCTCGACCTCCAAGAAAAGATTCGGCGAACCGGAACGCTCACCGGCAGGGAGTTCGCGCAGCGGCGTGAGTACGAGGGGCCGCGGCTGGTGCCGGCCCCCGACAGCGCTCGCATCGTCGCCCCGGGCGACTTCCGCAGCGCTACCCGGCAATGGGACCAGAACGCATGAGCTACGAAACCATCCTGTGCACGCTCCGCGAACGGCTGGGGCCGGAAAATGTCACCGCCTCGCAGTTCCGCGACAACTACCGCCTGGTGGTGCCGCGCCATCTGGTGTACGAGGCCTTGGCCTGTCTCAAGGAGCGCGACGGCTTCGACATGCTCATCGACCTCACGGCCGTCGATTACCTCCACTATCCCAACGCCCGCGACCGCTTCGGCCTGGTCTACTGCCTGTTAAACACCGCCACGGGCCAGCGCTTGATCGTCAAGACGTTCCTGAACGAGCCGGAGCTGACGGTGCCGTCGGTCTGGCCGCTGTGGAAGGGGGCGGACTGGCTGGAGCGCGAAGTCTACGACATGTTCGGCATTGTTTTCGAGGGTCACCCCGACCTGCGGCGCATCCTGTTGCCGGAGGCATTCACTGCCTTTCCCCTGCGGAAGGACTATCCGCTGCGGGGGCGGGGAGAGCGGCACAATTTCCCCATCCTGACCCGGGCGGAGAGCTGACATGCCCCTGGAACTCGCCGACGCTCCGACCACCGAAGGCGGCCCGCAGGATTACCTGTGGACACTTAATTTCGGCCCGCAGCACCCCGCCACGCACACTACCCTCCGCCTCATCCTCACCCTCGACGGCGAAACCATCGTCAAGGCCGTCCCTGACATCGGCTACCTGCACAGCGGCTTTGAGAAGCTCGGCGAACACCTCGACTACAACCAGTACATCACCATCGTCGATCGCATGAACTACCTCTCTCCGGTCGCCAACGAGATCGGCTGGCACCACGTCGTCGAGAAGCTGCTGGGCATCGAAATAACGCCGCGCTGCAAGTACATCCGCACCATCCTCGCCGAGCTGGCCCGCATCCAGGACCACCTGCTGAACATCGGCGCCGCCGCCCTCGACCTGGGCGCGTTCACCGCCTTCCTCTACGCCTTCAACCTCCGCGAGTCGATCTACGACATCATGGAGCAGGCCTCCGGCCAACGGTTCCATCCGAGCTTCACGCGGGTCGGCGGACTGGCCAGCGACGTGGACGACGAATGGGTCCGCCTGGTCCGCGAGTTTGTCCGCCGCTTTCCCAAAGTGCACGGCGACATCCGCCGGCTGCTCAATCGCAACCGCATCTTCCTGGACCGCACCCGCGGCATCGGGGTGCTGACCAAGGAAGACGCCATCTCCTGGAGCGTCACCGGCCCGATCGCCCGGGCCAGCGGTGTCGTCCGCGACCTGCGGAAAGATGAGCCGTACCTCGCCTACCCGGAGTTGGAATTCCAGGTCGTCTGCGCCACGGGGGGCGATTGCCTGGCCCGATACCTGGTGCGCATGGAAGAGATGGTGGAAAGCGTGCGGATCATCGAGGCCGCCATCGAGAACCTCCCCAGCGGGCCGGTGAATGTGGACGTGGATAGCAAGGTGGTCCAACCCGAGCCGCTGGCGACCTACCGCAGCATCGAAGGGCTGATCCAGCATTTCGAACTCATCATGACGAACCGGCGGTGGCAAACGCCGGTGGACGAGTTGTACGGTGCCACCGAGACCGCCAATGGAGAGTTGGGGTATTACATCGTGGCCGATGGCTCGGGCGTGGCCTACCGAGCGCGGACACGGCCGCCGTCGTTCATCCACTTCGCCATCTTTCCGCTGCTGATCGTTGGGCACCAGATCAGCGATGTGGTGGCGGTATTGGGGAGCCTGAACATCATCGCCGCGGAGCTGGACCGATGAGCTTGCTCTCCGAGGAGCTTCGGCAGAAGATCCTGGCGTATGTGCCGCGTTACCCACGCAAGCAGGCGGTGACGCTGCCGGCCCTGCACCTGGTGCACGATGCCCTCCGCTGCGTGCCGCGGCAAGCCATCGAGGAGATCGCCGAGCTGTTGGACCTCCACCCGGCGGAGGTCCACGACACCATGAGCTTCTACGGGTTTTTCCGGGATGAGAACAATCCCCTGGGCCAGACGCGGCTGTGGGTCTGCCGCAGCCTGGCCTGCATGCTCCGGGGCGGGGAGGAGCTGCTGGCCTACCTGAGCGATAAGCTGGGCATTGCGCCGGGGCAGACCACCGCCGATGGCAAGATCAGCCTGGAATTCGCCGAGTGCCTGGGTGGCTGCGACGGCGCCCCATGCGTGCTGGTCAACGACGAGCACCGCATGAACGTCACGCTCGACCGGGCGGACCAGCTGCTGGACGAACTGAGGCGATGACATGGCGGAGTACGAGCCGGTCTTGCTGCGTCGCGTCGGCAAGCCGAACAGCCAGTCGATCGAAACTTACCTGGCCGACGGGGGCTACGGCGCCCTGACGCGAGCAGTCACGACCCTGACGCCGGAGCAGGTGGTGGAGACGATCAAAGCGTCGGGGCTGCGCGGCCGTGGCGGGGCGGGCTTTCCCACGGGGCTGAAATGGACCTTCCTGCCGAAGAATCATCCCGGGCCGATCTACCTGTGCGTCAATGCCGACGAAAGCGAGCCGTGTACCTTCAACAACCGCGTGCTGATGGAGGAAGACCCGCACCAGGTGTTGGAGGGGACGATTCTGGCGGCGTACGCCACCCGGGCGTGGGTGGCGTATATCTACCTCCGCTACGAATATGGCCGGTGCTTCCGGACCATGCAGCAGGCGATCCAGGAGGCTTACGCCAAGGGGTTCTTGGGGCGTGACATCCTGGGGCGGGGGTTCCATCTGGATGTCTACCTGCATCGCGGGGCGGGGGCGTACATCTGCGGCGAAGAGACGGGCCTGATTGAAAGCCTGGAGGGAAAGCGGGCCTGGCCGCGGATCAAGCCACCGTTCCCGGCGGTCGAAGGGGCCTTCCGCAAGCCGACGGTAGTGAACAACGTGGAGACCCTGGCGTGCGTGACGCACATCATGGACCGGGGGGTGGAGTGGTTCAGGTCGATCGGCGTGCCGCCCGACCCGCGGAACCCGCGCGATGCCGGCAGCTATGGCCCGAAGCTGTACAACATCAGCGGCCACGTCAACCGCCCCGGGACGGTGGAGCTGCCCTTGGGGGTGACAGTGCGGGAGTTGGTCGATAAGCACGGCGGCGGGGTGTGGAAGGGGCGCAAGGCGAAGGGGTGCATTCCCGGAGGCATCAGCATGGGGCTGATGACCGAGGCGGAATTCGACACGCCGCTGGATTTCAACGGCCCCAGCAAGGTCGGTTGCCTTGGCCTGGGGACGGGGGCCGTGACCGTCTTCGACGAGCAGACGAGCATTGCCGACGTGCTGTACAACATCTGCCGGTTTTTCGCCCACGAGTCGTGCGGGCAATGCACGCCGTGCCGGGAAGGGACGGGGTGGATGCTGAAAATGGCCGACCGCATTCGCCGAGGCCAGGGGCGGCTGGAAGACCTCGAGATCCTGCGAGAGATCGGCAACGCCATCGGCATCATGCCGGGGACGACGATCTGCGGCTTGGCGGACGGTGCCGGTTGGCCGGTGAAAAACGCCATCACCAAGTTTCGGGCCGAGTTTGAAGAGCTGATCCGCCGGGGCGTGCGGCGTGAGCCGCTGGTCGGGAGCGGAAGTCATTGAGGGGCGGTTCGGCCGGCCGCCCCGCGGCCGGCCGAACCCCAGGCGCCCCACCGCCCCCAGGGACCCACATGGCCGTCGTCTACGTCAACGACCGACCGATCGACATCGGCAGCGAGCGCCTCAACCTCATCCAGGCGGCGCAGAAAGCCGGTGTGCTCATTCCGCATTATTGCTGGCACCCGGCCCTGTCGGTGGTCGCCAGTTGCCGCATGTGCCTGGTCGAGGTCGGCGAGCGCAAGCCCGATGGCACCGTGGTGATGCAGCCCAAGGTGGTCCCCGCGTGTCAGACGCCGGCCAAGGATGGCACCGTGGTCGTCACCAACAGCGAGCGTGCCCGCTACGCCCAACAGCAGACCCTCGAATCGCTCCTGCTCAATCACCCGCTCGATTGCCCGGTTTGCGACAAGGCGGGGGAATGCCTGCTGCAAGATTACAGTTACCGCTTCGGCCGCGCTCACAGTCGCCTGGTGGACGACAAGAACCAGCCGCCGAACAAGCCGTACATCGGCGAGCAGATCACGCTCTTCACCGACCGCTGCATCATGTGCACGCGCTGCGTCCGCTTCACGCGCGAGATCAGCGGCACGGCGGAGCTGGAGGTGGTCCATCGCGGCCACCATGCCGAGATCGACATCTTTCCCGGCCGGCCATGCAACAACAAGCTCGCCGGCAACGTCGTCGATCTCTGCCCGGTGGGCGCTTTATGCAGCAAGGATTTCCTCTACAAGCAGCGGGTCTGGTTTCTCAAGAGCCAAGCGAGCGTTTGCGCCGACTGTAGCACCGGCTGTTCCGTCTTCATCGACTCCAACAAAGACGTTGTCTACCGCCTGCGGCCAAGGTCCAACCCTCTGGCGCAAGGCGATTTCATGTGCGACGAGGGACGGTTCGGCTACCACTACATCAATGCCCGGGAGCGATGGACGCGGCCCTTGGCCCGAGGGCCGAGCGGCCTCAGCCCCGCCGACTGGCCGTCGCTCCTGGCGACGCTGCGGCGCGAGCTGCGCGCGGCGGCCCAGCGCCGCAGCTGGGCCGTCGTGGCCATGCTCTCCCCCTTCCTGACGTGTGAAGAGGCCTTCCTGCTGGCGAAGTATTTCAAGGGACTCTCCGAACAGGTGCGCCTGGTCCTCGGCCCCGTCCCGATTGTCGGTGAGGATGACACCTATCCGAAAGACGCCCGGGGTCGGCCCGTCCAGCCGGTGAAATTCACCATCCGGGCCGAGAAATGTCCCAACCGCCGCGGCGTTGAGGAAGTCTTGCGGCACTTCCAAGGAGAAGTCGTGACCTTCGACGTGGCCCTGCGACGGGCCGACGAAGGGCAGGTGGAGGTCATGTACCTGGCGGCCGGCTATCCGCCCCGGCCGCACGGCTGGATCACGCCCGAGCAAGGAGCGGTGCTGGCCAAGGTGCCGCGGCTGATCGTCCACGATTTGTGGGACTCACCCGCCGCCCAGGCCGCGACCTGGTTTCTCCCCGCCGCCAGCGTGGCGGAAAAGGAAGGCACGTTTGTCAACCACGCCGGCTTGGCCCAGGCGGTCCGCCGGGCCATCCGTCCGCCCGGCGAATGCCGGGCGGACGGCCAGGTCTTCTGGGAACTGCTGGAACGCCGCGGCCTGTTCCACGCCCCCGCCGTGCGGGCAGAGTTGGCCCGGGAAGTGGCCTTTTTCGCTCCCCTGGGATCGGCCGACCTCGGCGAGCATGGCATGCAGCTGCCGGGAGCACCCGCCGCCGGCGCCGACAGCACCACGCCGGGAGGGGCGCCGACATGACCGCCGGTCAGCTGCTCACGACCCTGGTTACGATCGTGGTGGTGGTGTCGGCCCTCCAGGGGGCCTGCGCCTACCTCATCCTCCTGGAGCGGAAAATCGCCGCCTATGTCCAAGACCGCATCGGCCCCAACCGCGTTGGACCTCGCGGTCTCCTCCAGCCGATCGCCGACGGCCTCAAATTCCTTTTCAAGGAAGAGGTCATCCCCGACCACGTGGACAAGCTCTTTTTCTTGCTGGCCCCGGCCGTGGCGGTCAGCACCGCCCTGCTGGCCTTCGCGGTGGTGCCGTTTGGCCCGACGAGCGTCGAGCAACCTCCCGCCGGGTACCAGTTTGTCATCGCGCCGCGGGTGGACATCGGCATCCTCTTCGTCTTCGCCGTCAGCAGCCTGGCGGTGTACGGGATCGTGTTGGGGGGCTGGTCGGCCAACAACAAGTACAGCTTCCTTGGGGCCCTGCGCGCCAGCGCTCAGGTCATCAGCTACGAGATTCCGCTCGGATTGTCGGTCCTGGGAGTGGTCCTCGTCAGCCGTTCGCTCAACCTCGAACGCATCATCGCCCACCAGGTGGAGCACGGCTGGAACATTCTCTTCCAGCCGCTGGCCTTCCTCATTTTCCTGATCGCGGTTTTCGCCGAGTGCAATCGGCTGCCGTTCGACCTGCCGGAGGCGGAGCAGGAGCTGGTGGGCGGCTACCACACCGAATACAGCGGAATGAAGTTTGCCATGTTTTTCCTGGGCGAATACACCCACATGATTACCACCAGTCTCCTGGTGACGGCCCTGTTCTTGGGGGGGTGGCACCTGCCGGGGCTGGGGGCGGTCACGGGGCTGGTTGGGGTGCTGCTCAAGCTGATCGTCACGATGCTGAAGCTCTTCGGGTGCATTGTCTTTTTCATGCTGATCCGCTGGACGATCCCGCGCTTTCGCTTCGACCAGTTGATGGCCTTGGCGTGGAGGGGGTTGGTGCCGCTGGCGCTGCTTCACCTGCTGGCGGTGATGGTGGTCTTGGAATGGCAGCTGCCGCGGTGGCTGCTGTTGCCGATGTCGCTATTGTTGGTGGCCGGGGCCGCGGGGAGCGCGGCCCGGGCGTCGGCGGCGCCGCGTCCGGCCCTGACGGCCGGCCGCGGCTGAGCAGCCGCAAGGAGATCGATCATGCCCATCGCTGAAAGCGACGTCCGCTGGGTGGAAGAGCCCCGGCTTGGCATCCTGGAGCAACTCTACGTCCCGGCCATCGTCGAGGGACTTCAGACGACGGTCCAACACCTCTTCCAGCGGAAGATTACGGTGCAATATCCCGAGGAGGAACCGACGGCCGTCAGCCGCGACTTCGCCAAGCTTCCCGCCAACTATCGCGGGGTGCATCGCCTCAACCGCGATGAGCAGGGCCGCGTCAAGTGCGTCGCCTGCTACATGTGCTCCACGGCCTGCCCGGCCCATTGCATCGACATTGTCGCCGCTCCGTCTCCCTGGCCGGACCGGGAAAAATATCCAGAAACGTTTGTCATCGACGAGCTGCGCTGCATCTATTGCGGCATGTGCGAAGAAGCCTGCCCGGTCGATGCCATCGAGCTGACCACGCTCTACGACCTCACCGGCCTGAGCCGCGAGGAAATGATGTTCGACAAGGAGAAGTTGCTGAGCGTCTACGACCAGACGGTGAAGGCGGGCACCGACCCGATCCGCACGCGGGCCGGGAAACTGAGCGTGGCATCGGAGCCGCCGCTGCCGTCTTGACGCTGACCATCTCGGCCAAGCCACCATGATTCGCGAACCGTTGGCCGCGAGCCCCTGGTCCTCCGCCACCGCGGTGATCGGCGTGGCAGCGCCGCTGCTGCTGGGGATGGCGGCGCTGTATCTGCTGCTGCCGCGGCCGCGGCCCTTCCGCACGCTCCCCAGCGCCCTGGTGGGGCTGGGAGCGCTGGGCTGGGCGGGCGGGACGTGGCTGGCGCTGCCGAGCGGGTCGATTGAGGACGTCCTGTTTGTGGGCTTTGCCGGCTTGGCGGTCATCGCCGGGGCGTTGCTGGTCACGCAGGCCAACGCCGCCCGGGCGGCGTTGGCCTTTGCTATCGTCGTCCTCAGCTCCAGTGGTCTTTTCCTCCTCCTGGCCGCCCCGTTTCTCCTGGCGGCGACCATCATCGTCTACGCCGGCGCCATCATCGTCACCTTCCTCTTCGTCCTGATGCTGGCGCAGCAGGAAGGCTGGTCCAGCGCCGACCGCCGCTCGCGCGAGCCGCTGTTGTCTGTGGTCGCCGGAACGGTGCTGCTGGGGGCCTTGCTGTTTGTCGCCAAGGCCACCTACGACACCCGACCCCTCGACCACCTGGTCGCGGCGCTCGAAGCGGCGGCGGGCCAATCGTCGGCCGACGCCATCCGCCAGACCCTAGGCACCGCCTACCGGCAGCTGGGCCCGCGCACACCGCTGAAGCCGGAGGAGGAACAACGTCTGGGCGACGACGGCAAGTTTTTCGTTGCTCTGCGGCAATACGTCCAGGCCGCGCGCGGTGCGAGCGAGCGCGATGCCCTCGACCGCGAGCTGGAGGTCATGGAGTTTGAGTGGCGGGAACTGGAGCATGTGCCGCTGATGCAGGGCCGGCTTAAGGAGTTGGCCCGAGCCGTGGCCCGTGTCCGCGACGGCATGGGGACGGTGCCGCTGCCGGCGGAGGTACCGCGCTCGCCGCTGAGCCTGCCGGCGCCGGGCGATCCCGAGCGGGAGACGGTCGCACCCCTGGGGCGGGCATTGTTGACCGATTTCCTGCTGCCGATCGAATTGGGGGGTGCTTTGCTGCTGGTCGCCACCGTCGGGGCGGTGGTCATCGCCGGCCGACGCACGGAGGGGGCGCGATGAACCCGCTGATGCTGAGCAACTACCTGGTGGTGGGGGCGGTGCTGTTCGCGCTGGGGGCCGTTGGTTTTCTGGCGCGGCGGAACCTGATCGTGATGTTTCTCTGCGTGGAGATGATGCTCCAGGGGGTGGCCCTGAACCTGACGGCTTTTGCCCGGCATCATGGCAACCTTCAGGGTCAGGCGTTTGTCCTGTTCATGGTGTTGGTGGCGGCGTGCGAGGCGGCCATTGCCTTGGCGTTGATCCTGATGCTTTACCGGAGTCGGCCGTCGCTCGACGTTTCGGAGTGGCAAGAGTTGCGGGAACCGGGGCTGGAGGAGACGCGGGACGAGGAGCCGCTGCCGCCGCTGCCCCGGCCGCCGCCGCTGCCGGAGTTGCCGCCGGCCGGTCTGGAGCCGTCCGCCTCCCGGGAGACGAGCCATGTCTGAGTTGCGTGGCTATCTGTGGCTGGTCCCCGGGCTGCCGTTGTTGGCCGCCGCGCTCACGGCCTTGGCCGGCCCGCGCCTCCTGCGGCGGCATAGCCATTGGCCTTGCATCCTGGCCAGCCTGGCGGCGGGCGTGCTGTCCATGATGGTGCTCGCCGCCGTCGCTGGCGGCGGCGAGGCCGTCGAGCGCTACGACACCTGGTTCGCCATCGGGGGCCTCGATGTCGGCGTCACCCTCCGCGCCGACGGCTTGTCGGCCATCATGCTCGTTACCGTTACCCTGGTCGGCAGCCTGATCGCCATTTATTCCGTCGGCTACATGGCGGGTGATCCGGGCTATGCCCGCTATTTCGCCATCATTGCCTTGTTCATCTTCTCCATGACTGGGCTGGTGCTGGCGAGCAACTTCTTCCTGTTGTTCGCCTTCTGGGAGGGGGTGGGGCTGTGCAGCTACCTGCTGGTCGGCTTCTGGTTTCTTAAGCCGGCGGCGGCCGCGGCGGCGCGCAAGGCCTTCCTGGTGACGCGCCTGGGCGACGTCGGTTTCATTCTCGGCATCCTGCTCATCTGGTCGGGGTTCGTGTATCCGCATGATCCGGCCCGTTTCCCGGGCGGTAGCCGCATCGAGGATCCGACGACCGGCGTGGTCCTTTTGGGCCACGCCGTGGATTACGACACGGTTTTTCGCGGGGCCGAGGCGCAGGCGCCGGGGTTGTTGGCGGCCGTCTGCCTGCTCTTGCTGTGCGGGGCGGTTGGCAAGTCGGCCCAGTTTCCGCTCTCCGTCTGGCTTCCCGATGCGATGGAGGGGCCCTCGCCGGTCAGTGCCCTGATCCACGCGGCGACGATGGTGACGGCGGGTGTGTATCTTGTGGCCCGGTCCCTGCCGTTGTTCAGCGCGGCCCCGTTGTACGTGCCCCTGACGGTGGCGGTCCTGGGGACCGGCACCGCCATGTGGGCTGCCCTCATCGCCCTGACACAGAACGATCTGAAGCGGGTGTTGGCGTACTCGACAATCAGCCAGCTGGGCTACATGTTTTTGGCGCTGGGAAGTGCCACGACCAAGGGGCTGGCCGCCGTGGCCGCGGTGGCCGCCATCTTTCACCTCGTCACCCACGCCTTTTTCAAGGCCCTCCTCTTTCTGGGGGCGGGCAGCGTCATGCACGCGATGGGGAACGTCATCGACATGCGGCGGCTGGGCGGGCTGCGACATGTCCTGCCCATTACCCACGTCACGTTCCTGTGCGGCGCCGCCGCCCTCGCCGGGGTGCCGCTGCTGTCCGGCTTCTGGAGCAAGGACGAAATCCTCGGTGTCGCCTGGGCCGCGGGCCAAACCGGGCAGCCGTTCCAGTCGGTCTATCGTGTCCTCTTTGCCGTCGGGCTGCTGACGGCCGGGTTGACCGCGTTCTACACTTTCCGAGCCTACTTCCTGACCTTTTGGGGCGACGAGCGGCTCCCGCCCGAGGCGGGCCACCACGCCCACGAGTCGCCGTGGGTCATGACCGTGCCGCTGGTGATCCTCGCCGGCGGCGCCGTGGTCGCCGGCCTGGTCCTTGAGCCGCTCACGCACTGGATGAGTCGCCTGTTAGGCGAGCATTGGTTGGTGATGTTTGGATTGGCGTTGTCCGGCGAGGCGCTGAACCACCGCTGGGGCGTCATGGCACTCAGCAGCCTCGTCGCCCTGGCGGGGGTCGGCTTGGCCTGGTGGCTCTACGGCGCCGATTTGCGGCGGGAGATGGTTCATCGTCTGGCGCAGCGTTTCCCGAGCCTGTACGAGGCATCGCTCAACAAGTTCTACGTCGATGAGCTGTACGCTTTTTTCATCGTCGCGCCGATGACCGCCTTGGCCGCGTTCTGTCGCATCTTCGATCAGTACATCGTGGACAGCCTGGTCGATTTGATGGGGCATGTTCCGGGGCTGGTGGGTCGGCTGCTGCGGCCGATTCAGAACGGCCTGGTGCAGTTTTACGCCTTGGCGATGATGCTGGGGCTGACGGTGTTTCTGGGGGCGCTGGTGTGGCGGCTGGCGCGCTGAGGAGCCAGGGCGAGGTCGGCCCCAGCCGACGCACGGGGCGGTCGGCGTGAGGACCGCAGGGAAACGAGGAATCATGACGCTGGAGCAACCGCACGGGGAGCTGTTGGGCCTGTTGCTGCTGCCGCTGGCCGGCGCAGTGGTCGTGGGGGCCCGCCGGGCCCGCCCCCCCCCCCCAGGGGGCGGGCGGACCGACCGGGTGGGGCCCGCCCCCCCCCCCCCCGCCGAGGGAGAGGGG
>JANWYO010000025.1 GCA_025055215.1 Gemmataceae bacterium
TGCAGGGCTGGACTGGGAGGAGAGGCCGACCGGGATGGCAACGCCAGAGGCGGGCCCCACATCCGGATACGAGATGGGAATGCGCCTCTGGTCGAAGGCCAGCCACAAAGCGACCGCCGTGAGGCTGACGAGCAAGGTAGCCATCGCCAAGGTCGTAAGTCGGGAATTGAACATGGCGAAATCCCTCGGTCGCTCCGCTGATGAGACGCCGAATGATGCAAGTCGAGCATCGAGCGATGTGGCGCAGGGTCAGCGATCTTTGTCATTGCCCACTTTGCCCGACGCACCAGGCCCGACGGTAGTGCCGGGTCGCTTGACAGCGGGGTTCCTCTCGTCCAGAAATTCAGATGCGCTGGGGGTGGTCCCGGGCGATGCCGGGCTTGCCCCATTCTTCATCTCCTGGGCAGCCTCACTGGCAGCCTTCGAAATGCTAGGCAAGTAAACGCTGATTGCGTATACCCAGGCGTGGTCGTCGTCGAACCACGTCCTAGTCTGGATCCCCGGAGGCAGGATCCCCTTACGGGCGCTGGTGTAGACCTCCTCCGAGCGGTAAACCGATTCGAAGAGTCGCTGTGATTTCTCCAGGCGCTTAACCCCCGCCGGGTGCTCCTTGGCTAAGGGATCATTTGCCTGCAGGGCTTGAAAGTCGCGGAATTCGTCCTTGAGCGACTCGACGATGCTGCCCTTCCAGGCCACCTGATCGCCGGCAATCAGTCCGCAGAGGGCATCTTTAGCCCGCATGGCCGCCATCTTCTGGGCTTCGAGATTCAACTTGGCCTGCACCGCGGCATTAGTGCTCGTGTGCACGACCGCGCTACCGAAACCGATCAAGGCCGGCTCCCCGGTCTCGCGAAGCATAATTATACGTCCGCCGACCGGGGGAACAACGCCGGCACGAATTTCGCGGATGACTTGTTCCAGACCTTCCCGAAGGTCTTTGGTTTCAATCGCGTTCAAGGCTGGCCGAGCCAGTCGCTGGCGGGTCCTCGGCGTGGTAACAATGCTCACGTGGACGACACGCTGATTGGGGTCATCCTTCACTTCGTAGATCTCGAAGCCGCGGAGCATCATGTCGAGGGCTTGGTTGATGGCCTCTTCGCTTTGGACGGAGATGCTGTTAAGTTCGTCCTTGGGGAGGTTGATGTTGGTCAAAGCTTGGCGGACCGTTTCCTTGCCTTCGGAGGTCAAGCCGCCAAGCATTTCCGCCAGCCCTCTCTTCGCTTGGGTATATGCGATGACGTAGGCCTTGCGCTTGGCGATGCGAGTGGCCACCGGATTTTCCACCACCGAGTAAGTTGCCATCCCTGTGGACACAAAGCCTAAGCCGCTGGGGAAGCGAACCATGCGCACTCCAAACCCAGCTTCTTCCTTCGCTGACCGGTCCTTCTTGTTTTCACGAACGGCGGCGTTGATGGCATCCTGGGCGGACGCAGCCGAAACAAGTTTGTCCCGGACGACGACTTTGTCGGGCACTTGGATTTCGGAAGGGCCGCCTTGGGCCGGCGGAAGGAAGTCGTCGGGGGACACTTGAGCCCCCGCTGGCACGCTCAGGCCGCAAAGGCAAATAAGTGTCAAGTTCAGCATCCGCATCGCCGTTCTCCTTTCGGTGAGTGAAATTAAAGTTATTCAAACTTATGTTGCTCGGAGGTCAACGTTACTGTCATGCTCAGGAGGCGTCAAGGAACTGCAGGTGCCGACGTCTTAATGTACAGCAACCGTTCCGAGGCTTTCTTGAATGCTTTCTCCGCTAAGGGCTCGCCTTCTTTGCCCAATTGAAGTGCCAGATCGCCACATTGCTCCAGCCAGTCAGCCGAAACGGACGCCGCATACGTTTCAAAGGCTTCCTGAAGGACGGCCAGCGCATCCTGCGGCTTCTTCAAATGCCTCAGGCAGGATGCGGCATCAAGGCACAATTCAGGCGAAAGCAGACGACGCTCGTGGAGGTGTTGCCATAATCGAATGGCATCAGCCCATCGGGATTGCTTGCTCAAAGCGCGGAGCTGCTCGTGGAGGGTGTCCCGATAGGCGATCCGAACCTTGGCCAAGTTGGCCGGCTGGCGCAGAGAGGCGGTCAGCTGCGACGCGTCGGCATACACATAGGCCACGCCGAAGTTTCCTTGTGTTTGGGAGCGATGCAAGACCCCCAGGCTCGCCCGTTGACGCTGATTTCATTCGCCAGAGCGAGTAATCCTGCTCGCAGCGCTGTCGCATCGGTAAGCCCTTCGGCGGCGTAGTAATCGATAAAAGCCTTGGCGGACAATAATTCATGAATGCAGACCATGTGAACGGTTCCCAAAAGAGGCGAAACCGCTGCGGGGCGAACATCCCCCTTCGGCAAAGGTCGCGCGGCTAAGGCGAACATCAAGCCCTGGTCTTGTCCCGCCCATTGGCGTGCCCGCGGATGCTGCCGAAGGGTTGCCAGCATTGCGGCGCGGAGTCCTTCGGGTAAGTTCGCATGACCTAGAAAGGTAGCCAGTTCTGCGGCGCCTTGCTCCGACGAGTCGGAGGCGTCGTCAACGCCGAGGGCGGCCCCACCCCCTGAGGGTTCGTCTTTAGCCCGGTCGGTGAGGAAGTTCTGCCATCCGAGCCAACAGATGCCCCCAGATACCAATAAGCCGAAGACCGTCGCCATAGTGACCCCATGCCGCAGTCGGCGCCGGGGCTTGGTGGGACGCCTTGTTACCTGATAACCGCTCAGCGGATCGACCAGCGCTCGGGACTGAGCCGCGCAATCGGCAGCAGCCACTGTGGTGAAGCGACGGTAAAGACCGAGTAGGTCTGCCCCATGAACTGAGGGCTGCAAAGCATCCGCCAGCTCACGGGCCGCATTAAAGCGGCACGCTGGCCGCTTGGCCAAAAGCCGATCCAAGATCGTTTCAATGGGGGTGGGAACATCAGGCCGGCGGTGACCAATCAGAGGCACAGGCGCCGCCGCGTGGGCCAAGAGCTTCTTCATGACCGTGTCGAAGGCTGGTGCATTGAACGGTGCGGTGCCGGTGAGCAAATAGTATAGCGTGCAACCCAGGCTATACAGGTCGGAGCGGGCATCGGCAGAGCGCGGGTCGAGCGCCTGTTCAGGTGCCATGAAATCAGCAGTACCCAGCACTTGGCCTGTGTCGGTATTTGGTCCCTCTGATTCATGTGCGTTCACCGTCAACCGCGCCAAGCCCAGATCCAGCAGCTTGACCAAGCCGGTGGATGTCAGCATCAAGTTTGAAGGCTTGACGTCGCGGTGAACTACTCCCGCCTCATGAGCATGTTGCAAGGCCAAGGCCGCTTGACGAATGACCTCGCAAGCATCGGGCACACAAAGTGGGCCCAGCAGCCGGACGATTTTCGCCAAGTCAACCCCGTCGACATATTCCATCACCAAGAAATGCTGCCCACCTACCTCATTTGCATCGGTAGCTCGAACGATATGCGGATGATTCAAAGCCGCGACGGCTGCCATCTCGCGGTGGAAGCGAGCGAGGGAACGTGAGTCGAGAGACAGGCCCGGAGCAAGTATCTTAAGAGCCACCCAGCACTTCAGTTTCATGTGCTGAGCTTTGTACACAACACCCATGCCGCCGTTACCAAGGCGCTCTACCAAAAGGTACTGTCCTAGCAACCGTGGCAACTCTTCGGCAGCTTGGTTCCCATTGCGACTTTGTCTCCCGACCAGATCGTTAATTGCTTCCGCGGCTTCCAACCATCGCTCCAACTCGGGACTCATCGCCACTTGGCTCCCGTGGCAATCTCGCTTGAGCCGCCGCACGAACGAATCTTCCAGGCAGTCCATCGCGGCGACAGTCTCTTGGCAATTTGAACAACTTTCGATGTGTTGGCTAAATAGAGCAAAGTGATCGTCGTCGAGCCTCCCAAGAACGTAATCGGACAAAAGCCCGTGGGTCGGACATTGCAAATTTCCTGGTAGCGAAATGTCGCCGACTACGCTCATCGGTCGTCTCCGGTCCTGGCTGCGCCTGACCCGAATTACCTCACTCTCCACCAGTAAAAACGATAAAGCGCAACGCCGAGTCGATTCCTCGTAAAAGCCAGAGCACAACCCTCGCTTCGGGCATTATCGCTACGCTAGTCTTCCAGTCCGGCCATTTCGTTGCGCAACCTTTTGAGCACGCGAGACTTCGCCATACGAACCGCGGCCGGTGTCATCCCTAGTTCCTCAGCGACACTCTTGGCATCCAATCCTTCGACGACCATTTTCCAAAATGCCAGCCAAGTATTGGGTTTGAACTCGGCTTTCACTAACTCAATCATCCGCCGACGAATTAAGTAGGTTTCGCAGCCCTCCTGGGAATTACAGGTCTCAGGCGGCTGGTCCGCCAGCTGTGCCAAGTGATTTTGAACCCCACTGCCGCCAACAATCTCGGGACAAGCCGCCTGCCTCCGGTAATATTCCGCAAGCTTACTACGGGTGATTGTTCGCAACCAAGCGCGAAAATGGCCGCCGGAACTCTCTTGGCGGAAACTGCCGATGGACCGCGCGACTGCCCGAAAGATCTCCTGAAAGACATCCTCAGCATCAGCATGTTGTATGGCAGCTCGCTGCAACCAGTGAGCTACCAGGGGGCCATACACGCGCACCAGCCGGCACCAGGACTCGCCATCGCGGGCCTGAACACGCCGGAGTAGGCTCGACGATGTTGAGCCCACAGACGGATATGAGCCGTGCGCACGATCCATGAGCCTCATTCCCGGTGTGCTAGATGGCCGTCGAACCGGTGCCAAATCGGAAAAGGCAAAACATCAGCACCAACCCGTGTGTTTGCGACGCCCTCGCACCCCATTCCCTCGGAGGTCCGCCCTTGCTAAGTGGCCACCTGCGTGGTGGTCGGGGGCTGACGGAGATTCAGGGGCGGGAGTGCTCCGTGACATAATCCCGCCATTGGCCGTCGGGGTCAAGCACCTGGTTGGGGACGAAGCGGGACTTGTAATGCATCGAGGGGCAGCCCTCGACGTAGTAGCCGAGGTAGACGTGCGGCAATCGCTGCTCGGCCGCCTTGCGCAGGATGGAGAGGACGTTCCAGGTGCCCAGCGAGCGGGAGCGCTCAGCGGGGTCGTAGAAGAAGTAAATGGCGGACAGGCCGGCGGGGAGGTCGTCCACGTAGCCGACGCCCACGAGGCGCCGGCCGAGGTAGTAGCACCACTCCTGCGTGGGGAACGGATTGTCGATGAACGATTCGAAGTAATGCTGGCGGTCGTCGAGGGTCGGCCAGGGCCAGCCTTTGTGCTCGGCCTGAAAGAGATGGTAGCGGTGGTAGAGGTCGAGCTTGGCTTGGGTGAGCTGGGGGCGACCGATTTCCAGGCGGACGACGCCGTCGTTAGCGGCCCCGGCGCGGCGTTGGCTGCGATTGGGCCGGAACCGATCGACGATGACGCGGAGCGACCGGCAGGCGGAGCAGGCGGGGCAGCGGGGGCGGAAGAGGGTGTTGCCGAAGCGGCGCCAGCCGCGTTCCATTCGCTCCATGTACTCGGTCGGCGTCATGGCGGCCACCAGTTCGTACTCCAGGCGCCAGGTCTGATCGGGCAAGTAGCCACAGGGGCTGGGCGGGGCGAGGACATGGTAGACGGTTTCCATGGGGACGTCTCCGGCAAGGAGCGGCGGCCTCACGGTCTGGTCATGCGTTCGACGGCGCGGCGTGTCAGCCAATCGCTGAGGCGGCAGGGCAACAGCCGCAGCAGCCCGGCACGGCGGGCGCTGCGGCCGGGAAAAGCGTCGAAGGCCCGCCGTTGCTCGATGGTCCGGACGATGCGCTGGGCCGCGGCCGCCACATCCATCATATACGATGGGTGGATGCCAATGTGAGCGGTCATTGGGGTGCGGATCCAGCCGGGGCAGATGGTGGTGACATGGATGCCCAGCGGCTCGAGTTCGACGCGCATGACATCCATCAGGGCATTGACGCCGGCCTTGCTGGCGCAGTAGCCGGCCATGCGGGGGAAGCCGCGGTACGAGGCGAGGCTGGAAATGGCCACGAGATGACCGCGGCGGCGGTGCAGCATGCCCGGGAGCACGGCCGCCAGGGTGTTGGCCACGCCGATGAGGTTGACGCGGACCTGGGCCTCGAAATCTTCGGGGCGGAAATTGGTGGCGGAGTTCTCGCGACCGATGCCGGCATTGGCAATGAGGACATCGACGGGGCCGAGTCGGTCTTGGAGCTGCCCGACGGCCTGACGCATCGCAGAAGCGTCGGCGACATCGGCCAGGGCCACCACGACCTGGGGCAGCTCAGCAGCCAATTCGTGCAGGCCGTCCGGCCGACAGTCGATGCCGGCCACCTTGGCCCCCGCGGCGGTGAGCACCTGGGCCAAGGCCCGCCCCAGGCCGCTGCCCGCCCCGGTGATCAACACCAAGCTCTCACGCCAGGACGACACCTTGACTTCCCCCGCTGGTCTCTAGGCGCTGACCGCGGCGAGTGGACCACGGCACCGACCAGGTCCAACTCAGCGCCCCGCCTCGGCGGCGAGCGAGACCGCGATGATTTCCCGATCGTTGCGGGCGTACATCGTGCGGTTGGCAAACGCCGGGTGCGACCATAACACGGCCCCGCCCTGGCGCTGCCCCGCGGCCATGAAGTTGGTCGGTTCCAGGACGTGGGCCTTGTCGATCTCTTCGTACCCTTTCGGCGTCAGCCGGGCGAAGATCAGGTCGCCGCGCTCGTTGAAGAGGACGTAGCGGTCGCCCTGGGCCACCAGAAACGCCGTGGCCCAGCGTTCCTCCTTGCCGCCGGTGGCCGCCAGCGACGACCAAAGTCGCTCGCCCGTTTCCGCCTTGAGGCAGCGCAGCTGGCCGTAGCTGCACACGCCGTACAGGTGGCCATCCTTCCAAACCGGTGTCACCATCAAACTGTGCAGCCCCTCGGTCTGGCGCGGCTGCTCGCTGCGGCCGGCGATCTTCCAGACGATCTCAGCGGCCGGCTTGCGGGCGTCGATCCGCAACATCAACGAGCCGTTATAAAACGACGAGACAAACAGCCGGTCGCCCTCCTGTCGGGGCGTGGCGATGGTCAGGCCGGCGCGGACGCGAAACGGGACCGACCAGAGCAGCCGGCCCGTCTCGGGGTCCAGGCCGTTGACCGCCTCGGGGTGCCAGATGACCAGGTGGCGCTGTCCGCCGAACGAGTAAATCATCGGCGGGCAGTATCCCTGCTCGGTGGCGGACAGTGAGCGCCACAATTCCTTGCCGGTGTCTTTGTGGAAAGCGACGACGGTGCTGCCGGGGCCGCCGACCAGGCAGATGAGCTTGTCGCCGTCGATGAGCGGATGGGCCGAGAAACCCCAGGTCTGCGGCGGTGCCTCGTAATCTTTCGGCAGGTTTTTCGACCAGACGACCCGGCCGGTGGCCGCCTCCAGGCAGTAGAGATGACCCATCGCGCCCAGGGTGTAGACCTTGCCGGCATGGACCACGGGCGTGGTGCGTGGGCCGGAGGCGTAGCTGATCTCGTAGGTGCACGGGTATTCGTGTTTCCAGAGGATGTCGCCGTTCTGTTCGCTCAGGCAGAGCACGCGTTCGGTGCCCTCGGCGAGGCTGCGCTTGAAGGGGTTGGGGTCGAGGCGGGCACCGGGGGCGAGGAGGCGGTCGGTGACGAAGACGCGGCCGGCGGCCACGGCGGGGCCGGCGTAGCCGGCGCCGATCGGCGTCCGCCAGCGGATCGGGGGGCCACCGGCGGGAAATTTCTCCATGATGCCTGTCTCTCGCCAGACGCCGTCGCGCTGCGGACCCAGCCATTGCGGCCAATCATCGGCCCGGGCCGCCGTCAGCGTGCCCAGGGCCGTCAGGATGATCGCGCCCAGTCGCAATCGCAGGAGAATGGGGTGCATGGGGCATCGTCCTCGTCGGAAGGAAGGTCAGCACGATCGTTGTTTGATTCCTCCATCTTATGGGGACGGTGGCCACTCCCCCAATCTTCATCGGGTCGGGAATCCGCCTGGTGGGTGAGGGCGATCCTGGCCCGGGGGCCTTGTCGGCAATTCGCCAGCTGGACTTGACACCTTTTGCCGGGTGGCTTATGAGCCGCCCTCCGTTTGTGCGCCATCGTGCCAATCGATCTCAGGGACCGATGCTATGAACGCGACGGAGCGTTTCTGCGACTGGGCGTGCCGCGTCAGTGGCCTGCTGGCGGTCTGGTGGCTGGCCGCCGGGGTCGCCGGGGCCCATTCGTCGCCGGGCAAGGTCCTGGTCGCGGACGTCATCGTTCATGGCAATCGCCAGGTCAGCACGCAGCGTATCCTGGCTTTGGTCCAGACTCGCCCGGGTCGAGAATTCAGCCAGGAAACCGTCGCCAACGATGTCCGCAAGCTTTACGAAACCCGATCGTTCGCCAACGTCCAGGTCGATACCCAGACCACCCCGGACGGGCGCGTCATCGTTCACTTCCTGGTAGCGGAACTCCCCTCGACGGTGCAGGAGATCATTTATCACGGTGCCAACCACATCAAGCCCGACGAGCTGGACACGATCACGGGCCTGAAGAAAGGGATGCCGCTCAACCCGGTCGCCAATCAGTTAGCTCGCCAGGCGATCATTCGCCGGTACCACGAAAAGGGTCGGCTGTTTGCCAACGTCGAACTACTGGAAGGGGGCCAAGCGGGCGATACCCGGGTGGTCTTCAGCATTACCGAAGGGCCGGTCGTCCGCGTTCATGACATCGACATCGTCACGGATACCGGCGACCTCTTCGTCAGCCGGGCGCGCCTCAAAACCCTCTTGCAATCGTCGTCGGCGTTTCTCGGTGTCCTGGGTGGTCAGTTCAATCCGATGATCGCCGACATGGACGTCGCCAAGCTGGAGGAATACTATCGCTCGTTCGGCTTCCACGACGTGCGCGTCTCCCGCGAACTGCAATGGAGCCCCGACCAGCGCCGGGTCAAGCTCGTCTTTCACGTGCACGAGGGGCAGCGCTACAAGGTCGGCAGTGTCGATGTCGTCGGCATGAAGAGCATCGACCGCGACAAGCTGCTGTCACTGGTCAGCCTCAAACCGGGTGAAAACTACAACAAAGACGATACCCGGTCCGACGTGAACACGATCAAAGACTGGTACGGCTACCATGGGCGCGACGTGTCTGTGGTCGAACGGCTGACCTATAAGCCCGGCGAAGTCGATGTCCGCTACGAGATCGAGGAGCGGCCGCCGGCCATCGTGGGGCGCATCTTCATCGTCGGTAACGAAGTCACCAAACAGAACGTCATCCTCCGACAAATCCCGCTCTACCCGGGCCAGACCCTCACCTATCCGAACCTCCGCATCGCCGAGCGGAACCTGGCTCGGTTGAACATTTTTGAGGTCAACCCGGAGCTGGGTATCCGTCCCACGGTCACGGTCCTGGATCCGGACAGCGACAACCCGGTCAAAGACATCCAAGTCCAGGTGCAGGAGACGCACACCGGCAGCTTGCTCTTTGGCGTCGGAGTCAACTCCGATGCCGGCTTGACCGGCAGCATCGTGCTCAACGAACGGAACTTCGACATCCTGCGGCCGCCGACCAGCCTGGAAGATCTCCTCAGCGGGCGGGCGTTCCGCGGTGCGGGGCAGGAGTTCCGCATCGAAGCCGTGCCAGGCACGCAACTGCAGCGCTATACCATCAGCTTCCGTGAGCCGTTTTTGTTCGACAGCCCGTACAGCCTGGGAGTGAGCGGCTACTACTTCACCCGCATTTTCAACGAATACACCGAGCAACGCCTCGGCGGCCGCATCACCTCCAGCCGCCGTCTGACCCCCTACTGGAACGCCACGGCCGGCATCCGCTTGGAAGACGTCAATGTCAGCAATGTCTCGATTTATGCCCCGTTCAGCATCCGCGAGTCGATCGGCAGCAACTTCGTGGCCGGCTTCCGTGGAGGCGTCAGCCGCGACACCCGCGACTCGTACCTTCGGCCCACCACCGGCAGTCTCCTGGAGCTGGCCTTTGAACAGGGCGTCGGCTCCTACACCTTCCCGGTCTTCAGCATCGAAGCCAACAAATACTGGACGGTCTACGAACGCCGCGACGGCAGCGGGCGGCACGTCCTGGCGGCCCGGACGGCCCTGGGCATCGCCGGCAGTCAAACCCCCGTCTTCGAGCGCTTCTATGCCGGTGGCTTCCGATCGATGCGCGGCTTCGAGTTTCGCGGGGTCGGTCCCAACGTCAACGGCTTCATGACCGGCGGTGACTTCATGTTCCTCAACAGCCTGGAGTATCAACTGCCGATCCTGGCCAACGATCAGCTCTATGCCGTCGCGTTCGTCGATTCCGGCACCGTGGAAGACTCGGTCGAAATCCGTGACTACCGGGTCGCGGCCGGTCTCGGCCTGCGCATCGTCGTTCCCATGCTCGGACCGGTTCCCATCGCCCTCGACTTTGGCTTTCCCATCGTCAAGAAAGACACCGACCGCGAGCAGCTCTTCAGCTTCTGGGTCGGCTTCTTCCATTAACAGACGCGCCACTCCTGCCGATTCCGTCGGCGTCCCCGATCCAGCCTCCATGGCGATCGCCATTTCCCAGACCGTATAACAAGATCATGGAACGGCCCGCGACCGCCGGTTGCCTGTGTTCCGCTCGTCGGCCGAGGGGACATCGCGCATGAACCCCATCGTCTTCGCCTCGCGGCGGCCGATCACCACCCTTATGCTCGTGGTTGGCCTCATCGGTGGCGGCGTCCTGGCGCTCGCCCAGATGCGCATCGACATCTTCCCGCCCCTCCACGAGCCGCGCATCTCCGTCTTCCTGCAATTCGGCGGCATGAGTCCCGGCCAAATGGAGGGGCTGATCGTCAACCAGTTCGAACTGGCCTTTCAATACGTGGGCGGCATCAAGGAGGTGGCATCGCACAGCATCCAGCAGGTGGCGCTGATCACGATGTCGTTTTTCCCCGGCACCGACATGGGAGCGGCCGAGGCCGAGGTGGTGGCCATGGCCAATCGGGCCATGTCCCGCATGCCTCCCGGGACGCTACCACCATTGGTCATGCGCATGGATGAAGGCAGCGTGCCGGTCGGCTACCTTGTCCTGACAAGCGACACCACGCCGCTGGTCATGATCGTCGATGCGGCCCAGGACGTCATTCGCCCCCTGGTGCAATACTACGTCCCGGGGACGGTGGCGGTCTCGCCCTTCGGCCCGAACATGCGGACCATCCTGATCGAGGCAGACCCCGACAAACTCCGCACCTACAACCTGTCGTCCCGGGACGTGGTCACGGCCCTGATCGCGGGCAACGTCGTCATCCCCGCCGGCAACCTGTACGTCCAGGAACGCATGCCGATGGTGCCGACCAACGCTTTGATTACTGACATCTCCGAGTTTCTCAACATCCCCCCGAAACTCGGTAGCAACATCTACATCCGCGACGTCGCCACCGTCCGCGACGCCACCGACGTCAACTACGGCCATGCCCTGGTCAATGGCAGGAAGGCCGTCTACCTGCCGATCATTAAGAAGAACACCGCCTCCGCGCTGAGAGTGGTGGCGGACATTCGCCGGGCCTTGCCGGTGTTCAAGAATGCCTTGCCGGCGAACGTCGACATCTCGTTCGCCTTCGACGAGTCGCCCACGGTGGTGGCGGCGATCCGCAGCGTGGCCACCGAAGGTGCCATCGGCGCCCCCCTGACCGGGCTGATGATCCTGCTGTTTCTGCGCGACTTGCGGAGTGTCGTCGTCGTCAACATCCCGCTGGCGCTGATGGGTTCGCTCTTCGGGCTGTATCTGACCGGCAACACCATGAACATCATGTCGCTCGGGGGCATGGCATGGCGATCGGCATGCTCGTAGACGAAGCCACGGTGTCCATCGAAAACATCCACGTCCAGATGGGCAAGACCCATCGCCTCGCCCGGGCCGTCGAACGCGGCAGCGTGCAGACCGCCGTGCCGCGCTTCCTCGCCATGCTGTGCATCATCTCGGTCTTCATCCCCGCCTTCGTCACGGAGGCCCCGCTGCGAGCACTCTTCATGCCGTTGGCTTTGGCCGTCGGCTTCGCCATGATTTCTTCCTACCTGCTGTCGAGCACCCTGGTGCCGGTGGTTTGTGTCTGGCTCCTGCGGCACCGAGCGCAGGAAGAGGGAGGTGGGTTCTTCGGTCGGTTTCAGGCCCTCTTTGCCTGGCTCGTCGACCGGGTCATCCGCTGGCGGTGGATGGTGGTGCCCGCTTACGTCGCGGCGTGCGGCTTGGTCCTCGGGGTCGTTGGTTCGCAGCCAGGGAACGAACTCTTTCCCCAGATCGACTCCGGCCAGTTCGTGCTCCGCTACCGACCGCCCCTGGGCTCGAACTTCGAGATTGCCCGGCAAATGGGCGTCAAGATCCTACAAGTGATCGAAGAGGAGGTGGGGCCGGGCAATATCGAGATTTCCATCGGCTATGCGGGGCAGATCGCGCCCAATTTCGCGATGAACAACATCGTCCTGTTCATGCGCGGTCCGGACGACGGGTGGATGCGGGCCAAGTTCCGCGAGGGGAGCGGCGTGCAGCTGCACCAGTTTCGCGAGCGGATGCGCCGGCTCCTCCCCGAGAAGATCGTCCCCTGGATGGCCGACCTCCTCCATCAACTCGGCGTCCCCTGCGACGTGGCCGAGCGGCGCGCCCGCACGTGCCAGTTCGGCTTCGAACCGGGAGACATTGTCAGCGACGTGACGAGCTTCGGCTCCCCGACGCCGATCGAGGTCGTCGTTTCGGGCGTCAATCTCGACGACGCCCGGACCCAGGCCCTGCGCATCCGCGAGGCCATGCGGGCCATCCCCTTCCCCCGTGACGTGCACTTCCTCCAAACCCTGGAATATTCGACGGTGGAAGTCACCATCAACCGGGAGAAGGCCGGCCTGAGCGGGGTGACGGTCCAGCAAGTTGGCAACAACGTGTTGGTGGCCACGTCGTCGAGCCGTTTCATCGCCCTCAATTACTGGACGAACCCCGAGACCGGTTTCGACTACCAGGTCGAGGTGCTGGTGCCGACGCAGCAGATGACCTCGTCGCAGCAGGTAGAGACCTTGCCGATCCAGCGGGTAAACGACGTCGTCAACCTCATGGTGCGCGACGTGGCCGAGGTGCGCGACGGTGTCATGCCGGGGCAGTTCGACCCCCTGGCGTCGCAGCGCTATCTGAGCCTGACGGCGAATGTCGAGGAGGAAGACATGGGGCGGGCCTCGCGGCGAGTGGCGGCGGCCATCGTTGCCGCCGGCCCGCCGCCCCGCGGCGTCACCGTCCTCACCCGGGGCCAACTCGGCCCGATGATCGACATGTTCGAGGCCCTGGGCATCGGCCTGACAATCGCCGTCTTCGTCATCCTGGTGCTGTTGACGGCGTATTTTGAATGCCCCCGGCTGGCGCTGATTTCGCTCAGCGCCGTGCCCGGCGTGCTCAGCGGCGTCGTGCTGATGCTCTTCTTCTCGGGCACGACGCTCAATATCGAGTCGTTCATGGGAACGATCATGTGCATCGGCGTGTCGGTATCCAACTCGGTCATGCTGGTGACGTTCATCAGCGAGCATTGGCGAGGAGGCATGCCGGCCCTGGAGGCCGCTCGGCGCGGTGCCGCCGAGCGGTTGCGGCCGATCCTGATGACTGCTTGCGCCATGACCGTCGGCATGGTGCCGATGGCGATGGCGTTGGAATCCGGGAGTCAGATGACCGCTCCGCTGGGACGGGCGGTCATCGGTGGGCTGGTGGTCTCGACCTTGGCGACCTTACTGGTGGTGCCCGCGGTCTTCGGCGTCGTCATCGGCCGACGGCAGGCCCGGTCGATGTCGTTGCACCCTGACGATCCCCAAAGCCCGCATTACGATCTGGAGGGAACGCGGCCCGGTGCCGCCGGCCGGTTGACCACGGGGGAAAATCCCGCAGTCCCTTCTGACGGAGTCCAACCATGAACCACGGGAAGATGGCCACGGCCTGTTCCGAGGGCAGCGGTGGCCGCGTCTGGGTCGCTCTCTTGGCGGCGACAATCGTCGGCTGTAGCTCCCGGGCGCCAGCCGACATTCTTCCGGTGTCCGACAAGCCCCAGGTGCGCCTTGTCAACCCCGAGCGGCGAACCATCAGCCGGACGATTGGCCAACCCGGGTTCGTCGATGCCTGCGAGCAGACCGCTATCTACGCCAAGTTGTCGGGGTACCTCGAGAAGTGGTATGTGGACATCAACGACCGGGTGACGAAAGACCAAGTGCTGGCCACGCTGTTCATCCCGGAGTTGATCCAAGAGCACGAGCAGAGGAAGGCAGCCGTCGTACGAAGTCAGGCGCTCGTTGATCAGGCGAACAAGCTGGTGGAGGTGGCCGAAGCCAACCTTCAGGCGGCGAGTGCGCAAGTGGCCGAGGCCAAGGCCACCATCGGCAAGTACCAGGCGCTGGTCGAGCGTTGGCAATCGGAGGTGAAGCGACCAACCACGCTGGTGCCCCAGAAGGTGCTCGATCAGCAGGTGCTCGACGAATCGGTGCGGCAGCTGCAAGCCAGCATCGCCTCGCGTGACGCCGCGGAGGCGGAACTGAGGACGGCGACGGCGAACCAGACGGCGGTGCGGGCAGCCCTCGCCAAGGCCACCGTCGATGTCGCGGTGGCCAAGGCCAACCTCCAGGTGGCTCAAGCCGACGAGCGACGCCTGTCCGCACTGGTCGGCTATACCCGGTTGACGTCTCCCTACGACGGCATCGTCGTTGCCCGCAACGCCAACACCGGGGACTTCGTGCTTCCGGCCACCGGGGACCCCTCGGCGGAGCCGCGGAGTTCTGATCAGTCTTCCGCCCGGGCGGCGCCGATTTACGTCTCGGCCCGGACCGACATCGTTCGAGTTTACGTCGATGTTCCGGAGACGGAAGCCAACTTCGTGGTCAGCGAAGTAGACCGCACGAACGGCAGCTCGCGCCCCGTGACCTCGGCCTGGGTCCGTATTCAGGCCCTTCAAGACGACGAGATTCCGGCCACGGTGACCCGGACCTCGTGGGGGTTGAACGTCCGCAGCCGGACCCTCCGTGCGGAGATCGACCTCCCCACCCCCCAGGCGCGCATCGCCCCGGGCATGTACGCCTATGGCCGCGTACGGATCGATCGGCCGGGGAGTTTGGGTCGTGCCAGCCCTGGCGCTGGTCGAGATCGGCAACCAGTGGTGTTGCTACCTCCTCCACGAGGGCAGAGCGGTGCGCACGCCGGTGCAGGTCGGCGTCAGCGATGGGAATTGGCGGGAAGTGGTCCGGAAGCAGACCGCCCAAGGCTGGGGCGAGTGGACCGGCGCGGACCAGGTGTTGCTCGGCGACCTGTCGGAGTTGGCCGACGGCACCGCGGTCGAGGTCGCGAAATAGGTCTGGGCCACCCCGGCGGTGCCGGGGTGGCCCAGACACCGCATAGTCCGTGTTCCTGCTTCGGGAGGTGGGTATGAAGGTTGGCATTCTCGGCGGCGGCCAGCTGGGGCGCCTGATCGTCCTCGCCGGCCTGCCGTTGGGCGTGAGCTTTCGCGTCTTGGCCCGCGAGGCGGAAGCGCTGGCGGGGTTGGCGGTCGAACACATCGCCGCCGATTACGATGATGTCGAGGCCATCGAGCACTTCGCCGCCGGTTTGGACGTCGCGACGTATGAGTTCGAAAACGTCTCGGTCGGGGCCGTCAGCGCGCTAGCGAAGCAGGTGCCGGTTTATCCGCCGCCTCGAGCGCTGCACACCGCCCAGGACCGGCTTCATGAAAAGACGTTTTTCCAGGGACTCGGCATCGCCACGCCGGAGTTCGCCGCCGTGGAGAGCCGCGCTGATCTCCACGTCGCCGTCGATCGCCTCGGCCTGCCGGCGGTGCTGAAAGCACGGCGGCTGGGCTACGACGGCAAAGGCCAGGTTGTCATCACCGACCCCGCCGAGGTCGAGGCCGCCTGGCAGCGGCTCGGTGGAGTTCCCGCGATCCTGGAGCAGTTCATTTCTTTTGACCGGGAGTTGTCCCTTGTGGCCGTGCGTGGCCGACGCGGTGAAACCGCTTACTATCCGCTGGTGGAAAACCACCATCGCAGCGGCATCCTCCGAGTATCGTTGGCCCCCGCTCCGTCGGCCGAGCCGCAGCTCCAACGCCAGGCCGAGGCCTGGGCCGAAGGCATCCTCCAAACCCTCGACTACGTCGGCGTTTTGGCGATCGAGTGGTTTGAGATCGGTGGCCGACTTCTGGCGAACGAAATGGCCCCTCGGGTCCACAACTCGGGCCATTGGACAATCGAGGGCGCTGCCACCAGCCAATTTGAAAATCACTTGCGGGCGATCCTCGGCTGGCCTCTCGGTGGGACGAGCGTCTTGGGCTGCTCGGCCTTGGTCAACCTGATCGGCACCTGCCCTGCGACCGCCGACCTGCTAGCCGTCCCGGGCTCCCACGTGCATCTGTACGGCAAGTCCCCGCGACCCGGACGCAAACTCGGACACGTCACCATCCGGGGTGAGGAGTGGGCGTCGATCCACGAACCGTTGCGCCAGCTCTTGGCGAGGGTCGGCGAGGAACAGCTGTCGGCGGGAGTGTTGGCGCCGCGGCCCGCAAGGGCCGGTGGCTGAGCACGCCTCACTTGGCGTCGTCGTTCTTGGCGGTGGCAGGTTGGCCCAACGCTTTTTGCACGCTTTCCAGCAGCCGTTCCATGGCGAACGGCTTTCGAATGTAGTCCACCACCCCCAGATACTCGGCGTAGGCCTTGTGGCGGCTCCCCTCGTTGGCCGTGATCATGATGATGGGCGGAGCATCCGGTTTTCCCTTGAAATGCTCCAGCACCGGATAGCCACCCATCCGCGGCATCATCATGTCGAGGATGACCAGATGGGGCCGGTGTTGGTACACCATGGTCTTTCCCTGCTGGCCGTCGCGAGCCTGGATGACGCGGTAACCGAGCTTCTCGAGCACCACACGCAGCCCGTCGCTGAGTTCCGTGTCGTCGTCCACGATGAGGATGGTTTTGGCGTCCGCCATGATCGACTTCCTTACGATTGAGACCGATCGGACGACTCAACTTCTTCCAGGTTACCATGCGGCGCTGCGGCCGACAAGCGACCCCGCTCGCCCCGGCACACCCAGGGTTGGAAGCAGGGCTGGGCTCCAGGCCGGGGTTTTGGGCACCCTCGCCGTTTTCCCGGCTCGCGCTCGCTGGGAGCCCAGCGAGCGCGAAACGACCGATTTCCCAGCGTGCCCAGCACGCCTCTGACATCCTCGCGCGGGCGCGAACCGATCCATCCGACTCCGGCCGTGCACCCGCGCCCCGCCTTAATCGATAGCGACACCCGTCTCGCCCGAGCGCTCCGAGCTGCTCATTGCCCCGCCGGCGCCAGCGGGGGGGCGAGGCCGCCAGGATTTGACAATGTCGGGGAAACGCTGCATACTACCAATCACGTTTCGGCTTATGGGAAGTCCGGTGCGAATCCGGCACGGCCCCGCCGCTGTCAGCGGGAACGAAACCCCGGAGGAATGCCACTGCCGCAACGACTTGCGGTGGGAAGGCCCGGGGCGGTAGGTGGCCCGCAAGTCAGAAGACCAGGCCGAGACGGTGCCAGGCCGGCTTGACCTTCGCGGGAGGGGCAACCGGCGACGGACGCCTGCGGTGCGTCGCGACGCTCCCGCGCCGACGTCTGGAGCGTGCATGCCACCGCCCTTTCCGTTCTCCGCCCTGGTCGGCCTGGACACCCTCAAGCGCGCGTTAGTCCTGAGCGTCATCCAGCCCGGGCTTGGGGGCGTGCTCATTCGTGGCACCAAAGGGGTGGCGAAATCGACTGCCGTTCGCGCCCTGGCGTCTCTCCTGCCGCCGATCGAGACCGTGGCCGGCTGCCCCTTCCAACGCCGACCCGGGGAAGAGATCCCCCATTGGCCGCTGCCGCCCGATAGCCCGACGGAGCGTCGGCCGACGCCCCTGGTCGAACTCCCCTTGGGCGCCACGGAGGATCGCATCCTGGGGTGCCTGCACCTGGAGCGCGCCCTCCGCGGCGAGCGTGCCTTTGAGCCGGGATTGTTGGCCGCGGCCAACCGCGGCATCCTCTACATCGATGAAGTCAACCTCCTCCCTGACCATCTCGTGGACGTCTTGTTGGACGCCGCTGCCAGCGGCGTCCATCGGCTCGAGCGCGAAGGCTTGTCGCTGACCCACCCCGCCCAATTCGTCCTGATCGGCACCATGAACCCGGAAGAGGGCGAGCTAAGGCCGCAGCTGCTCGATCGCTTCGGGCTGGTGGTCGATGTCGCGGACCTGACCGACCCAGCCGAGCGGGCGGAAGCGGTGCGTCGGCGGTTGGCCTACGACGCCGATCCGGCCGGTTTCCACGCCGCCTGGAAAGCGGCGGATGCCGAGGAGAGCGAGCGGATTGTCCGCGCCCGTCGGCGGGTGAGCGAGGTGTGTCTGCCGGATGAGGTGATTCAAGAAGTCAGTCGGCGGTGCGTGGCGGCTGGCGTCGAAGGGCTGCGGGCGGACCTGACGATCTGTCGAGCGGCAATTGCCTGGGCGGCTTACCAGGGTCGAACGCTGGTAGCCCCGGCCGACGTGGAAGCGGTCGCCGAGCTGGCCTTGGCCCACCGACGGCGTTCGCCCCCCGGCCGGCCTCCCGGAGGGACGACGCCTGACGCCCCCGGGTCAGTGGGTGACGGCCGCTCCGCGCTGGCCGCAACGAGCCCGCCGCGCCTGGGGATCTCGGCGGTGCGGCCGAATCCGTCGTCGCTTCAAGTTTTCCCCAGCGACGGGACCTTCCCGGCGACGCACCGACCACCGAAGGGGTTGTTCCGTACTGCCGGCACTCCGGGCCGTTGGCCCGGGGTGGCGCCGGGGCGCCTGGGTTGCGGCGCCGCTCGACCCGCCCAACTAGGAAGCCGCCGCGGAAGCATCGCCTGGGCCGACACGCTGCGCGCTGCCGGCCGCCGGCAACCAGCGCGCTCCGATCGGCTGTCGATTGGCGCCGAGGACTTGCGCATCCGGCCGGCCCTTGGGCCGGCCGGATGCCTCGTGCTCTTCGTCGTCGATGCCAGCGGCTCCATGGCTGCCTGGCAACGCATGCGGCGTACAAAGTCGGCGATTCTCTCCCTGTTGGCGGAAGGGTATCGCCGCCGGGATCGGGTGAGCATTCTGGCCTTTCGCGGCGATCGTGTCGAGCAGGTACTGCCACCCCGCCGGGGCTTGGGGCTGGCGTCCCAGGCGCTGGAGGCACTCCCCGTGGGCGGCACGACGCCGTTGGCCGACGGCTTGGCTGCCGCCGCCAACTTGCTGCGACGGCAGCGCCGGTGCCAGCCTCGCCAACCCTCCTGGGTCGTGGTGTTGACCGATGGCCGAGCCAATATAAGCCGCCACGCCGATCCCTGGGCCGACGCCTTGACCGAGGCGGCCCGCCTGGCGCGATATGCGACGGCCTTGCTGGTGATCGACACCGAGACCGGCTGGCCTCGGTGGGGCCGGGCCGCCCAGCTGGCCGTCGCCTTGGGGGCCGACTACGCCCCGCTGGACGCGGTCCTCCGGCTGCCTTGTCGGCAGGCGGTCGGTTGACGTTCCGAGGCCGCGGGTGGGGCCTGCGGCCCCAGTCAGGAGTCGCCGCCATGAGTCAACACCGCCGCCGAGGTCTGATACTCGTCATCACCGGGGACGGCAAGGGAAAGACGACCTCGGCCCTGGGCTTGGCCTTCCGCGCCCTCGGTCAAGGGTTGCGTGTCTTCATGGTGCAGTACATCAAAGGCAAGTGGAAGACCGGCGAAAAGAAACTCGCCGACCTGCTCCGTGACCACAAAGACCACCTCGGCCTCGACTTGGAAATTCGCCCCATGGGCGACGGTTTCACCTGGATCACGCAGAACCGCGAGCAGGACATCGCCACCACCCGCGAAATCTGGGAGGTCAGCAAACAAGCCATCAGCTCAGGTCGGTACGACCTGGTGATCCTCGACGAAATCAACGTGGTCATGAAGCTCGGCTACCTCGACCCCAGCGAGGTCGTCGCCTTCCTCAAGACCAAAGACCCGGCCCTGCACGTCGTCCTCACGGGCCGGGGCGCGCCGGCGGAGGTCTGCGAGTTGGCCGACATGGTATCGGAGATCCGGGCGGTCAAGCATCATTACAAGGCCGGGATCAAGGCCCAGCCGGGGATCGAGTTTTGAAAGGAGCTTGACATGGGGCCGTTGTTTGCCCATCACGCCAAGAGTTGGTTGGGAGTGGAGATCGAGATCAACGGGCAAACTTGGCCGGACGGCATGTTCGACCACGCCCTGCTGGCCGTGGCGACGGTGCTGATGCTTTACGGGGCAGTCGCGGTCATCCGCGACTGCCTCCGCTGGTTCGGGCGACAGCGGCCCGAGTTGGCCGTCGGCCTCACGGGGCCGTCCGGAAGCGGCCCTGGGCCTGAGACCAGTCCCCGATGACGGCCTCGAGCTGCACCAGTTGCCGGTCCCGCCATACCGACAGCCGGACACGCCGCCCCACCGGGAGCGTGCTGACCCAATTGATGAGGTGATTTTCGTTGCGGATCGGCGTGCCGTCGAGTTGCAGGATGACGTCGTTCGGCTTCAGGCCGGCAGCCGCCGCGGGGGTGTCGGGATAGACAGTCTCCACCAGCGCTCCCTGGACGCGATCCAGCCCCAGGCGAAGGGCGTCCGCCGGCTCGAAGGAGGGCGCCAGCTGCAAGCCCAGATAGCCCCGGCTGACGCTTCCGCGTTCCAACAGTTGCCGGGCGACGCGCTTGACGAGGTTGACGGGGATGCTGAAGGCGACGCCGCTGTTGCCGCCACTTTGGGAGGCGATGGCGGTGTTGATGCCGATGACCTCGCCGTCGAGGTTGACGAGTGGCCCGCCGCTGGAGCCGGGGTTGATGGCGGCATCGGTCTGGAGGAAGTCCTTAATGCGGATCGTGCTGCCGAGGCTGACCTGGCCCCGTTCCCGAGCACTGATGATGCCGTGGGTCACCGTCTGGCTCAGGCCGAAGGGGCTGCCGAACGCCAGCACCCATTGACCGACCCGCACCTGATCGCTGTCGCCCAGTGTCGCGGCGGCGAGGCGGTCGCTTTGGTCCAGGCGAAGGAGAGCAATGTCCGACTCGGGATCGGCCCAGACATGGCCAGGGCGAAGAAGGCGACCATCGTGGGTACTGATCGTGATCTGTTCGGGGCGAGCACCGGTGATGACGTGGTTATTCGTCAAGACCAGGAACTGAGGCACACCCTCCAGACGAACGATAACGCCGGAGCCTGTTTCCTCCACCGGCTTGACCTTGACTTGATTCGGCCCATTGCCGGGCTTGGTGGCCTCGATGGAGACAACGGTCGGGCCGACGCGGCGAGCGACGGCCTCAAAGCGGTCACTGATGCGGAGGATGTCGCTGGCCACCGGCGAAGGGGGGATCAACGTGCCCGTGGCGGGCTGCGCTTGGACCGTGGCCGTCCACCGCGGCCCCAGCCAGGCCGCGGTGTGACCGCCGACGAACGCACACAAGCCAAGAAAGAGGGGCAGGGCGAGGCGTTTCATGCGCGGCTTTCCGTGATGGGCAAACGACATGTGCCAGTCCCCGGCCCGGTGCCGGGGCCGGCATTCAATTCTAGACGGCTTCCAGCGACCGGCTTAAGAAAAACCGTCGCTTTGCGTCGGTGTCGTCGCGGCTGGAGTCGCTACAGGTGGCACAAAGCTCCCGGCCTGCGCGATTGTTGTCGGCCGGCTGGACCGCGGGGTCGGTTCGGACCCGCGTTCGGGTGATGATGGGGCAGATGGCCAAGATCAGGCGTGGCGGCTAAGCCGAAGAGCGGGCCAGAATCGGGCCGACGCGGCCGACATTATCGCTGGTGCAAGCCGCAGCGTGGCGGTTAAGCCGACGGGCGGGCGAGCGTCGGTGGCTTGGGGCGGCGGCGGGGCCTAAAGGCCCCCCGCCGCCGCGCCGCCGACCGGCCGCGATCCCGAGGCCGCACCATGCCCCCGCAGAGGATGCCGAGTCATGAACCAACTTCTGACCATGTGGTTTTTTCTGGCAGGAACCGCCTTTCAACCCGCTGACGAGCCGATCTTCGCCCCAGGGGCTCAGCTCCGGGTCGAGGCCGCCGACGGTGCTGGCGGCGAAGGCCCCGCCTGGCACCCCAAGCTCGGCCTTCTCAGCAGCGGCAACGGCCACATCTACCAACTCGACCTCATGAGGCAGTCGCGCATCTTCCGCCGCGATGCCGGCACCAACGGGCTTCTCTTCGACCACCAGGGCCGGCTGCTGGCGTGCGAGCCGAAGCGCCGACTCGTCAGCCGCACCGAACTCGACGGCACCATCACCATCCTCACCGACCGCTTCGAGGGCAAGCGCTACAACCAACCCAACGACCTGACCCTCGATTCCAAGGGCCGCATTTACTTCTCGGACCCGCGCTACGGCAGCCGGGAAGGGATGGAAATCCGCGACGAACAGGGCCGAACGATCGAAGGTGTCTATCGCATCGACCCCGACGGTAAGGTAACACGTATCATCGGCCGGGAATTGGAGCGACCCAACGGGTTGCTGGTCTCGGCCGACGACCGCTTCCTGTATGTCGCCGACAATAACAACAGCACGGTCGAAGGCGCGCGCAAGCTCTACCGGTTTGACCTTCGCCCAGATGGGAGTGTTGACCTGGCAAGCCGCCGGCTCCTTTACGACTGGGGCAAGGGACGGGGGCCGGACGGCCTCAAGCAGGACCACAAAGGGAGGCTGTACGTCGCCGCGGGGCGGACGCGGCCGAACCCACCCGCCGAGCCGGCCGAGAACGTCCTGGGGGGTATTTACGTCCTCAGCCCCGAGGGGAAGCTGCTGACGTTTCTTCACGTTCCGAACGACGAGGTGACCAATTGCGCGTTTGGCGGTGAAGACTTGAAGACGCTCTACATCACCGCCGGAGGGACGCTCTACAGCATCCGAACCACCACGCCGGGCCGTGTCGTCTGGCCGGCCGCCGGCCGCTGATCCGGCGACTTCGCATCGTCTGCCGGCTCCGGCGGTCGGCCAACGAGGTCGCCGGTGGCTGGGCATTCAGGCGGGGCACGGCGGCTGCTCCCATGCGGGCGACCGGGCCCGAGGCCCCGTCGCCCGCCCCCCCCCCGGCGTGGCGGGCCCACGTCCGGGTGACTGCCCCGCAGGGGAGACGGGTGCCCCCCCCACCAACGGGATCGTGT
>JANWYO010000030.1 GCA_025055215.1 Gemmataceae bacterium
TCGTTTCTTTGTGGGCGCCCGGGGGTTTTGTGGGGGGGGGGGGGGGGGGGGGGGGGGGGCCGGGTGGGGGGGGGCCCCCCCGGGCGGGGGGGGGGGCCCCCCCGGCCGCCAGGTCGTCGGCCAGCGTCGGCCGTTGGTATCCACCACCTCGCGGGCCACGACAATGTCCCCGACCCGTAGTTGCGGACATAGCGCACCGGCGAAGCCCGCGGAAACGACCCATGCCAGCGGCCCGCGCCGCCGCAGTTCGTTCAAGGCGGCGAGCGCCCGGAGGCCGCCCACCCCCGTTTCCACCGCCAGCCACGACTCGCCGGCCCAGACCTTCGCCGGGCCGGGGGCTCGCTGCGGGGTCAGCCGGCAGCGCCCCTGCAATCCCCGCATTTCCCGCCGGAGGGCGAACAGTACCACACCAGACGTGTCGGGCATCCCTGGACCGGATTAGCGCCAGCGAAGGGCTGTTGACGGAAGGGGCCAGCCAGGAAAGGCGAACTTGCCGGTACGAGACGGTTACGCAGCACTGCTCGCCAACCCGCACCCCAGGCTGCTCGCCGAACCGCACATCCTCGACTGCTCGCTGGATCCCCTCACCTCGGTCTTGCCGCTGACTCAATATCGCAGGATGACGTCGACCATCAGCCGATAGTCGAGCAGGTCGCGCCGGCCAGTCAACGGAAATTCAACGGCGAAGCCGGCCTGGGCCGCCTCGGTGAACTTGTATCGCAGCCCGGCCGCCATCGTCAGATTGTAGTTCCCGCGGACGTCGGTCGCCCCGAAATTGATGAGGTCGCGGCCCTCGAAGTTCTGCCAGTTCGACGTGCCGTTCTTCGTCCAGTAGAAATTGTTCAGTTCGAGCACCGGGAAGAACTTGTTCATGTTGAGGACGTCGAAGTCCAGATGCAGGCTGCCATACAGATAGTCGGAGCGTCTGTTGTTGACGCTGGCAGCGTAGCCGATGGTGCTCATGAAGTTAAAGCTGCCGTAAGATGACCGCAGGAAATTCTGCCCGAAGGTGACATAGGGGACGAGGGAGAGGTTGCCGGTGTCCTGGAAGACCTTGGCGGGGCCGGTCGGAAACTGGAATTGCAGGCCGAGGGCGCTGATGGTCTTGGTGTCTTCGTTCCGCAGCCAAGTGTATTTCGGGCCGAAAAAGAACTCGGAGAAGCCGACGTGCGCTTCGTAGCCGGGAATCCCACCGTTGGGGGTGTTCCAGATCCAACCGAGCTTATGGAAGACCAACGACAAGCGGTCGGTGACGGCGACGCGGGCCTGCGTCCCGAGGAACATCAACTGGCCTCCCCGGTAGACCAGGTTACTGCCCGGTGCTCCCTGAAAGAGGAACATCGGCCGGAGTTCGGTGAGCGACCGTGGGTCTTCGAAGAGGAACGGGTTGCTCAACGGGGAGGTCATGTGATCGAAACAGTGGTCGCTTTTGAAGCACTGGTAATTGCCCAAAAAGGGGATGCCGAAGAGCGGCTGGCCACACTCACAAATCGTCCACCAGGGCCCGCCACACCCACCCGCGGCGGCATCGTCCGTGACGACGCCGTTGTTGTAGAGTTCCTCGGTACCAACCGGAGGCGAATAAGCCGTAACCGGGGCAGGATTAACGGAGACGCCCCAGGGAGGGGCGGCCCCTTGGGGGGCCGGCCCGGGGCGCGATTCCGTCGGTGCCTGAAGCCGCACGATCGGGCGGCGGGGCGTGTCCGCGGCGGTGAAGCCAGCAGGGTGGACATGAGCATCGTCGCGGGACAGCGTCGCAGGGATGGTGTCGCTGGCGACGGGCCGGCCGAGCCGGACCGGCCCCAGACCTCCGCCGCTGGAGCGCCACGTCCCCTCCTCGCCCGAGGCGGACGCCCCCCAGGCGATCAACAATCCGAATGCGGTTGCCAGCCTAGTCCTCATGCCCAGGCCCTCCCTGGCGAGTGGTGTATGCCCTACGGTGCGCGTCCCCGGATAGTTTCGGAACGACTTTGACAAAAACGCCAAATGTTTCCAGTGGAGAATGCGTTTGCCAGGCGTCGGTTCAGAGCATATTCTGCACAAGCCGCAGATTAGAAAATCCAAGGCTGGGCCTGTGACAGGGGATCGGAGCGAAATCTGGACAAGTTGGCGAGGAGTACGGCGTCCATGCTGAAGTACCTGACGGCGGCAATCGTGTTGGTCGGGCTGATGGTGGGGCTGGCCCCCGGTTGGTGGGTCAAGGGCCATGAGAGTATTGCCGAGGCCGCCGTCGCCCGGCTGCCGGAGGATGTGCCGGCCTTTTTCCGGGCTGGCGGCAAAGTGATTGCCCACTGCGCGGGCGAGCCTGACCGCTGGAAGAACCCGGCGGCCAAGCACCTGCGGGCCGCGGAAGCCCCCGACCATTACATCGACCTGGAAGACCTCCAGGGGCAGGATCTTCCCGCCGACCGCTATAAGGCCGCCTCCCTGATCGCCCGGCTGAAGCAGTCGCCATCGCGCACCGGTATGCTGCCGTACGCCATCCTGGAGAACTACGACCGACTCAGCTGCGCGTTCAAGGACTACCGCGACGACCCGCAAAACCCCGCGGTGCAGATGAAGTGCCTGGTCTACGCCGGCATCCTGGCCCACTACACCGGCGACGCCGCTATGCCCCTGCACACCACCCGCGACTACGACGGCCGACGCACCCCAGACGGCCAGTTCGTACAGAAAGGCATCCACGCGAAAATCGACGCCTTTCCAGAGAAGAACAATTTCTCACCCGAGGAAATCTGCCGCGGCGTGGAGGCCCATCGCATCGACGACGTCTGGGCCCACACCATCAAGGTGATCCTCGAGTCGCACAGCCACGTCAATACCTGCTACGAGCTGGACAAGCGCGGGGCCTTCGACAAACCGACCGACGAATCCCGGGCCTTCATCATGGCCCGCTGTCGCGTCGCGGCCCAATTCACCGTTGACCTGTGGTATAGCGCCTGGCTGCGGAGCAAGACCATGCCGCCGCACTATTGACCGGACCGTGCCTGCCGGCACGGCCCAAGACAAAGCCGAAGACCGCTCGGCTCAGTCTAAGCCGGGCGGCCACCACCCACACCGAAGACGCCGCAGCCTAGCAGCCAGCTACTTCCACGACGTTGGTCAGCCGCCCGATGCCGGTGATGTCGATGCTGACCACGTCGCCGGTCGCCAGCGCGAAATCATCCGGCGGGACGATTCCGGTGCCGGTGAGGAGGATCACGCCGTCTGGGAAGGAGGCCTCCCGCCCCAACCAATCGACCAGCTCGGCGAGACTCCGGGCCATGCTGCTGAGGGACACTTGGCCCTCGAAGACGCGCCGGCCGCCGCGATCAATGGTCATGCCAATCGATACCTCCGCCACCGGCGGCATGGCGTCGGCCAAGGCGACGACCGGCCCCAAGGCGCAGGAGCGGTCGTACACCTTGGCTTGCGGCAGATAAAGCGGGTTTTCGCCCTCGATGTCCCGGGCGCTCATGTCGTTCCCCACGGTGTAGCCCACGATCTTCAGCCGCGGCGAGAGGACGAGTGCCAGCTCCGGCTCCGGGACGCTCCATCGGCTGTCTCGCCGAATCCGCACCGCCTCGCCCGGATGAGCCACCCGATGCGGATTGGCTTTGAAAAACAGCTCCGGCCGCGGCGCCGAGTACACGAGATCGTAAAACCGACCCGCCCCTGCCGACTCCCGTTCCCGGGCCTCCCGACTGCGCTTGTAAGTCACTCCTGCGGCCCAGACTTCCTGTCGATCGATCGGTGCCAAATATGTCACCTCACCCAGCGCCACACTTCGGGCCGGATCGTCGGCCAACCGCCGAATCTCCGCGGCGGGATCGTCCGCGTGTAGCACGTCGCTCAGCGTGGCCGACCCTTCGGCGAGCTGGAAACGCTCCTGGGCCACGAACCCGATCCGCTCCTCCCCGCTTCGCAACCGGACCTTGCCCAGCAACATGCTCCCTCCCCGCGCGGCCTTGAGGCGACGACGCCATTATCGCCGCCGGCGGCCAAACGCCAAGAAATCGGCCGGCCGATCAAGCCAGGGCCTTGTCGATCACTTCGCCGGCGTTATCGGTCAAGCGTTCGTTTCGCCCGTTGTGGCGGAAAGTGAGCCGCTTATGGTTGAAACCAAGCAAATGGAGGATGGTGGCGTGGATGTCATGGACGTGGGCCTTGTCCTCTTCGGCGCGAAGGCCGACGGCATCGGTGGAGCCGATCACCTGACCCCCCTTAATGCCGCCACCAGCCAGCCAGACGGTGAACCCATACGGATTGTGGTCCCGGCCGCTGCTCCCCTCGCTCATCGGCGTTCGACCAAACTCGCCGCCCCAGATGACCAGCGTGTCGTCAAGGAGGCCCCGGCTCTTCAGGTCTTTGAGCAGCCCGGCGATCGGCCGATCGCTCTGCGCACACAGTCGGCCGTGGTTCCCCTCGATGTCCGAATGCGCGTCCCAACCGGTGGTGTCGCCGCAGTAGACCTGCACAAACCGGACCCCGCGCTCCACCATCCGGCGGGCCAAGAGGCAGCGGAGGCCGAATTCGGCGGTCATCTTCTCGTCCAGGCCGTAAAGCTTCCGCGTGGCCGCTGACTCGCCGGAAATGTCCACCACCTCCGGAGCGTGGGCCTGCATGCGGAACGCGAGTTCGTAGGCGGCGATGCGGGCCGACAACTCGGTGTCGTCCTCGCGGCCGCGGCGATGCTCGTCGTTCAGCTGCCGCACCAGGTCGAGGGTGCGGCGTTGTTGATCGGCTGTCACGCCGACTGGGTTATTCACGTGCAAGACCGGCGCAGGCCCGCCGCGAACGACGGTACCCTGAAAAGCGGCCGGCAAAAAACCGTTGCCCCAAGCCGGCGCTCCCCCCTTGACCCAACCCCCAGGATCGGGAAGCACGACGAAGGCCGGCATGTTCTGGTTTTCGGTCCCCAGGCCGTAACTGACCCAGGCGCCGAGCGACGGCCGACCCATCAGGATCGACCCGGTGTTCATCAGGTACACCGATTCGGGGTGCGTGACGCTGTCGCCGTAACAGCCCCGCAACACACACAGGTCGTCGGCACACGTGGCCAGGTGGGGGAGCCAATCGGACATTTCGATGCCGGCTTCGCCGTGCTTGCGGAAAGTTCGCCGGGTCGCCAAGAGCTTGTTCTTGTCAACGCCGCGGCGCGTCTTTACTGGGCCGAACGACTCCGGCAGACGCTGACCGTGGAGCCGCTGAAGTTCCGGCTTGGGGTCGAACAACTCCAGATGGCTCGGCCCGCCAGACATGAACAGGAAAATGACGCGCTTGGCCCGCGGCTCGAAGTGCGGTTTCTTCGGGGCTAGTGGCTGACCCGACTCGTCCGCCAATAGGCCGTCGTCCGCCAACAACGCCGTCAGGGCGATCGACCCAAAACCCATCCCCGCGCGGCGAAGGAACTCGCGGCGGCTGGCCGGGCGTGTGTCCGGACCGGCAGGGCCAAGGCAACGGTTCATGGCGATGTCCCACCCGAACTCCATCCACCCCGGCGGCAGCAGGTGCCGCCGGGCAGAAACACCCGACGCCGGCCAAGGCACCACCCCTCGCCCGACTCCACCACGGCCTTGCTCGCTCCCCGCCGGCGATCAGTCCACGTAGACAAACTCGTTGACGTTGAACAACGCCCGGCAGAGTTCGCTTAAGGGGGACTGTTGCAGGAACGAACCTGCCGTAGTCAACTCCGTCCGGGTCGGCGGCCGGCCCAGCACCAGGCGGAACGCTCGGTCGATGCGGGCCTCGACACTCGTTGCTTCCCGTTCCAGGCGTTCGGCCAAAGCCTGGGCCGCCACGGTCACTTCGTCGGCGTTCAATAGCGCCAGCGCTTGCGGCGCCGTCGTGCTCCGCTCCCGCCTGGCGCAACTTTGGTTGCTGTCGGGCAGATCGAACACCTCCAGCAACGGGAAGCGGAGATTCCGGCGGGCGAAAATGTAGACACTCCGCCGCACATGGTCCGCCGGGTCGGTGCTCGCCGTCCAACCCTTCGACCCTTGCAACGCCTCCCTGGGAATCGGCGGGAACACACTCGGGCCCCCGATCTGGCGGTTCAGCCGGCCGGACACCGCCAACAGACTGTCGCGGATGACTTCGCCTTCAAGCCGCAGACGATTCATCCGGCCCAACAGACGATTCTCCGGATCGATGTCGGCCTTCGGTCCGAGGGTCGATTGCTGGTAGGTTGCCGAGGTCAACATCAGCCGATGCATCGCCTTGATGCTCCAGCCACGCTCGACGAATTCGACCGCGAGCCAGTCGAGAAGCTCGGGGTGACTGGGTGGCTCGCCGCGGGTGCCGAAATCGTTGGCCGTCGCGACAAGCCCGCGGCCAAAATGGTGTTGCCACAGGCGATTGACCAGGACCCGGGCGGTCAGGGGATTGTCGGCACTGGCGACCCATTGGGCCAGGGCCGAGCGACGCCCCGTCGACTGGGCCTGCGGCGTGACCGCCGCCGGCCTCGGCTCCAACCCTGGCGTCAGGATCGTCGGAAACCCAGCCTCGACTTCATCCGCCGGGCTATTCAGTTCTCCCCGCTCGAGGATGAACGTCTTCGGAGCGACCGACCCGTTCTCCTGCATGGCCATCGTGACGGCCAGGGGAACCGGTTTGTAAGCATCGTACTTTCGCAATTCCGCGTGCAGCGCCTGCCACCGGGACCGCTCGGCGGCGCTCATTGCGTCGGTGACGTGCTTAGCGGAAACAGCCACCAAGCGGGCCGTTTCTGCCACCAGAATCCGCTGGCTTTCCGTGCGACGCTCCGCAGGTGTCCGATGGGCCGCCTGCGCCTCGGGCGTCAGGCGGGCCAGCCTCGCCTCGAACAGCCGACGGCGGTGCGGTTCCTCCAAAGCCGCGATCTGGTCCCGGATCGGCTTGACCAACGCCTCGTACTCCCGCTGTTGCCGCTCGTGACGCGCCTGTTCCTGAGCGTCGGCGATGACGACATCGTGGCGAAAGTCGGCGGCAGCGAAAAACGCTTGTAACCGATAATAATCGCTCTGCGGGATCGGCTCGAACTTGTGGTCGTGGCAGCGGGCGCAAGTGATCGTCAGCCCGAGGAATACTAAGCCGGCGGTATCGGTCATGTCGTTGAGCGTGTTCTGCCGGCGTTGTGCCTGACTGCTGGCGTCGGTCATGTCCGGGCCGAGGAGGTTGAACGCCGTTGCGATCAGAGCGTCCCGGTCCCCGGGATACAACTCGTCGCCCGCCAGCTGCTCCTTGACGAACCGATCATACGGCTTGTCGTCGTTGAACGAACGGATGACGTAATCGCGGTATCGCCAGGCGTCGGGGCGGATTTCGTCGAACTCGTAGCCGTTGCTCTCGGCGAAGCGGGCCACGTCGAGCCAGTGCCGGCCCCAGCGCTCGCCATAATGCGGCGAGGCCAGCAGCCGATCGACCACCTGTTCCCACCACGTTGCCGACGGATCACGTTCGGCCTGCTCGATTTCCTCCGGCGTCGGCGGCAGACCGATCAGGTCGAGCGTCACTCGTCGAACCAGCTGGGCCCGACTGGCAGGCGCTGCTGGTCGGAGGCCCGCGGCCTCAAGCCGGGCGAGAATAAACGCGTCGATCGGGTTTCGGACCCACTCCTTCGAGCGCACCGAGGGCACCGGCGGGCGGACGGGCTTTTGCCACGCCCAGTGGTCTTTCTTTTCATCCGGGATGTACTCCGCCGCGCCCGCCACGGCCGGCAACAGCGTTAACAAGCCGAAAAACCAATACGTCGAACCACGGGCAACCATGTTTGGAAGGAGGGCTCGAGCCTGTGCGCAATACGGCAGGTTATTTATTGGCTTAGAATTTTAGCCCCAACAGCGCCGCCGGGTCAACGAAAAAACCCGCTCACCCGAGCCGCGCGGCCACTGCCCGGCCGATCAGAGAACCGCCAACGGTTCCTTGGCTTGCGGCGGGGGAAAAGCTTGGTCCAGCTCGCCAACGTCCTCCGCTGTCAGCCGCAGGTCCGCGGCCGCCCGATTTTCACGGACGTGAGCAGGGTCCGCAGCCTTGGGAATGACGATGATCCCTGGCTGGCGCAACAACCAGGCGAGGGCCACCTGAGCGGGCGTCACCCCGTGTCGGGACGCCACCCGGTGTAGCACCGGGTGGCGGAGAAGCCGTCCCTGTTCGAGTGGGGAGTAAGCCATGATAGGCACTTGGTGCTGTCGGCACCAGGGCAATAGGTCGAATTCGATCCCGCGGCGGGTGAGGTTGTACAGCACCTGATTCGTGGCGACCTCAGATCCCCCAGGCAGACCGACCAGCTCCCGCAGGTCGCCGAGGTCAAAGTTGCTGACGCCCCAGTAGCGGACCTTTCCCGAGCGGAGGAGTTCGGCAAACCCGGCCAACGTCTCTTGCAGCGCGAAACCTCCCCGCCAGTGCAGGAGGTAGAGGTCGAGCCGGTCGGTGCGCAACCGCCGCAAGCTGCGCTCGCACGCCGCCACGGTGCCGCGCCGGCTGGCGTTGCTCGGAAGGACTTTACTCACCAAGAACACCTCGTCCCGCCGTCCGGCAACGGCGTCGGCCACCACCTCTTCGGCGGCGCCCTCGGCGTACATCTCGGCGGTATCTATGAGGCTCATCCCCAGGTCGAGCCCCAGGCGCAAGGCCGCCGCCTCGGCCGCCCGCGACGAGCGCCGCTCGCCCATCGCCCATGTCCCTTGCCCCAACGCTGGGACCAGTTCTGACGACGGCAGGGCAACCTTCGGGATCGCGCCATCGGACATCGCACCCTCCGGGGCTCGACAACCACGCAGCGTCGGTTTCGGTACGGCTGTTGTATGGTTGACCCTCGGAAATGCACCGCCGACGTGGGCATGACTCGGTAACGTGGGTGGCTGAGGCCGACCATTCGGCCAATGCCGAACGGCGGCTGGGGGACCAACGACGCCACGCTCACTGCGGGCAAGGTTTGAAAGCGGGGCAAGTTTCTCCGGCGTGCCTCGAGTGTTTCGGCAGGGCGAGGGTGAAGCGGCGGAGAGGGATCGATCGGTTCGCGCTCGCGCGAGGATGGGGAAGTCGTGCTCGGGACGGAGGGGGGATTTGTCGTTTGGCGCTCGCTGCGTCTTCAGCGGGCGCAACAGGATGAACCCGCGCGGCGGGATGAAAAATCGCCGCTCGGAGCGCTCAACCCCGCCCCAAACAATAGCTGCACTCAGTTTTTTCAGACAGCGACTTGCAAGACCGCGAGCCGAAGGCTAGGATCACGCGACGTTGAGCCTACCGAACGCAGGCACCTGCCTGTCTTTTGATTCAGCTTTGTGTGGGACCAAAGCAAACATCCCCCGGGACGGCAGCAGCCGCGTCTGCGGGTTGGACCGCAAGACTCCGAGGAGTTTTCAAAGGTGGCCCCCAATGGCGAGGAAAGACGTGGTGACGTGGCACGACGACCCGGCTCACTTCCGGAAACCTGGCCGGCGCGAGTTCCTGCGCGTGGGTGTGGTCGGGGCCCTCGGCCTGACGCTGGGGGACTTCCTGAGGCTCACGGCGTGGGCCGACATCAAGAACTCCGTCAGCAAAGAGGGACCAGCGAAGGGTGTGATTCAGGTTGTGTTGCCGGGCGGCATGGCTCATCAGGAATCGTGGGATCCCAAGCCGGAGGCGCCGCTGGAATATCGCGGGCCGTTTGGCGTAGTGAAGACCCGGTTACCCGGGGTCGCTTTCAGCGAACACTTCGTCCAATTGGCGGAGGTCGTGGACAAAATGACGGTCATCCGCTCGATCGCCGGCAAGGAAGCCGACCACGGCCGGGCCGCGTATGCGATGTTCACCGGCTACCGTCAGAGCCCCACAATCGAGCACCCGAGCCTCGGCGCCGTCGTCGCTCACGAATTTGGTCCGCGGCACAACCTGCCCGCTTACGTCGCCATTCCCACCGTGCCCGAACACTCGGGGACAGGATACCTGCCCGCCCAATATGGGCCCTTTGGCATCGGCACTGACCCGGGGCGTCCCGGATACCAGGTGCGTGACCTGACGCTTCCCCCGGGCGTGGACGACATACGCTTCGGCAAGCGGCAGCGGATTCGCGACCTGGTTGACGCTCACTTCCGGGAGCGGGCCGGCAAGGCCGAGGCCCTGGGGGCGATGGACGAGTTTTACCAGCAGGCTTATGCCCTGATCACCTCGCCGGCCGCCCGCGAGGCCTTCGACATCAGCCGGGAGAGCGCTGCCACGCGGGAAATGTACGGTGCGTCGGAGGCAGGGCCACGCTTCCTCCTGGCCCGTCGCTTGATCGAAGCGGGCGTCCGCTTCGTCACCGTCAGCTACGGCGCCTGGGACCATCACGCCGGCATCGAGAACGCCATCCGCCGTCAGGCCCCGGGCCTTGATTCGGCCTTGGCCGCGTTGATCCGCGACCTCGACCAGCGGGGGCTGCTCGACTCCACCATTGTCCTGGTGACCAGCGAATTTGGCCGCACGCCGAAAATCAACGCGTCGGCCGGCCGCGACCACTATCCTCGGGTCTACTCCGTGGGCGTCGCCGGCGGCGGTTTTAAGAAGGGGCTGGTTTACGGCTCGTCTAATTCCACCGCCAGCGAGCCCGAAGAGAACCCCGTCCGCATCGAGGATGTTTTGACCACCGTGTACCACCAACTGGGTATCAACGGCGACAAGGAGTTGATGGCTCCCGGCAACCGCCTCACCAAGATCATCGACGGCGGCGAGGTCGTCAAAGACCTGCTGAGTTGAGCGCTGCAACAGGTTCGGCCGCTCCCGCGCCGGCGGGAGCGGCCGAGCCGGTTCCCTCCCCCCGCCGCCGATAGGACGACGGCATGTGCCGCTTTTTCCTCCTGACCGTTGGTTTCGTTCTCTGGGCTGCGTATGGCCCCCGCCGAGTTGCTCGCCGGTTCCCCACGGTTGACTCGCCTCAGCCCCACCGGCGGCCAACGCGGCACCCCCGGGGACGTCTACTTCACCGGCCTCTACCTCCAAGAGCCGCGCGACGTCGTTTTCTACGAACCCGGCATCCGGGTGGTCTCCATCGAGCCGCTCGCGGGTGACGTCGTCATCAACGGCCGGAGAGTAAAGGTGAAGCCAGGGATCCGCGTCCGCGTCCGGCTCCAGCTGGCGAAGGACTGCCCCTTCAGGCCGCACGGCTTGCGGCTGGTGACGGCCCACGGCTTGACCGAATATCGCCGCTCGGTGGTCGGTGTCGTCCCCGTCGTCCCGGACGAAGAAACCTCGACGAAGCGGAACGACCAGCGCTCCACGGCCCAGCCCGTGGCGCTCAACCGCACCGTGCACGGTCAGATCGCCGAAGCCTTCGACGTGGACGTTTACCGGGTCGAGGCACGCCGCGGGGACCGGCTCTCCGCCGAGGTCGAAGCAGCCCGCATCGGTGGCGAGGTCGGTGTCCCTGACCTTTACCTGGGGCTATGCGACGCCGAGGGCCGACTGGTCGCCTCGGCCGACGATTCGGCCCTTTTCATCCAGGATCCGCTCCTGTCCGTTCAAGCACAGCGACACAGTCGGTAAGACATCGAAGTGCGCCACACCACGTTCCACGGTGCGGACACGTTCTACCATCTCCACGTGGACACATTCCCGCAGCCGACGGCAGTCTACCCGGCCGGTTCTGATCTGACGGTCCAGGTCCTGAGCGACCCCCATTGGTCGACAGACGCAGACGGTCCATCTGCCCCCAAATGCCGCGGGGGACTTGTCGTTCATCGCCCGAGATGCGCGCGACGTGCCCGCCCCGTCGCCGAAGTTCCTCCGAGTGTCGCCGTTTCGGAACGTTTTGGAGACGGCGCCAAACGATACTCCCGAGGCCCTTTCGGGCCAGCCGGCGGCCGACCTCCCCGTTGCTTTCAACGGCATTATCGAGCGGCCCGGCGACGTCGATTGCTTCCGCTTTCGCGCCGCGAAGGGGCAGCGCCTCCGATTTCATGCCCTCGCCAAGACGATCGGCTCGCCGCTCGACCCCACGATCTGGGTCCGAGCGGTCAGTGGGAAGGGCGGTATCCAGCGGGCCACCGATTGTCGCCTGAGCCAGCTCGGCCTGCCCCGGGGCAACGGCGTCAGTCGCGAGACGCTCGACGCCATTCTCGAGCGGCTCGCACCCGCGGAAGGAGAATACGTGCTTGGTGTCGAAGACGACCGCCAGCGTGGCGGCACCGAATCCGTTTAGTCGGATCGGAAGTTCAACCGGACATCGACGCGACGCACATCTACATTCCCGCCGAACCGGAAAACCTGGACCAGCCGCAGCTGAGGCAAACCGTCCCGGTCCCGTCGGGCAACCGCTACAACCCCCAGGTCGCCATCTCCAGCACCAGCCGACCGTTCAACGGCGACCTGGAATTAGTCGCCTTGGGGCTGCCCCAAGGCGTCACCATGCAGGCCCCGCGCATCAGCCCGGGGATGACATGTTGCGCATCGATGCTGAGCGCGGCCGCCCCACCAACGCCCAGAAGTAGCTCCGCGGTGAGTCCCCGGCTTGGCGAACCGGGGCCACCCGCCCAAACCCGACAAACCACCCTCCCGTCGGCTGTGGCCGACGGGAGCCTTCGGGAGATCGCGACGACCATGCACCGCAGACATCTCTGGCTGGGCGTCATCATGGCGACGCGACCCTGACCCTGGCGGCCGACCGCCCGGAGCATTTTGCCGCGGGGGGCTTGAAGGTCTTCCCATCCCGGACCGAACTCCGCGGCCACGACGACTGGCAATCCGTAGTGGTCCAGCGGGTCGATGCCCAGGGGATCACCCGCGACGTGACCGCCAGCGCGGTGCTGCGCTTCGCCGAGCCGGCCGTGGCAGTCGTCCAACGTCCGATCCTGGCTCCCCGGCAAGACGGCGACAGCCGGCTGTTCGTCGAGGAGGGTGGCCTCCGGGTGGAGGTGCCGGTCGTGGTCCGCGATCCTGACGAACAACGATGCGGTGGCCTCGATCGACCAGGAAGGGGTCTTCGTCGGCAACGGGCGTGGAGGCGCCTCTGCCTTCGCCCGGTTCAACAAATTCACCGTCGGCGCGGAGGTCATCGTCCTGCCGGCGAAGGACCGCTTCCGCTGGCCCAACCCGCTGGCACACAACTACGTCGACACGCTGGTCTTCGACAAGCTCCAGAAACTCCGCATGGCGCCCTCGGACCTCTGTTCCGATGGAGCCTTCCTGCGGGGCGCGTACCTCGACCTCATCGGCCTGCCTGCCACGCGGGGGGACTACGACCGGTCTCTCGCCGATCGCGATCTGAACAAGCGGACCCGGCTCATCGACGTGCTGTTGGAGCGTGAGGAATTCGTGGATCTGTGGGCGATAAAGTGGGGCGAACTGCTCCGCATTCGCGCGGTCATCAACACCCCGCAATATGGCCGCGATGCCAAGGCCATGTCCGCCTACGCCCGGTGGGTGTGCGAGCAGATGGCCCGCAACCGGCCACTGAATGAGTTTGTCCGGGAACTGCTGGTCGGCTCCGGAAGCAATCACGCCACACCGGCGGCAAACCCGTACACGGCCGGCGAGCGGCTCACGCCCCAAAGGATCGCCGAAGACATCACCCAGCTCTCCCTCGGCACCCGTATCCAATGCGCCCAGGGCCACAACCACCCATTCGACCGGTGGACGATGGACGACTATTACGGCTTTGCCGCCTTTTTTGCCGGCGTGACGTGGCGCCGCGGCGTCGAATGCCGCCGCGGCAGCCACGAATCTCCCACGCGGAACGGGCCATGCTGCGGCGGTGGATCGAACTGGGCGCCCCGGAAACCGCCGTGAGTGCTGCCCAGAACACCGCGCGCACACTCGACTTGGAACTGGTGACAACCAGCACCAAGCCCGAAGGGCCTCCGCCGATGCCGGGGCCGTTGCCGGCAGTCAACCTTCCTCACACGGAGCGCCCTCACCCGATCACGGCCTTGGCCCTCAGCCCCTGGGCCCCGCTGTTGGCGGTCTCGGGCCATGAGCGCATCCTCCTGTATCACGCGGACAGCTTGAAACTGCTCGGACTGCTGCGGTTCCCGGAGCGAATCCCCTTCGTGCTCAAGTTCAGCCGCAGCGGGAAAATCCTCCTCGCCGCCGGAGGCCGGCGCGCTCACTCCGGCAAGGTCGTTCTTTTCGACATGACCAGCGGAAAACGGTTG
>JANWYO010000064.1 GCA_025055215.1 Gemmataceae bacterium
CAGTGAGCCGGCCGACACGCGGGCGGGCGGACGCGGCAAGTCGAGTGGTGGCCGTCATCTGCTTCATCCCTATGGCCCCTGCTTCTGTCCGGGTCGGTGGCGGGCCGCCCGGCGGCCCGCCATCCCTCACGCCAACAGCGGCCCTGTGTGCTGAAACGCCCGCGCCCGGAAGAGGAAATCGACGATGTTCCCCTCGTGCGGCTGAAGCCAGTTCAGCTGCGTCGTGGGGATCGGCCCAATGTTCAGCCGATCGATATGCGTCGCGTCCAGAAACGACCGTTGGAGCTTCCGGTCCTCACTGATCAGCGTGCAGACCAGCGTCGGCCCGATCTTCTCCAACACCTTCTCCTGCGGACAATCGACCACCGTGACGAAAGGAAACATGTACTCCTTCTTGGCGATGGCCGCCTCCGGCGAATCGCAATGCACCACCACCGGCCGCAGGTAATCGCAACGTTCCTTTTTAATCAGCCGCGGGCCGAACTTGGCGGTCACGTGCGTCACCCCCGGTTGCTCGCAGTCGCGCTCGATGTCGGCCCAGATGGCGTCGGCCTGCTTCGGCACCGTAAAGGCCGCCAAGGCCGAGTTTGGATCGTCCGGCGGCAGCGGCTCCACCGGGCCGATCCGGTCGGCGATGGCCTCGGCAATCTTGCGGCCATGCCGCGACGCCCAGATGCCCGAGCAGTTGATGCAGCCGCGGCCGCTGTTGAGGAACACGCTATCGACCATGATGTCGAGGTACTTTTCCCACTCGTCCACTTTGTCGTCGCCGAGCACGATCTTGCTGAAGCCCGGGCCGTGGACCTGCACCCGCGGGTTCCCTTTGTACTGCTCGACGGTGGCTGTCCCGCCAAAAATCAGGCTCCGCGGGCAGCCGGCGAGCACGGCAGCCCCGACGTCGCCCAAGCCGGGGTAGATGGCAATGGCTTGCCGCGGCACCCCAGCCTGGAAAAACGCTTCGGCCATGCGGTAGGGGGTCCACGGCTCCTGAGGCCCCGGCTTGAGCACCAGCCCAATCTGCATCGGAATGATCGGCAGCCACAGAGTATGCACGCCAGGGGAATTGCTCGGCAGTACCAAGCCCAGGACCGGCGTCTGGGCCTGGTAACTGATTGGCACCCCGCGCTCCTCGCCGTAGCCGCGCGTCAGGACGTTCAGGTCCAGGCCGCGGGTCAGGGATTCGAGGATTTTGTCCATCTGCGACAGCACGAAGTGGTTCTTCTTCATGTTGAACCGGCACATGTGTTCCGGCAGGCCGGTCGTCGACGACTGCATGCGGGCGAACTGCTCCGGGGTCTGCGTGCCGTTGCCGATCGGCAGCTCCGCCTCCAGGTAGAGGTCGGCGGCCTTTTTCATCATGCGGATCAGCTCGGCGATGGGGATTTCGCGCAACAGGTCTCGCGCCCGCTGGGCGTGGCGCATGTCGCGCTCGATCAGCCCGGGATTGGCCCGGCCCACCTCCGCCATGGCCTCGCCGGTGGCGAAGTGGGTCACTTTGTCCACGTCGAGGCTCTTATACGGTTCCCCCCAGCGGAGAATCGGAATGTTAATGGCCATGATCGATCCTCGTGTGCGCCCCTGCCGTTCAGTACACCCCCACCGTGGTCGTCGCCGCGAACCCGCGGAACGGCTTGACGCCGCTGACGCCATCCCAGGGGTATTTTTCGCACGGCTTCTCCCGCACCCCTTCATCGCGCTCCATGAAACGCGGGACGAAAAACTCCTTGGTCAGTGTCGTCAGCATCACGCGACCTTCGGCGCCATAGGGGACTTCTTTTTCGTAGTCGTCGAAGTCCACCACCTGAACGACGGCGCGCGGTTGGGGAGCGAAGTAAGTGATCTTATAGCCGTCTTCAGCCCGGGGCATGTCGGCGGCGGCCAGCCCCATGAGGGTGTTGCCGTAGGTCGGCGCCAGGTACACCCCAGGGCCGAGATATTCCTCGATAGCGAAGCGGGCCCACTGCGAGGTCATCTCCGTGCCGCCGCAGAAGATGCCGGTGATGCCGATCTTGGCGATGCTGCTCCCTTCTTTCTCCAACCGATTGGCCAGGGCATCGAGCAGCTTCGGCGTGGTGAACATGCACTTGATGTCGTGGTTGGCCGTCAGGATCGTCATCGCCTGGTCGATGACATGGTCCTGGTAGGCTTTAAGGTGTTCCATCCAGCCTTTCTTGATGAGTTTGATGACCCAGCGGGGATCGAGGTCCACGCAGAAGCAAATGCCGCCGCGGTATTGGCAGAGGTGTTCGACAGCCAGCCGCAGCCGCCGCGGCCCCGACGGGCCGAGCATCAGCCAGTTGGACCCTTTCGGAAAGTATTGGTCCGGGAGGGTGGCGCTGAACAGCTCGTAGTCGATCCAATGGTCTTCGATGACGATACGGCTCTTGGGGACGCCGGTGGTGCCGCCCGTTTCAAAGACGTAGATCGGTTTGTGTTGCAACGCCTTGGGCACCCAGCGGCGCACGGGACCGCCGCGAAGCCAATCGTCCTCGAAGTGGCCGAAGAGCTTCAGGTCCTCGAAGCCGCGGATGTCCTTCAAGGGGTCGAAGGACAACGTCTTTGCTTTTTCCAACCAGAAGGGGGTTCCCGTTTCCGGGTTGAAGTGCCAACGCACGATCTCGCGCACGTGGGCATCGAGCTGCTCGCGGGCCTGGCGGACCTTGGCGTCGAGGGAAGCAGCGGTGGTCATGGGGATCAAGGATCTCCGAAAAAAGGGGCGGATTGAAGCTGGGGTCCCAAACCGGGCCAGGCCCGAAGGGCCCCCGCGGCCGCGTCAGCGATCGACCACCGGCGCTGGGCCACGGTCGCCCTCAGGCCCCACCTCTCACTTGTTGACGATAGCGTACAAATCATGCTCGGTCATGACGTACAAGACGCCGTTGACGGCGATCGGCGTGCTCTTGACCTGGTGCGGCATCTCGATCTTGGCAAGCTGCTTTTTTTCTTTGCCGTGGGCGAAGATCCACACGTCACCATCCTCGGTCCCGAGGTAAATCTTGTTGTCCACCCAATAGGGCGACCCCCAGACCGCGGATTTGAGGTCTTGCACCCAATAAACCTGGCCAGTGGCGGCGTCGAGGCAATGCAGGTAGCCGGCCAACTCCGCCACCCACACCAGACCGTCGTGGACGGCGCATGTGCTCATGGTGCGGCCGAAGACGTAGTCTCGGCCGCTATTGGGGTCAGCCGGCCCGCCGTAGTGCCACACCAGCGCCGAGTCTTTGTTGGCGGGATGTTTGGCGTCGAAAATATCGTTGACCGGTGAGACATCGTGGTCTTTGTTGGTGGCCCCTTTCTCCGTCGCCTTGATGAGGTCGATGCACCAGAAGTGGCCGACACCCTCGAAATGCTCCGGGTCCTGGCCGACGCCAATGTACAACTTGTTGTCGTGGACCACGGGCGTGGCGATGAAGTCGTTCCGGGTCCCTTGGCCACCCAAGGCGTATTTGGAGTCCTTCGGATTGCAATCGAACTTCCAGAGGAGTTTGCCAGTCTCCGGCTCGAAGGCCCGCAGCCAGCCGTCACCACCGGGGAAAATGACTTGGCCTTTGCCCCGTACCACGGCGTAGCACGGGTTCGACCATTGGCCATGCATCAGGAGCAGCCCCTGGTCCACGAGCCGCTTAAAGAAACTTTCCTGATCGCCGACGTTCGTCTTGGCTTTCAGCAGGTTGATGCTCGGCGAGTTGTCCTGCCACACCAGTTTGCCCGATTGCTTGGTGACGGCGATGAAACTCGGGGCCGCCGGCGAAGGAATGTTGATGTGCCCTTCGTCCACGCCGTTAGCCGTCACTTCAAAAATCAAGTCCCCCACGATCAACGGCGAGCAGACGGCCAAGTTGTGCGGGAAGACGTTCAACTCCTTCATCATGTCGTAGCGCCAGATGATGTCGGCGTCGGTCTTGTCGCGGTATTTTTCGTCCTGGGCGCCGTCGTTTTTGCCGTCGTGAAAGCCTTCGGTATCGACGCAGACGATCTCGCAGCGGTTGCTGGTGTAGTAGACGCGGTTCCCCTCGATGGTCGGTGCCGAGCAGATGCCTTCATTGGGCCAGTCGTTGACCTGACCGGACGGGAGTTTGTCGTGGATGGCCTGCCAGAGGAATTGGCCGTCGGACTCCCGGAAGCACATGACGATGCCTTTGTCCCCTTTGACCTTGGGGTTGCGGGGATTGCCGTTGTTGGTGCCGACGAAGATCTTGCCGCCGGCGATGGTCGGCCCGCCGTAGGCCCGCGTGCCGAGGGCAGCGACCCACTTGATGTTTTTCTTGGTGGCCACGTCCCATTCGACGGGCATGTTCTTTTCCATGGTATTAACCATGTTGCGGTGAACGGTGCCGCCGAATTGGGCCCAGGCCCGCAAGGCCGCCTGGGCCTGCTGCGCCAAGGCCCGTTCGGCCCCGTCCGGGGCGACGCCGGTCGAAACTGTCGCCATCAGCACCAGGCCAAAGACCGCGGCAGTGATGGCCAGCGACACCCACCGCTTCAGGTTGCGATAAGGCTTCATGGTTGAAATCCTTGCTGGGCGTCCTGGACGCCGGCACGACACCCGCCCGGGCGGCGGTCGGCCCCCGCCACCATCCCACCCGTCGGGTCCGCTCGCCTCTTCGTCGAGGCGAGCCGAACCGGGGTCAGCACCGCGTCGGGACGCGGTCGCCGATCGAAGCGACTCACGGGGCGGGTTCAATGATCACGTTCTGGAAAAACGCCTCCGCCCCCGGGGCATCCTCGAGAATGCCCGTGGCGTAGGCATACACGGCGGGACTTCCCTGCCGATTTGGCTTCGGGTCGGTCACTTCGATGGACCACGCCGACGGCTCGGGCTGGCCGCGCGGCCACACCTTGCCTCGAACCACCGCCTTGTCTCCCTGAAGGTCGACGACCAACTTGGCGGTGTACCAGGTGTTCGGCTTCCACTCCCAGGCGATGGTCCGGTCGATGCGCGGCAGGGCTTCCCACGAGACGATCCGCAGTTGTTGCTTGTTACCGTCGAGCATCAACGTGTAGCGGCAATTGACGATGCCCACATCCGGCATGTTGTCGCGGACTTTGGTCCCCATGACGTCGGCTTGGATCACGTAGTGACTCAGGGTAGGAAGCGCGATGTAGGCATTGGCCCGGGCCAGCGGCGGCCGAGCGTCGTTGGCCAGTTTCTTGAGGGCGGCGGAACCATCCGGCAAGCGGACGATGGTGTACTTGCCAGCAGCATTGACCCAGCCGCTGGGGGGACGGCCCTCGGGGATTTTGTCGAAGTTGGGTCGAATCGGCAACGTCGCCGGCACCACACGCACCCGGGCTTGACCGCTCAGGCCCTCGGCCTGGGCCTTGACGTAGCCCTGCTGGAACGGCACGTCCTTGGCCAACACCAGCGTCCCGTCGTTCATGGTGCCCCGCAGCGGTGGCGGGGCGACCGTCGAACCCGGTGCGGGGGGCGGCGTGGGCAGCATCCATTGGGCGGCCGTCTCCCGCAAAAAGCGGCCTTGGGCGTCGTACAGCCGGGCGCGAAACGTGACACTACTGCCGGCCGAGGCGACGACGTCCGCCGGCACCACTTGCAGGAACGTCGGCTTGGCCTTGGGGTCGGCCGGCTCCTCCGTCGGCGGCGCGGGAATCGGGTCAGCCGATGGCCGACGGTCCTTCTTGCCGATGCAGAACAGGTTGTCCCGGTTGGCAAAATAGACTCGGCCATCGACCACGGCGGGGGTCCCGTTGGTTTCCACGAATGATTTGCCGTCCGGGCTGGGGAAGAATTGTTCGTGGAGTTCTTCGCAGCGCTTCGGGCCAGGCTTGAGGATGTGGAACTTGGCATTGACTTCGGCGACGTAGATTTTGCCGTCGGCCCACACCGGCGAGCCACGCGACAGCCGACCGTACTTGAACGACCACAGCACCTTGCCGGTGAGCGCGTCGAAGCAGAACATCTTGGCCGTGTCGTCGCAGACGTAAAGCCGGCCCTCGTGGATGATGGGCGAGGCGTAGCCGGCCTTGATGCCGTCCACACGCCAGACCAGCTTCGGCTGCCCGTTCTCGATCTGCCCGGCATCGAGGCAGACAACGCATCCCTGGATGGGGTTGGCGAAATTCTCTTCGCCGTTGGTGATGTACACCCGCGTGCCGTCGACCACCGGCGAGGCGTTGATCGCTTGCAGGCTGATGGGGTAGCTCCAGACCAACTCCCCGGTCCGCACTTTCAGCGCATGGATGTAGCCGTCGGCCCCTCCCGTGATGAGCAGCCGTTGCCCGTTGATGATCGTCACCACCGGCACGGAGTAGTAGGTCCCTTTCAGGGGGTTCGGCATTTCCGACCACCAGACGGGGGTGCCCGTCTTCTTGTCGAAGGCGACAAAGCGGTTGGCACCGCGGGCATGGTCCCCCCAGCTGGCATTCACCATGCCCAGGATCACCAGATCACCATCCACGATCGGGCTGGTGACGCGGCCGCCGTAGCCCGTGACCCGGCCGTATTCCTCGGTTAGCGACCGCTGCCAGAGGATTTTGCCATCCCGGTCAAAACAAAACAGGAACCCCTGGACGCCGTGAGCGTAGACGTTGCCCGTCTCGGCGTCGCCGGCAAGGTTCGTCCACCCCACCCGGCTGCTGACGATGTCGGTGAAGAAAATGTTGAAGCGGTGCTCCCAGAGGAGCTTTCCGGTGGCCGCGTCAAAACACATGACGCGCTCCTGCTCATTGATCCCCTCGTCGCAGTCGTTGATGATGTAGACGCGGCCGTTCATCACCAGGGGCGTCGAGCGGCAGCCGTAGGGGACCTTCCAGATGAGGTTGTTGTTGGGCGCTTTGGGATCAGGAGACCACGTTTCCGGGAGGTCTTTTTCGCGCGAGACGCCGTTCTGCTCCGGGCCACGCCAATGCAGCCAGTCGGCGGCGTCGAGCCGGCCGGCAACCAGGGTGAGCAGCAGGGTCAGCGGGAGAAGTCGATTCATGGGGTCGGTTCTCGCAGACACAAATCCTCGGGCGACGATGCATCAGCCGCCGCTCATGGCATCGGGGGGCGGCGGAACACCAGCCGCCGCGATTTCATGTCGAAGCGGGGTAAGGTGCCTGGTGGCACCCCGACGACCTCGGCCCGGAACAAGAGTTCGTCGCGGATCGCCTGGCTGATCCGCGCCGCCACCTCCGCGGCGACGCCAAGCCTGGGCTCTACCTCAATCACCACCTCGGTCTGATCGCCGGTCTGGTCCACCACCACGCGGTACTCAGCGACCTCGGGAAAGCGGTGCACCACCTGCTCCAGCGCCGCCGGGTACACGTTGTGACCGCGCACCTGGATCATATCATCCCTTCGACCGAGGATACCACCCTGAAGCCGCAGCCAAGGCCGGCCACAGGGACAGGGCGAGGTATCCAGGCGGACCAAGTCGCCTGTCCGATAGCGGAAGACCGGGCTGGCTCGGCGTCGGAGGTTCGTCAGCACCAACTCCCCGATGTCTCCCGCCGGGGTCGGCGTATGCCGCTCGGGATCGATGACCTCGGCGACGTAATCCTCCTCTAATATGTGCAGACCGCCGGGCCCGTCGCGGCATTCGATGGCCACCGGTCCCACTTCGGTCAGCCCGCTATGGTCGAAGACACGCGCCCCCCAGGCGCCCTCAATGCGGCGACGAGTGGCGGGCACGCTGCCCCCGGGCTCGCCCATCACGATTAATGTACGAACCGGCAAGTCCTGGAGGTCTATGTGCTCGTTTTGGGCCACTTCGGCCAAGCGAAGCGCGTAGGTCGGCGTACACAGGACGGTCGTGATGCGGTGTTCCCGAAGAAAGCGCAGGCGTGCCAGGCTGCTGAGGCCACCGCCCGCCGCGACGAACAACCCCAGCTGCGCCGCCGCCTCGTACGCCGTCCATAGCCCCAAGAAAGGGCCGAATGAGAAGGGAAAAAACAGTCGGTCGCCGGGCCCAAGGCCGACAACGGCGTAGATGGCGCGCCAGCAGCCCAGCATGGCTTGCCAACTTTCCGGTGTGTCGAGCCAATAAAGAGGTCGGCCCATCGTCCCGGAGGTCTGGTGCAGCCGCGTGTAGCGCTCCAACGGAAAGCTCCGGTTCGTCCCGTACGGCGGACACGCGGCTTGATCCGTCGATAACTCATCCTTGGTGGTGAACGGCAGGCGGCAGAGATCGTCGAGGGAGCGGATGGAAGTGGCATCGACCCCCGCCGCGGCCAGCTTACGGGCATAAAAGGGATTGCCCGGCAGGACTTCCGCCACCAGTTCACGCAACCGCTCGCTCTGTATCGCAACCAGGGTAGCGCGATCGGTCGGGGTTGGCGACAGCATCAGCTTCAGCCTCTGCACCCCGCGACGCCTCGCCGGACGCGCTACGAACCGACACCAAGGCCCGAGTTGGCGGACGGGGTTGCCGGGCACCGCCTCTGGTGTGCATGATAAGCACCGCGGGATGATTCACCAAGGCGGAGGGGCATGGCGGCCCCCGGCCGCCGTGCGGGGCTGGCTGGGAGTGAATAATCGGCGGGCGCGGCGCATCGATATAAGAGGTGGGGGCCTGGGGATGACCCAAGACGCGGACGAAATTTTGCTCGCCCGCTTCCGCTCGGGAGACAGCCAGGCCCTGGAAGCGATCTGCCTCCGCTACGAGGGACCGCTGTTCCAGTTTCTCGTCGGTCTGCTGCGGGACCATCACCAGGCGGAGGACGCCCTTCAGGAGACGTTGGTACGGGCCTTGGAACGGCTCGACGCCGTCGACCCGGCCCATTTGCGGGGCTGGCTCTTCACGGTGGCCTATCACCAAGCCATGTTGTTCCGCCGACGGCAGAAATGCCGCCGCGTTGCCAACGTCCCGATGGCCAACGCCCTGACCGATCCGGCGCCCGGCCCCTGCTCGTTGGCGGAGCAGCGCGACGACGTGCGGCGGTTACGGGCACTGCTGGAGTTGCTCCCGGCCGGCCAACGCGAGGTCATCCGCCAGCGGGTCTACGAAGGGAAGCGGTTCCGCGAAATCGCCGAGGCCCTCGGCTGCCCCTTGAACACGGCCCTGGCACGCATGCGCGAAGGCCTGAAACGCTTACGCTTGCTTTGGGAGCAGTCCCATGCCTGACGAACCATCCGATTCCCTGGTCGGACAGGCCCTCTTGTACGTCAGCGGGGAATTAGATCCGGGCCAAGAGGCAGCCTTTGAACGCCTGGTGGAATCGGACCAGGCCGCCCGCGAGGCTCTCTGCCAGGCGGTGGCGCTCAGCGGCGCGCTTGCCGGCCGGCCGGTCGTCCCCAACCCCGCCTACCGCCAAAAGGTCCGCGAGCGCCTCCTGCGGGCCCGGACGGCTCACCGGGGCAAGGGGCATCGATCCGCAGCCTGGGCGTTGGTCGGAGCCGTGGCCGCCGCGGTGGTGTGGGTCGTCCTGCGACCGACAGGGCCGCCCGGCCCCGAAGCGCCGGAGCAGCCGCCGGTCGTCGCCACACCGAGCCCAGAACCCCAAGAAGCGGTTGCCGAAGATGACCACAGCCTGGACGTGGCCAATCTCTGGGTGGAGATGAGCGAGCCGACCCATTTGGAAAAGGCCTGCGACGAAGAGGCCCGCCGCAAGGCCCGCGCCGCCGACTGGCCTCGCCTGTCGCGCGGAGACGACCCCAAGGCAAGCAGTGGGCTGCCCGCGGAACAGGCTGCCATCGAGGACTGAGCGATGCAAACCGCCACGCGCTGGGTGATGGCCACCGGGCTGCTGCTCGTCGGCGGCCTGTGGGCCGCCGACGACGCCGCCCTGCCGCGCTTCACCGAGGAGCGCGAAGCTGCCGCCCTGTTCTTCGTCCGCAAACACCTTCCCGAGCTGCTGCCGCTGTTGGACGAGCTGAAAAAAAACAACGTCGCCAATTATCAGCGGCAGATTCGCGAGATCTTCCACGTCACCGAACTGCTGGCCGACCTTCGCGACGAGCCACGCCGCTACGAACTGGAGCTACGCATCTGGCAGACGGAGAATCGGGCCCATGTGCTGGTGGCCCGGCTGGCCACTCCGAACGACGAAGTGCGCCAACGTCTGGAAGCCATGCTTCAGACCTTGGCGCGGGAGTTGGTCGAACTCGAAATGCAGGTCCTGGAGTTTCGCGCTGAGCAGCTCGACAAAGAGCTGGGTGAGGTCAAGGAGGAGTTGGCACGTCTTCGGGAAAATCCCGACAAGGAAGCCCGCGAGCGCTACGAAAGCCTGCTCGACAAGGCCCGCAAGCGTCGCAAGTGACCGCGGAGGAGGATGCATGGCCGACCTCACGCCGTACCAGCAGCGCGTCATCAAACGCTATTACGACAACCTCGACACCATCAAACTCCAGCGCTTGGCGGAACTGGCCACCGAACTGTACTTGGCCGAGGGGAAAAAGCGCCAGCGAATCTGGGACTACCTGGTGGCAGCCATGCGGCAGCTGGGCGTCTCGCAAGCCCGGATCGAGCACTTGGTCAAACAGGACAACCCGGCCCTGATCGCCGAACTGGTCAAGGAGCTGCAGGCACGCCGCGACTGAACTCCGGGCCGGCCGCTAAGGCCGGCCCAGCCCCCTACCCGGGTCCGACCTCGACGAAACAAGCCGCACTCAACAGGTAGGTTGGTCCGTTCGATGGGACCGAGTGGTCCGCGTCAGGATGCACCTTATCGTTCGGGACCGGGTTGAGCGCTCGAGGCAGGGGTTTTCCCCACCCGCCGATACGGGTTTCGCGTCCATGATCCATCATCATCGTTTCGCGCTCGCTGCGTGCCGAGCGAGCGCCTCCCATCCTCGCGAGCGCAAACCGATCAACCCGTCTCCCCCGCTGCACCCGCGCCCAGCCGCAATCGAGAAAGGTACCCCGCGGTCAAATCGTCTTGATCCCCAAGCCCTGGCGCGATACCCTCTCGGTCCGCCAGTGCATCCAGCGCGACATCATGGGTCAGGACAGGATGTTGGTCCCATGAGTGCCAGCCATGATTCCCTTCCATGACTTGACGGTAGTCCACGCGGAGCTGGCCGACGAAATCGAAGCTGCCACGGAGCGGGTGCTCCGCAGTGGCCGATACATTCTCGGCGCGGAGGTCGAAGCCTTCGAGGACGAGTTCGCCCGCTACCACGGTATGCGTCACGCGATTGGCGTCGCCAGCGGCACCGATGCCCTCCACTTGGCCCTCAAGGCCGCGGGGATCGGCCCGGGCGATGAAGTCGTCACCGTCGCCTGGACGGCGGTGGCCACCGTCAATGCCATCGAGCAGACGGGGGCCAAGCCTGTCTTCGTCGATGTCTGCCCCCAGACCTGCACCATCGACGTCGCCGCGGCAGCGTCGGCCATCACGCCCCGGACCAAAGCCATCGTCCCGGTGCACCTCTACGGCCAACCGGCTGACCTGACGCGCTTGCGGGACTTGGCCGACCGTTATCACCTTTTTCTTCTGGAAGACTGCGCCCAAGCCGCGGGCGCCCGTTGGGAGGGCCGTCGGGTCGGCACTTGGGGGAATGCCGCCGCTTTCAGCTTCTACCCGACCAAGAACCTCGGCGCTTGCGGCGACGGCGGCGCCGTCCTGACCAATGACGACCGCCTGGCTGCTCGCCTGCGCCGGCTGCGACACCACGGCCAGGGCAATCGGTACCACCATCTCGAGCGCGGCTTCAACAGCCGACTCGACGAGCTTCAGGCGGCCATCCTGCGGGTCAAACTCCCGCACCTCGACGCCCACAATCGCCAGCGTCAGCGGCTCGCCGGATGTTACCGGCGGCATCTCCGCGGCGTCGAACTGCCCCCCAGTCCTCCAGCCACGCCGGGGGAGCACGTCTACCACTTGTACGTGATTCGACATCCGCAGCGACAACTGATCCATCAGCGCCTCGCCCAGCGGCGCATCGAAACGCTCATCCACTACCCCGTGCCGGTGCATCGTCAGCCGGCGTTCGCCGACCTCGGCTATGCCGAGGGGAGCTTGCCGATCACGGAGCGGTTGGCGCGGGAGGTGTTGTCGCTGCCGCTGTATCCGGGACTGAAGCCGAGTGTCGTCGCGCGGGTCGCCCGGGCAATTTCCCTGTGCGTCGAGGCCCCAGTACCGTGCTGAACCTGCCTCTTCCGTCGTTCGATGGCGCCCGCGTCCTGATCACCGGAGGGCTGGGGTTCATTGGTTCGAACCTGGCCATTGCCCTGGTCGGTGCCGGGGCCCGCGTCACCATCATCGACGCCCTCATCCCCGAATATGGCGGCAACTTTTTCAACATCGCCCCCGTCCGGGACCAGGTCCACGTTCACGTCGGGGACATCTGCGATACGCACGCCATGAACTGGCTGGTTCGTGGGCAGGATTTCATCTTCCACCTTGCCGGCCAGGTGTCGCACGTCCTCAGCCTCACCAATCCGTTCCCCGACATCGAGTACAACATCAAGGGCACCGCCGTCCTCATGGAGGCGGTGCGCCGCCACCAGCCCCAAGCCCGTGTCATCTTCACCGGGACCCGCGGGCAATACGGCTCGGCGGTCCAGTTGCCGGTCAGCGAAGACACCCCCACCAACCCGCGCGGCATTTACGAGATTTCCAACCTCACCGCCGAAAAGATCATCCAGGTGTACCACCAGACGCACGGCATCTGGGCGGTGCTCCTGCGCCTGACGAACACCTACGGACCGCGGGCCCAGATGAAGCACTCGCACTACGGCGTGGTCAATTGGTTCGTGCGCCAGGTGATCGACGATGAGTGTATCCAGGTTTTTGGCGACGGCAGCATTCAGCGGGATTTCCTTTACATAGAGGACTGCGTGCGTGCCCTGCTCATGGCTGCCGACTGCGACGAGGCGTGTGGCGAAGTGTTGAACGTCGGCGTTGACCGGCCGACAACATTCCTGGAGCTGGTGCAGACACTGATCTCTGTTGCTGGCCAGGGGCGCTGGGAGTTCGCCCCCTTCTCGCCGGAGCGACGGGCGCAGGAGCCGGGCCATTTCTATTCCGACATCCGCAAAATTCGCCGGATCGTCGGTTGGGAGCCCACATGGGAGCTGGCCGACGGACTGCGCGAGACGGTGGCCTATTACCGGACCTACCGGGAACACTACTGGACCCCGGCCCGGCCGGCGCGCCGCCGGGCCGGGCGGCGGGCTGTTTCCCGGCCTCAGCTTACGGTTTGACGCATGAATGTCATCGGCCCCAATTGCGCCATCAGCCCCGACGCTCGTCTGGGGGCCCGGCTGCGCATCGGCCATCGAGTCACCATCTATCCCGGCGTTGTCCTGGACGATGACTGCACCGTTTTCGACGGTGCCGTCCTTGGACGGCCGCCGCTGAGTAATGGAAACACCAACCGTCCGCTGGCGGGCGCGCCCGGGCCCCTGCACATCGGTCGGGGAAGCATTATCGGCGCCAACGCTGTGCTCTACGCCGGCAGCATCCTCGGCGAGCGCGTCCTGGTTGGCGACCTGGCCTCGATCCGGGAAGGCTGCCGGGTGGGCGACGAAGTGGTGATCGGTCGGGGCGTTCAGGTCATGTACGACACCGCGATCGGGGCGCGCTCGCGGGTCATCGACGGCGCCATCCTCACCGGGGCAATGCATGTCGAGGCGGATGTGTTTATCGGGCCGGGCGTCGTGACCATCAACGACGATGCCGTCTACCTGACGCGCTTCGGAGCAAGGCCGTGGCAGGTGCGTGGGCCGGTGGTGCGGCGTCTGGCGCTGATCGGCGCAGGGGCCACGTTGGCGGCCGGGGTGGAGATCGGCACCGGGGCCATCGTCGCCCCGCAAGCGATGGTGACGGCCGACGTGCCGGCCTGGACGGTGGTTGCCGGCGTGCCGGCTCGGATCATCCGCCGCATCGCCGACCACGACCGGCAGCGCCTAAGCGAGCACGCCTCCAAGCGTTCCTCCGAGGAGGCTTGGTCGCCATGCCGCTGATTTCCGTCGTGGTGCCGGTTTACCACAACGAGGCCAGCCTCCCCGAACTCTTGGACCGACTCCAACGTGTCGCCGAGCAGTGTCCCGACGACCGATTTGAGTTTATTTTCGTGGATGACGGCTCGACAGACGGCTCGTGGGCGACGTTGCAGCGCCTGGCCTGCCGGGAGCCGCGGATGGTCCTCATCCGCCTGGTGCGGAACTTTGGTTCCAACGCCGCCTTAGGGGCGGGGTTGGAACAAGCCCGCGGCGATGCGGTGGTAGCGGTGGCTGCGGATTTGCAGGACCCACCCGAGTTGGTGCCGCACCTCTTGGCCCACTGGCGCCGAGGGTCGCGGGTGGTGTTGGCCGCCCGCCAGGGACGCGACGATCCCTGGCTGCCTCGCTTGGCTGCCCGCCTGTTTTATGCCTTGTTCCGCCACTGCGCCTTGCCGACCATGCCGCCGCAGGGCTTTGACTTCTTCCTGATCGACCGCTGCGTGGTGGACCTGGTCGTGGCCATCCAGGAGAAAAACGCCTATCTGATGGGCCTGATCCTGTGGCTGGGATTTCGCCCAGAAATCGTGCCCTATCGCCGACAGGCCCGCCGGCCGGAACACGGCCGGTCGATGTGGACGCTGGCGCGGAAAATCAAGTATGCCATCGACTGTTTCGTGGCATTCTCTTACTTTCCGATCCGCTGCGTGTCCGGCTTGGGGTTGGTCCTCAGCGTGCTCGGGGGACTGTATGCCACATGGATCGTGATTGCCCGCCTGACGCGGGGCATCGGCGTCGAAGGCTGGTCGTCGCTGATGGTGGTGCTGCTGGTCACATCGGGGTTGCAGATGCTGATGACCGGCCTTCTCGGTGAGTACCTGTGGCGCAGCTTGGACGAAACCCGCCCTCGGCCGCGGTTTGTTATCGACACTATCCAGCGCAGCGACGGAAATGCTGACCGCTCCGACGCCTGCTCGGAGCGCAGCGCCGCCTGAGCGGGAGGAGTCGCTCATGGGTTGGTCGCGCGCCTTGGCCGGCTACGCCGGCACGGCCCTGCTCGCCGCGGCACTTTTGTGGCCCATCCTGCGGCTCAACCGGGCCGATCTCCGGATCCCTTTCCTGTATGAGCACGACGCCCTGGCCGTCCACACCTTGGTCAAGTCGCTCATCGACGTGGGCTGGTGCACGCAGAATCCGTATCTCGGCACCCCTCACGGTTTAGACTTTCGCGATTATCCCATTCCCGACCTGCTGCACATGCTCGCCCTGAAACTGATTGCCCAGGCGACCGGCGATTGGGCCCTGACCTGCAACCTGTACTACCTCCTGAGCTTTCCCCTGACGGCCCTGACGGCGGTGTGGGTCATTCGGCAGCTGGGCCTGCCGTGGCCCCTGGCCACGGCAGGCGCCGTGATGTACGCCTTCCTGCCCTACCATCTCCTCCGCGGCCAGGCGCACCTCTTCCTGGCAGCTTACTTCCTCGTTCCGATAGCCTGCTGGCTGCTCATACGCCTCGACCAGGAAACGACATCACCCCCTGCCTGGACCTACGCCTTTTGCCTGATCTTGCCGACGGCGGGAGTTTATTACGCGTTCTTTACTTTCTCCCTGCTGCTTGTGGTGGCTGGGCGCCGGGTCGTGGCCACCGGTCGGCTGCGGGCGAGCGTCGCACCGCTGCTGTTGGCCGGAGCCGTCGCCCTGGGCACGCTGGCTGCCTGCCTGCCGACCCTCCTCTATCGGCTCCGCGAGGGAGACAACCCCGAGGCCATCGTGCGCTTCCCCGTCGAGGCCGAGATCTATGGCCTGAAGCTGGTTCAGCTGTTGATGCCTCTGTCCGGCCACCGCTGGTGGTTTCTGCGCCATCTCAAAGATGCCTACAACTCCTCCATGCCCATCAATGAAAGCGACTGCGCCACCTTGGGAATGGTCGGCTCGTTAGGGTTCCTGGTCTTGCTGGGCCGGGTGTTGCTGCGTCGGCCGACCGGCGATCGGTCAGCATTGCTCGACACCTTGGCAACACTGGTGCTCGCCGCGTTCCTCCTGGCGACGGTGGGAGGGGTCGGCACCTTGGTCAACTACTGGCTGACGCCCTACATCCGGGCTTACAACCGCATCAGCGTGTTCATCGCCTTCTACTCGATCCTGGCGGTGCTGATCGTGATCGACGGCTGGTCGAGGCATGTCGCATGGCTCGGAAGTCGCCCGAGCTTGACGTGGGCGGTCAGCCTGGTGCTCGTCGGTCTGGCGGTACTTGACCAGACTAGTCGCAGGTGCGCGCCCAGTTACAAGCGCGTCCGAGAGGAGTTTGCCAGCGACGCTGGTCTGGTGGCGGAAATAGAGCGGCAGCTGCCGCGCGGGGCCAAGGTGTTTCAGCTGCCGTATCAACCCTTTCCCGAAGCCGGGTTATTGCACGCCTTGGGTTCGTATGATCTGCTCCGCGGCTACCTGCATTCCCGGGAGCTGCGCTGGAGCTTCGGCGCCTACCGCGGCCGGGCCGGCGACCAATGGCAGCGGAGTTTGAAAAACCTCCCGGCGGCTGAACTGGTCCGTCGGCTCCGCGCGGCCGGCTTCGCGGGCATTTACCTCGACCGCCGCGGCTTCGCCGACGGCGGGGCACAACTGGAGAGCGATCTGGGTCGAATTCTCGGGACGACACCCCTGGTCAGCGCCAACCGTCGTCAGGTCTTCTATCCCTTTCCCGCGGACTGGCCCGACACGTTGCCGACAGCCATGGTCGGACGACAATAGCCTGCACAATACCGCGGAGCCTCGCCATGACGACGTACCTGGGCCGACCTGTCGCCGATCTGGATTCGCCGCAATTGCTCGTCGACCTTGACATCGTCGACGCCAATCTCCGCCGGCTGCTGACGGCCTGTCGACAGCGCGGGGTGGCCTTGCGGGTCCACTTCAAATCGCTGAAATGCACCGGGCTGGCGCGGTACATCGCGGCGGCGGGCGTCGATGGCTTCTTGTGCGCCAAGCTCAATGAGGCGGAGGCCCTGGTCGATGCCGGGCTGACTGACGTGTTCATTGCGAACCAGATCATCGGCCAGCGGAAGCTCCAGCGACTGGCCGAGCTGGCCCGGCGGTCGGCGGTGCGGGTTTGCGTGGATGACCCGGCGAATGTCGCCGAAATGAGCCAAGCCGCCCAGCAAGCCGGTGCCACCATCGGAGTGCTCGTCGAGGTCGACATCGGCATGAAGCGCTGCGGCGTGGAGCCGGGGGAACCGGCCCTGGCGTTGGCCCGCGCCGTGGCGCAAAGTCCTGGGCTGCGTTTCCTGGGGCTCCAGGGCTACGACGGCCACTTGCAACTCCTGGCCGATCCCGAGCAGCGCCGCGCCGAATGCCTCCAAAGCCTGGAAAAACTGATCGCCACCCGCCGGCTCATCGAGGAGGCAGGCCTGCCGGTCACGGTCGTCACCGGGGCAGGCACCGGCACCTGGGAGTATGTCGCCTCTTATCCCGGCGTCACCGAGATCCAGCCCGGTTCCTTCATCCTCATGGACTGCGCCTATCATCCCGTCCGGCCGGAGTTCGGCTGTTCGCTCAGCATCTGGACCACCGTGATCAGCAAACGGCCCGGCTACTATATCCTCGACGCCGGAAGCAAGGCCATCGCCCGCGACTTCGGCATGCCGATCGTCAAGGACCGTCCCGGGGACAAGGTCGTGCGTTTGTCCGAAGAGCACGCCAAGGTCGAGTCCGCCGATCGCCATATCAGGATCGGCGATCACGTCGAGATCATCCCGTCCCATTGCTGTGCCACCATGAATCTTCACCGCCAATGCGTAGCGGTGCGCCGCGGCCGGGTCGAAGCCATCTGGCCGATCGAGGCGAGCGGTCGCTACGACTGAAGGGGCTGGGGACTTCCGAGCCCGAATCTGCTCCGGGGCGACGCCTCCACCCCGTAGCGTCAGACCCGCCGAAACTGCCGCTCCAGGTCGTGCTTGGGGAACAGAAGTGACGTGGGCCTGCCATGGGGGCAGTGATGCGCGTCCTGGGCGAGGTGCCGCTGCTCGACAAGAGCGGCGATTTCTTCGCTCGTCAGCGGATCGCCGGCCCGGACTGCGGCGTGACAGGCCATCAGGGCCAGGAGGTCGTCGAGGAGTTGGTCGCGGGTCGGTGGCTGGTCCTGGCTCAGCAGATGGTCAACCACCGCGCGCAACAGCGCCGCGGGGGCCGTCTTATCCAGCAAAGCCGGGTAACTCGACAGGAGCACCGTGCTGCCACCGAACTCGGCCACTTCCAACCCCAGCTCCGCCAAGGCGTCGCGGTGCGCCAAGGCCTTGGCGGCCTGCTCCGCGGTAAGCTCGACCGGCTCGGGGACCAGGAGACGCTGCGTTTCGAGCGGGCCGGCTTGAAGCCGGGACTTGAGCCGTTCGTACAGGATGCGCTCGTGCAAGGCGTGCTGGTCGATGACGAGCATCCCTTCGGGCGTTTCCACGACGAGATAGGTGTTGTACAGCTGGATGGCCCGAGGGGTGCCGTTGAGGGTTTTCGGGCCTGGCGCGCTGTCGGTCGCAGGGGAGGGCGGGAGCGTGGCTGGTACGCCGGGGGCTGAGACGGCGTGGGGCTGATTCACTGGCCCCGCTGCCGGCGGGGCCAGTGGCAAGGGGCGCGGCGGCGGAGGTGGCGACGTCAGCGTCCACGAGGCCGTGGCCGACCCGGCCAGCGACGCGGGCGGAAAGAGCCGCCCCGTCAGGTTCTCGCGCCGCAAGCGCTCCCGCACCGTGGTCAGCACGAGATGATAGAGGTTCTGGGGATCGCGGAACCGCACCTCGGCCTTGGTCGGGTGCACGTTCACGTCTACTTGGTCCGGGGGCATGCTCAGGAACAGGAACGCCACCGCGTACCGCCCGGTCATGAGCAGGCCGCGATATGCTTCCTGAAGGGCGTGCCCCAGGGTGCGATCACGAATCCAGCGTCCGTTGAGGAAGACGTACTGCATCCGAGCCGTGGGGCGTTCGCAGGCGGGGTCGGCCACGAACCCCGTGAGGTGGACGACACCGTGATGGGCCTCGATGCCGTAGAGTTGCTCGGCCAGCTCCTGGCCGAAAAACAGGCCGATACGGTCGAGCAAGGGCAGGCCGGCGGGCACCTCGTAGACCAGTCGGTCGTGGTGGCGGAGGGTGAAGTGGACGCTCGGCTGGGCCAACGCCAAGCGGGTGAGGACTTCGCAGACGTGGCCCATTTCGGTGGTGGGGCTTTTGAGGAATTTTCGGCGAACGGGGGTGTTGAAGAAGAGATGGCGGACGTCGAGGCGCGTCCCAGGGGCACCGTTCCACGCACGGACAGCGGAGAGCTGGCCGCCGTGACAGCGGATTTCGGCCCCGACCGGGGCCGTCGGCGGCCGGGATTGCAGGGTGACCTGGGCGACCGCACCGATAGAGGCCAGGGCCTCCCCGCGGAATCCCAGGGTGGGCACCTGGAAGAGGTCGTCGGCCGTGCGCAGCTTGCTGGTGGCGTGGCTGGCGAAGGCGAGCGGGAGGTCGTCGACGGCGATGCCGCAGCCATCGTCGGCGACGCAGATGCGCTCGATGCCCCCCTGCTCCACGTCGATGTCGATGCGCCGGCTGCCGGCGTCGAGGGAGTTTTCCAGCAGTTCCTTGACGACGCTGGCCGGCCGTTCGATCACCTCGCCGGCGGCGATTTTGGTGACGACCTCGGGGGGGAGCTGCCGAATGCGGGGGATACCTGCCTGCATGAGGGCATTGTAGAGCGGTGGCGGGGACCGATCCAAGCGGCTAGGCCGACCGCGGCGACCGCCGTGGCGGTCGCCGCGGTCTCAAAACAACCGATTGTACCCATTCAGCGCCGCCACCCGGTACGCCTCGGCCATGGTCGGGTAGTTGAACGTCGTGTTGATGAAGTACAGCAGCGAATTGGCCGACCCGGGCTGGGCCATGATCGCCTGCCCGATGTGGATGATCTCCGAGGCATTGGCCCCGAAGCAGTGGATACCGAGGATTTCCAGCGTTTCGCGGTGGAAGAGGATCTTCAACATCCCCACGGTGTGGCCCGTGATGTGGGCGCGCGCCAGGTGCTTGAAAAAGGCGTGGCCGATCTCGTATGGGACCTTGGCGGCCGTCAGCTCCCGCTCGGTGCGGCCGATCGAACTGATCTCCGGGCTGGTGTAGATGCCGGTCGGGATCATGCGGACGGCCGAGGCCTCGCATCGGCCGGAGACAATGTGGCTGGCCGCGTACCGTCCCTGCACATACGCCGCGCTAGCCAACGAGGGGAAGCCGATCACGTCGCCGACCGCGTAGATGTGCGGCAGTGCCGTCTGAAAATGCTCGTTGACTTCCAGCTGGCCACGCTGGTTCGGCTTCAGCCCGATCTCCTCCAGGCCCATGCGGTCGGTGTTGCCGGTCCGACCATTGGCCCACAGGAGGATGTCGGTCTTCACCTGTTTGCCTGATTGCAGGGAGAGGATCACCCCGTCGTCAACGCCGGTGACTTTCTCATACGTTTCGTTGTGGCGAATCAGGATGCCCTGGTCGCGCATGTGGTAGCTCAACGCGTCGATGATCTCGTCATCCAGAAAGTCGAGGAGCTTGGAACGGCTGTTGATCAGGTTCACCTTGCAGCCCAGGTTGCGGAACATCGAGGCGTACTCGCAGCCAACCACGCCGGCGCCATAGACCGTGACCGAGTGGGGAGTAAAGTCGAGGCGAAGGATGGTGTCGCTATCGAAGATGCGGGGGTGGTGGAAATCGACGTCCGGGGGACGGTACGGGCGCGAGCCGGTAGCGATGACGAAATACTTGGCACGCAAGCGATGGTGGGCGCCGTTTTCCTCGCGGGCTTCGATCGTGTGCGGGTCGAGAAAGCGGGCGTGGCCGCGGATGATCGGGACGCGGTTCCGCTCGTAGAACGACTGTCGCATCTCCACCTGACGGTCGATGACGGAGCGGGCAGCACGGCGCAGCTCAGGAAACGAGAGGTGGACCGAGATGCCGGCAGCGTGGAACAGGGGATTCTTGTTGATTTCGGTCATCTGCGAGATGGCGTGCCGCAGCGACTTGCTCGGGATGGTGGCCCAATGGGTGCAGCCGCCGCCGATGTAGCGGTACCGCTCCACTACGGCAGTGGACAGGCCGCTCTTGGCGGCCTGCATGGCCGCGCCTTCGCCACCGGGCCCGGTGCCGATGACGACCAGATCGTATTCCTCTGGGGCTTTGTGTTCCACGCTCGACACCTGTGGGAATTGCTCGTGGGGCTGCCCCCTTGGAGACGGCGTTCAGCCGCCCTTGGGGCGGAAGGCCCGGACCACCGCCTCGTGGGTGGTCAGGTAAGGACCGCCGATCAGATCAATGCAATACGGAATGGCCGGAAACACCGCCAGCAGGCAGTCGCGAATGGCGCTCGGCTTGCCCGGCAGGTTGACAATCAGGCTTTGACCGCGGATGCCGGCAATCTGCCGCGAAAGGATGGCCGTCGGCACCGCCTTCAGCGACACTGCCCGCATCAGCTCGCCGAAGCCATCGAGGATTTTGTGACAGACGGCTTCGGTCGCCTCAGGGGTGACATCTCTCAGGGCTGGCCCCGTGCCGCCGGTCGTCACCACCAGGCAGCAGCGCTCGCGGTCGCACAAGTCGATCAACGTCTTTTCGATCAGGGGCTGCTCGTCGGGAATGAGACGCGGCACCGCTTCCCACGGGCACGACAGGATCTCTCCCAGACACTCGCGAATGGCCGGCCCGCCGAGGTCCTGGTACTCGCCACGGCTGGCCCGGTCTGACACGGTGACGATGCCGATGCGGATCGGCGGCGGTTCGCTCATGGTGCTTCGCTGCCCGAACGTGACCGACTTCCTCAGCCATCCGAACCGCTCGGGAAGCATCCCAGACGTTTTCAGAGCTTCCCGACTGGTCCGGCGTGGACGGATTGTTATTGTATGAGCGGCAACCGCACCGCGCCGCCGCGGGGCGGGGCCGCCCC
>JANWYO010000111.1 GCA_025055215.1 Gemmataceae bacterium
CCGGGCCGGTGGCCGAGCTGCGCATCGCCCGCGCTGGGGTGGCGCCGACGTTGGCGGCTATTCTCGACCGGCACACGATCGTGGACGTCAGCGTCCAGGACCCGCCGCTAGATGAAGTGATCGCCCGGGTCTTCGAGCAGGGGAAAGCGGCGGCGGGCGTCGGCTGACGCCCGCCGCCGGCTCAGCCGGCCACCCGCACCCGCCGTGGCACCTGCCGGCGGATGGTATCGGCCGCTCGCTCCGCATCCGCCGCCGTCACGTCCAGGTGCGTGCACATCCGCAGCGTTTGCGGGCCGGGGGTGTGGACCAGGATACCGTGGGCCTTGAGCGTGGCCGCCACGTCCCGGGCCGTCCCCAGCTCGGGATCGACCTCGATCCAGATCAGGTTGGTCTCCACGCGCGGCGGGTCAAGACGCAGCCCCGGCGTATCGGCAATGGCTTCGGCGAGCAGCCGCGCGTGCCGGTGGTCGTCGGCCAGCCGGGTGACGTGGTGCTCGAGGGCATACAAGGCGGCCGCCGCGAGCACGCCCGCTTGCCGCATCCCGCCGCCGAACAGCTTGCGGATACGACGGCACCGCGTCACGAACTCTCGGCTCCCGGCCAAGGCCGAGCCGACCGGTGCCCCCAGCCCTTTGCTGAAGCAGACCGACACGCTGTCGAAAGGCCGCGCCCAGACGTTCAGCGGGATTCCCGTCGCCACCGAAGCATTCCACAGCCGGGCGCCGTCCAGGTGCATGACCAAACCATGCCCGTGGGCCCAATCGGCAATGGCCTCGATTTTTTCCAGCGGGAAGATGCGGCCGCCACCTCGGTTGTGGGTGTTTTCCAAGCTGACCAGGCGCGTTCGCACCAGGTGGTCATTGATCGGCCGAATCTTCCCCTCCAGCTGGCTGACGTCGAGGATGCCGTGATCCCCCTCGATGCAACGGCAGGTGACACCGCTGAGGACCGCGGGTCCGCCGGCCTCGTAGTTGTAGACGTGGCAGGTGGCCTCGCAGAGCATCTCATCGCCGGGCTGGGTATGGGCCCGGATGCAGATCTGGTTGGACATCGTTCCCGAGGGGACGAACAGGGCTGCCTCTTTGCCGAGCAACTCGGCAACCCGCTCCTGGAGGCGATTGACCGTCGGATCTTCGCCAAAGACATCATCGCCCACCTCGGCGGCCTGCATGGCCGCTCGCATGCCTGGCGTGGGTCGGGTGACGGTATCGCTGCGCAGGTCGATCCAGTGTTCCGGCATGAGTGGTCCTCGGTGGGGCACGGCCCGATCAACGCTCGCCCAAGCGATGCCTAGGGCTCGGGCTCGGTGCGGTTCTCGATGAACCAACGTTGGCCTCGTTTCGTGAAAAAGGCATGCAGGCCTCCGCCGTCTTTGGGCTTCACGGACGCGGTCTTCTCTTGCTCTTCCCACTGTCCCTCGCGGAGCAGACGTTCCAGAGACTTGATGATGTCCGGCTCCCGGGTGAGTCTCTCCGTTACTTCCTTCACCAGGTCGCCGAATTGGCCGCCCAAGTCCCGGACGCGATCATCGATCAAGGTCGGATCGGCCAGATGGGCCAGAAGGTAGTCGATTTTTCCTTCTTTCATGGCCTTGACAACGGAGGTCAAGGTTTCCTTGGGACTTCCCTGGGGAAACGCTCCCTGATTGACCTCGATGCCGTAGCGTCGATTGAGGTTGGCGTCCTGGGCAGGCTGGGCCGACAGGGCGACCGCCGCAACCAAGGTAAGGAGCACGACCGTAAGGGGACGCATGTGCGGAACCTCCTCCCCGGCCGGCGCCTGCCGGGGTCAGCTAAGGGAACAAACCCGGTCGACCGCGCGGATCCAGCAACCTGGGAAGGCCGAATGCCTTGGACAACTCCACACCCAGCAGCGAGGCGAACCCCGGCGCCGTCTTCAGGGTGTGGCGATCTTCTGGAGCGGTGTGGAGCGTTCCAGGCGGCAGTGTTTCCCAATCCTCTGCCGATTCCTCGTTTCGCGCTCCATCGGTTCGCGTTCGCTCGACACGCACCGGGAGCGAATCGACGAATCGCAAACACTCCCTGCGTGCCCAGCGGGCGTCTCCCGTCATCGCGAGAACCGATCAACCCTTCTCCGCCGCTGCCCCCTCGCGTCGCCGAAACCTCGAGGGAGACCCCCGATGCACTCTTGATGTTGAGTCGTTTCGCCTTTTTCCGTAGTATCCCGCCCGCTCCGGGGAGGTCTTGGGAGGCCTTCCCCATCGGCCTGGCTTTCCCGGCTGCGTGCCCCTCGACAGGCAACCTACGTCCCCGGGTGCGGCGTGTCCTGGCGCAAATGGCTGGTCCGCGGTCTGGTCTTTTTTATGCTGGGCGGCCTGGCGATCGCTGTCGGGGCCTACCAGCACTGGACGAATCCGTCCGCGGTCCGCCTGCAAGTCATCCACCAAGTGCAACAGCATTGTATCGGCGCCTACGTCAGTGTCGATACGGCCCGGCTTCGCCTCCTGGGTGGCATTTCCGTCACCGATCTCCGCCTCACCCGCCGCGATGATCCGGATAAGGTCGATTTCCTTTATGTCCCGGAGGGAATCATCTACCACGACAAGGAGCAGCTGCTGCACGGCGAATTAGTCATTCGCAAGCTCGAGCTGTACCGACCGCGCTTCCGAGTCATCCGCGACCGCGAGGGGCGCTGGAACCTGCGGCACATTCTCGGGCCGGTGGACCCCAACAAGCCCATCCCAACCATCGTCATTCGCCAAGGGACCATTCTGTTCGAGGATCGGGGGCTGGGAGACGATCGCCCGACCGACGGGTCGGCCAACCCGACGCCCGTGGTGCGGCTCGAAATCAAGGACGTCAACGTGACCTTGCTGAACGATCCCGTGCCGCTGGTGCACATTCAGGGGCGAGGCGTGGCCGACCTGATCGGCGCGGTCCAGCTTCAGGCGGAATGGCACCGGGTGGCGGGGGGTATCAGCCTGAGGTTGCAAGCGCCAAGCATTCCGGTGCGCTGGCCGCTGGTGCAATGGCTGACCCACTACCAGCCGAAATTGGCCGAGCATGCTCGGCAGCTGGAAGGGATCGGGCGGCTGGAACTGGCGTGCCAGTATCGTCCCGACCATCCGCAACCCTGGACGCACGACGTGCGCTGGCAACTGACCCAGGGGTCGCTGCGGCACCCGTTGATTCCGTTACCCTTACACCAGATCGACTTGGCCGTCCGCTGCGTGGACGGGCATTTGACGTTGGATCGGTGTACCGCCCGCTCGGGGCCGGCCACGGTGGAATTGAAAGGATGGGCGAGGCTGGATGATCCGCGGCCGACAGCGGCGCGGGTTGCCAGCGAGCCACTCACGCCGCGCCCAGGGACGCTGACGCCGGAGGAGCCGGACTTTGAGGGAGACTTGCGGATCAACCATCTGCCGGTGACGCCCGAGATGTTCGCGCCGCTGCCGGAGGTGCTGCGCGACATCGGCACCTGTTACCGGCCCCAGGGGGAGGCACACCTCCGCTTTCGCTTTGGTCGCCGGCAGGGCCGGTGGCGTCGGCAGCTGACGGTGCAACCGCTGGGAATGGAGGTCACCTGCCAGCGCTTCCCGTACACGCTGGAGCAGCTTCAGGGGAGCGTGGAGTATCGGCAGGATGAAGTCAGTCAGGTCGAGGAAGTGTCGCTTCAATTGGTCGGCTACAGCGCGCGACGACCGGTGTCGATCCGGGGAACGGTGCACGGGACCGGCCCGACCGCCGGCGTGCAGGTGGAGATCTGGGCCGACGACCTGCCGCTGGATGGCAAACTGGAGGCGGCCCTGCCCGCAGAATTTCGGGCCTTGGCACGCTCATTTCACCCGACTGGCAAGGTAGACGTTGTCGCGCGGCTGTGGAGGCCGACCGGAGCGCGGGAATTTCTCAACCACATCATCGCCCGGTTCCACCATGCCACGATTTGCTACGACATCTTCCCCTACCCACTGGAAGAGGTGACCGGGATTCTGGAAATTCAACCCGGCCGCTGGGAATTCCGTGATTTTCACGGGACGCACAAAGGAGGTGAGATCCACGGACGAGCACAATCCCAGCCGATGCCGACCGGCGACCGCGTCATTCTGGAGTTGCACGGCAAGAACCTGTTGTTGGACGAGGAACTGGAGGCAGCGCTGGTACCGAAGCTGCGGGCCGTGTGGCGCACGCTAGCGCCGACGGGGCGGATGAACTTCTCCGCCCATGTTGATAACCTTCCAGGCCAGCCGCAGGATGTGGACGTCAGCGTCACCGTCCGTGACATCGGCCTGAAGCCGTCCTTCTTCCCCTGCGTATTCACGGACGTCACCGGCACGTTCCGCTACGTGGACGACCAGGTGCATATCGGCCGCTTCCGCGCCCGGCACGGGGCGACGGTCATCGGCTTCGAGCAGGGGACGGTGCTGCTCAAGCCAGAGGGCGGGTTTTACGCCAAGTTTGACCGGTTCTCAGGGGACCCGATTGTGCCGACGGCATCGCTGGTGCAGGCGGCACCGCCGGCCTTGCGGCGGATGATCGAGGCGATGGAACTGCGCGATCCGCTCACCCTGACGACGCAGCTGGTGATCGACCTGCCACCGGAGGCGGGGACGCCGCCGGTGGTCTACTGGGACGGCGGCTTGGCGGTCCGCGGCGCCTCGCTGCGGTTGGGGGTGCCTTTCCGCGACGTGACGGGGCAGCTCCATTGCCGTGGCCGGCACAATGGCCGACGCTTTGAGGGCGTGCTCGGCAATGTCCTCATCGAGCAAGCCACCCTTTTCAACCAGCCCTTCCAACAGATCCATACTCACGTGCAGGTTCCCCCGGATTGCCCGGACGTTATCCGCTTCCCCGACCTGAAAGCCAAATTCTTCGGCGGTGATCTGGGCGGCGAAGTGCGCATCGAACTCGGCCCCACCCTCCGCTACGACCTGAACCTGAGCCTGGTGCAGATGCGCCTGGAGGAATTTGGCCGGCACAACCTCGGCGACAAGGCGGAAGTGAGCGGGCCATTGACCGCCCGTTTGTATCTCGAGGGGCGCGGCCCGGGAATCGATGGCCTCGAAGGGCGCGGCAGCATCGAGGTGCGCCACGGCCGCATTTACAATCTCCCTTTCCCCCTCGACCTGGTGAAGCTGATGACCCTGAGGCCGCCCGACCGCACGGCGTTCGAGGAGGCGTACGCGGCGTTCACCATCCGCAGTTCTCGGGTGACGATCGCGCGACTCGATTTTTACGGCAATGCGATCAGTTTGAGCGGACAGGGGGAGATGAATCTGGATGGGACGGACGTGAATTTGGACTTTTACGCGGTCTGGGGGCGGATGACGCAGGTGTTGCCGCCGCTGGTGCGGGTGGTGCCCTCGGCGCTGGGGCAATCGTTGTTAAAGGTGAAGATGCGGGGCAACATCGGCGACCTGAAGATCACCAAAGAGCCGGTGCCGGTGCTGGTGGAGCCGATGGAGCGGCTCTTGCGTCGGCTGTCGGGGGGCGAGGGGCGGCCGGCGACGACGGGGCTGACTCGGGAAAGGCCGTCTAGTGCGCCGTCCGGAATGGCCGTCGCCGCGCCTCAGTGACGGGTGCGGCATTCAAGTTGGCAATTGGGAGACGCCGATGTAAGAATTACGCCCCCCTGTGGCTTAGGCGAGCGATGCCGCCGACCGGGAGACTGAGCTGCATGCCCGCCCCGTCGGCGGCTGCTAGCGCGGAGGCGCGCGTGGTGTTTGGCATTTTCCAGCGGATGATTCTGGGGGAGCTGGTCAAGGTATTCCTCCTGGCCTTGACGGCGCTGACGGGGATGTTCCTCATCGGCGGCGTCGTCACCGAGGCCTCGCAGCGCGGCCTGACGCCCGCGCAGATCCTCCTCGTCATCCCCCTCATCGTCCCCAGCACCTTGCCGTACACCATCCCGGCCACCACCCTCTTCGCCACCTGCCTGGTTTACGGTCGGCTCTCGCACGACAACGAAATCCTGGCCATCAAGTCGGCGGGCATCAACCTCCTGCGAATCGTCAGCCCGGCCCTGATGTTGGGCGTGGTCATGAGCGCCGTGACGATGGGCCTGTACTACTACTTGATCCCATACTCCCACCAGCTGTTGCGAACCGTCTTACTCCGGGACATGGAAGAGCTGATGTACACGATCCTCAGCACGGAGCATTGCCTCAACCATCCGAAGCTCAACTACGCTATCTGGGTGCAAAAGGTACAGGGAAAACGGCTGGTGAACCCCTACTTCAAGCGGCGGAATGGCCAGGGGTTTTATGACCTGATCGCTCACGCCCGCGAGGCGGAGCTGCGCATCGACACCAAGAACAACCAGATGCTGGTCCACATGCGCGATGGCGAAGTGCTGTACGCCGACGGGACGGCGACCCACGCCTATTTCAAGGACCGGTTTTTTGAGGTGCCGCTGCCCCCGTCGCCTTTTGGGGGCGACAAATGGCACCGCCCGCCGCGGGAGCTGACGTGGCAGGAAATCTACGAACGCATGGCCGAAATCAAGGAAATCCAGGACTCCATCGCTGCCGAGATCGCCCTGACGACCTCCCGGCTGATGCTGGCCAATCCGCCAGCCGACCTGCCTCAACATTTGGCCCAGCTCAAGGTCAAACGCTTCTACATCGATCGCGACATGCTCGCCCTCAGGGCTGAGCTTCAGATGCGTCCGGCGATTTCCTTGGGCTGTTTGTGCTTTGTCCTGGCGGGCTGTCCGGTCGGCATCTGGCTGAGCCGCAGCGATTACCTGTCCGCGTTCATCACCTGTTTCACGCCGGTGGTGCTGATCTACTACCCGCTGCTGCTGTGCGGGACAAACATGGCGACGCGGCATGCGTGGGCGCATCCCGCGGTGACGATCTGGGCGGCGGACGTGGTCATGGCGGTGATTTCCCTGGTATTGTTCCGCTATCTGCTGAAGCATTGAGAGCGCGGCGGGGCCGGGGCGGCCCTCGGCCGCCCCGGCCCCGCTG
>JANWYO010000119.1 GCA_025055215.1 Gemmataceae bacterium
TTTTCGCTTCTCGGGCTTTGGCCTCCCAGGCGCGGAGCCGGGCCGGCAGCTCCTCGCGTTCGTAAGCGGCCAAGCGATCGAGCCACGGTTGATGGGCCTGGAGGAAGGCCGCCCGAGCTTTCAGATACTCCGGCGGCAGCGGCTTCAGTTCGATTTCGCTGCGCACGGTCGTGGTGAACGTCGCGAGCATGCGATAATAGTCGCGCTGCGGGATCGGATCGTATTTGTGATCGTGGCAACGGGCGCAGCCGACGGTCAGGCCGAGCATCGCGGTCATCAAGGTGTTGAGCTTGTCGTCCAGCTCGTCGTAGCGGTGCTTCTCCACCTCGGCCTTGGTGATCTGCGTACTGTGGACGCCGGCGGCGAGGAAACCGGTGGCCTTGAGGGCCAGCATGTCGTCGGGGGCGTATTCGTCGCCGGCGATCTGCCATTTGACGAACAGGTCGTAGGGCAAATCGCGGTTGAAGGCCTCAATGACAAAGTCGCGATAATGGTAGGCCGTCGGCCGGTCGTAGTCGTGCTCGAACCCGTGACTTTCGGCGAAGCGGGCCAGGTCGAGCCAGTGGCGCCCCCAGCGCTCGCCATAGTGCGGACTGTGGAGCAGACGGTCGATCAGCTTGGGCCAGGCGTCCGGTGAAGGATCGTTGACGAAGGCATCGACTTCTTCGGGGGGCGGCGGCAACCCCAGCAAGTCGAAGTAGGCCCGGCGAATGAGGACGTGCCGCGGCGCAGGCCCGTTGCGGACGATCCCGGCCGCTTCCTGGGCCGCTACTAGAAAGCGATCCACCGCCGTCGCTGCCAGCGCCGCTTGTCGGACCGCGGGCGGGTGCGGCTGGGCCAACGGTCGGAAGGCCCACCACTGCTTTGCTTCCGGCTCGATCAGTTTCTCCGTCCAGGAGCGCTTGGCGGCCCGGGCCGCGACCAGCGGGTTGTCGTACGGGGCGCCGAGATCGATCCAGGTGGCGAGCTGGGCAACGGCCTCGACAGAGAGCTTGTCGCCGCCGCGCGGCATGAAGGGGTCTTTCTGGTGCTGCACGAGCTTCAGGAGCAAACTGGCTCCGCTCTTGCCGGGGACGACCGCCGGTCCGTGCAAACCGCCCTTGAGCAAACCCTCGCGATCGCTGAGGTCAAATTCCGACTCAACCTTTTGTCCGCCATGGCAGCGCAGGCACCTGGTCGTCAGCAGCGGACGGATATGTTTCTTAAACACGTCCAGGCCCTTGGCCATCTTGGCGGCGTGGTCAGGGTCGAGGTCTTCTTTGGGGGCTTGGGCCTCAACCCGCGGCGAATCGACGTACAATAACAGGAACATCACGAACCCACGGAAGCCGAAAGGGAGCCGCAGGCTGTGGCGCACCGTGTTGATGGTCGACATGGCAGGAATCCGCGTGTGGTTGGCTTGGGTGGGGACCCGTGCGGCCGGCAGGTACTAAGGGATAAGATACGCCGCCGGCCTCGGCCGCGTCAAACGAATTTGTTGAACATGCGCGCGTCGGATCGTAGGTTAGTTGCTGTCATCGTTCGCCCGAGTCGGGAGTTGACGTCATGGCGTGCCGGGTAGCCATCGCTGCGGTCGCGGCGCTATCGTTGTGGTCGGTAGCGGGGACGAAGGGCCAGAGCAAAATTCCACCGCCAGAGGTGATCCCCCACGCCCAGACGAAACCGCCCGGCCCCCCGCTGTCGCCGCAGGAGGCGCTGCGGAAGATGGAGGTGCCGCCGGGGTTTCGCGTTGAACTGGTGGCTTGCGAGCCGCAGATTGTCAATCCGGTAGCGATGGCGTTCGACGAGCGCGGCCGCATCTGGCTCACCGAGAGCGTGGAATATCCCAGGAAAGCCGCTGGCCCCGGCAAAGATCGCGTCAAGGTCTTGGAAAGCACCAAGGGAGACGGCAACTTCGACAAGATCACGACCGTTCTCGAAGGCTTGAACATCCCCTCGGGCATCGCCGTCGGCCATGGCGGCGTCTGGATCGCCAATGCGCCCGACATCCGCTTTTACCCCTTCCTGGATCGCGAGACTCTGAAACTCGGCCCGCCGCAAGTGGTCTGCACCGGCTTCGGCCGCTACGACACCCACGAACTGCCCAATTCCCTGACCTGGGGTCCGGACGGTTGGCTCTACGGCCTCAACGGCGTCTTTAATCCGTCGGTGGTCAAGAGCAACAACGGCAAGACCTACAGCTTCACCTGCGCCCTCTTCCGCATTCATCCTCGGACCAAGGAATTTCAGGTCTGGTGCGAAGGCACCAGCAACCCCTGGGGCCTGGCCTTCAACGACCACGGCGACGCCTTCGTGTCGGCCTGCGTCATCGACCATCTTTGGCACCTGGTCGAGACCGGCTACTACCATCGCCAGAGCGGGCCGTACCCGCCGTTCACATGGAAAATCGAGTCGATTGTCCAGCACCGGCATCAGAAGGCGGCCTATTGCGGCCTGACATGGTTCGACAGCGCCGCCTATCCGCCGGAATACCGGGGCAAGCTCTACATGGGCAACATCCACGGCGGGGCCATCAACTGCGACATGCTGGTCCGCGACGGGGCGACGTATCGCGGGCTGCCCGCCCTGAGCGGCAAGCCCCAGGCAGGGTTGGCGGCCGGAGTAGGCGACGGCTCCAACTTCCTGCTGGCCAACGACGCCTGGTTCATGCCGGTGGTGCAAAAGACCGGCCCCGACGGCTGCCTGTACATCCTCGATTGGTACGACCGCTACCATTGTTACCAAGACGCCAATCGCGATCCGGCCGGCATCGACCGCCTGCGCGGGCGGCTGTATCGCGTCGTGTACAAGGATTATCGACCGCCCGGATTGATCGACCTCGCCAAAGAATCCAACGAGCGCTTGCTCGAACGGCTCGGCGATGCGAACATCTTGTACCGCGAACTGGCCCAGCGCAACCTGGTCGAGCGGTTGCGGGCGGCGCGCGATGACGAGCTTCTGCGGCACTTGTGGCGCATGGTTCGCGAACCGGAACGTTCGCGCACGGCGCGGCTGCACGCCTTGTGGGTGCTGGCCAGCCTGGACTTCGCGCAGCCGCTCGAAGTCAGCGCCAACTGGAACCAAGAGTTGCTGACCGCCCCCGATCCCACCATCCGAGCCTGGGCGATTCGTGCCGGCGTCGGCAATCCGTTGGCGCCGTTGCGCGGCTTGCGCAAGTACGCCGCCGACCCAGCCCCCGAGGTGCAACTGCAAGTGGCCATCGCCGCCCGCAAACTCCCGGGCGTCGAGCCGATTCCAGTGCTGCTGGACGTGCTGGCCCACTGCGGCAGCGACCGGCTCATTCCCCGCATCGTCTGGCAAAACTTGCATCCGCTGCTGGAGTCGCAACCCGACGCCTTGCTCCGCGCCCTGGCGGAAGTGGATTGGCAGAAAGCCCACAACATCGCCGACCTGATGCCGCGGATCGTGGACCGGCTGGTCGGCGCGAAGAACCTGGCGCCGACCGTGCTCGCCGACCTGATCATTTCGCTCGGTCAACCGCAGGGCAATCGCGAAGCGTGCGCCAAGTGCCTGGCCGTGCTGACAGCCCAGGTGCAGAGCGGCGAACTGGCCGGCCCACGCCGCGCCGCCATCGGCAAGTCGCTCTTGCCCAGCTTGCACAAACTCGCGAACAATCCCAATCTCGCCCTGGCGCTGGAGGCGACGTTCCTGGCCGCCAGCCTGGACGACGGCCCCAGCCGCGCCGCCGCCCGCCGGCTTGCAGCACAACCGGACCAACCCGAAAGTTATCGCCTCAAAGCCCTCGCCGCTCTCGTCGCCGCCGGCGACGGCGAGTTGTTGCCGTTGGTCCGCGACCTCCTCACCGACACCAAGGGCAACTCGCTCGGTTTTCGCAGTCAGGTATTGCCGGTACTGGGGCGGCTCGACCATCCCGAGCTGGCTGCCATTGTCCTGGAGGCCTATCCGCGCCTCGAACCGGAGGTGCAACCCAAGGCGATCGACCTCTTGACCCAGCGGCCGTCGTGGAGCAAGCGGCTGTTGGGCGAAATCGAAATGAAAAAACTCCCCCCTTCGACCCTCAACGTCAACCAGGTCCGCAAGCTCCTGGCGAGCCGGGACAAGGCCCTCGTCGACCAAGTCGCCAAAGTCTGGGGCACCGTGCGCACCGAGCGCAATCCCCAGCGCGAGCAAGTCGTCGGACAAATGCGCGAACTGCTCAAGAAAACGCCGGGCGACCCCTTCGCAGGCCGCGTGCATTTCAACAAGATTTGCGCCCAGTGTCATAAACTTTACGGCGAAGGCCAGGAGGTCGGCCCGGACATC
>JANWYO010000126.1 GCA_025055215.1 Gemmataceae bacterium
TTGCCGGCGCCGTTGCGTCCGAGGAAGCCGAAGATGGTTCCCGGCTCGACTTCGAGGTCGAGCCGATCGACGGCCCGGACGGCGCCGAAGGCCATCGTGAGCCGGAGGCAGCGGATCATCCGGCCTCCCCCACCGCCGCGAAGGCGAGCCGGCCGAGCACCGCGTAGGCTCGGGCGTTATTCGGCCGCTTCGCTAGCACGTCCCGATACATCCCCCACTCGCTCCCATAGACCTCGTTCCGCTCGATGGTCAAAACGGTCAGCACCAGCGCCACGGCCGCGACCATTGTCGCTCCCACTAAATCACGTTGGCCGTCCGACCAGCGCCACCATGCTTGCAGGCGACGCAGCCCGGCGTCGGCCGCCAGCACCACGCTGACCACCAGGCAGGCCAATGACAGATACATGCGGTGCTCGAAGGCTAAATCAGCGATGGGCATGATGCTCGAGGTGGGAGCGAGGATCAGGAAGAAAGCGGTCCCTAAAAAGCCGAAACCCGAACCCCGCGCCAAGGCCACGAGGGCGGCCAGCACCAGCACCGCGATGGCCGCCAACTCAGGCCAGGCGTCGAACCAGTGAGACACGCCGGGCCAATCGTTGTAGTCGAGGCACAGCCCGACCGGCCAAAACGACAGCCGAAGGTAGTGCAGGATCACGCCGGGCTGGGCCAAGGCGTAAGCCAGGGGGGTGATGCTCTGAAAGCGGAAGCCGGCGCCGGCTCGCGCCGGGTCGGTGTAGACCAGTTCCGGCACCAGGACCAACCATGTCAACGCCAGGCTCAGGTACACCGGCCATCGGGCCCGCAGAGACTTCCCGAGCGAACCTGTCAGGAAGGTCCGATCGTAAAGCAGTGCCGTCAGCGGTGCGGTCACCATAACCTGCTTACATCCCATTCCCAACGCCGAGGAGGTGATTGCGGCCACATACCATCGGGTGGGATGGGAGGAGCTTGCGCCGCGGACCAAGCAGTAGAGGACCAGCAAGTAGAACAGCCCCATCATCGACTCAGCCCGCTGCACGATATAGGTCACGCTTTGGGTGTTGAGCGGATGCACCAGCCAGAGGAGCGCTGCCACCCCGGCAAGGCCGGTGGCAGAGTCGTGGTAGCGGCCGCGGAATCGGGGCAAGCGGAGCGTCTGTCGCAGCAGGCCGAAGAGCGTGCCTGCTGCCAGCAGGTGGATCGCCAGGTTGACCGCGTGATAGCCTCGGACGTTTAGGCCGCCGAGCCAGTAGTTGACGGCCAGGGAGCGGTAGAGCACGGGGCGGACGATCCAGCTCCAGACCGAGTCGCCGACCACGGAGCGGATGTCGGGGTTATCGTGGATGGCGGAGATGTCGTCCATGACGAAGACGCCGGTGAAGCTGTTGTGGTAGGCGCACAACCCGGCGAGGAGGAGGACGGCCACGGCCCGGGTGGTGTCGGAGCCGGGCGCGGCTCCCGAAGTGACGGCGGCGACTGGTGCCGGCGAGAAGTCGGCGCTGGGGGACGGCGCCGCGGAGTCGGCAGCCGGGGGCGGCGGCGCGGCTTCAGCGGTAGGTGGCCCCGCTGCAGCGGGGCCACCTACCACCATTTCGGTCTCGGAACCGGCATCGGCCCCAGGCTCGACCGCCGGCGCCGCACCCTCCCCAGGAAATTGGCCGCCAGGATCAGTGGAAACTCCCCCTCCTCCGACGCCCTCAGCGGCGCCGTCGGGTGCTTCGCTCTCGCCCAAAGCT
>JANWYO010000188.1 GCA_025055215.1 Gemmataceae bacterium
GCGGGCCGCCGGGCTTTGTGTCCGGGTTTTTCGGTGGGGGTGTTGGGTGTCGCCGGTTTTTTGGGGGGGGTGGGGCGGGGGGGGGGGCCGGGCCGGCCCCCCCCCGCCGCATGCCGCTCCCTCGGCCCTGTCAATCAAACAGACCCCGCGCCGACCCGTTGCCCGGCTCTCCGGCCGACCGGCTCGGCGGCACGTCGTTCCCCTTCCCCTCCACTTCGTCCCAATTCACCAGCTCGATCGACGGCGGTACGACCCGGACAAACTCCGTTCGTTTCACGGCCGCAAAGCCCTTGCCGCCCCGCGACGTTACCTCGTATTTGCTCCGCCCGAACTCCAGCTTTTTGCCCCCCGACGTCTCCAGCACGATCTTGTCGAATCGGCCCCCCATCAAGGCCCCACCCAGGCAGGTGTCGCCCGGCCCCAGCTTGATCCCCATCACCCCCTTGCCGACCCCCGAGAGGATGTTGATCTCGTCGATCGGAAATTGAATGACGTGCCCGTGGGCCGACGCCAGGTAAATCGTCTGCTCGCCCCGTGGGACGGCGACCATGACCACGCGGTCGCCCTCGTTGAGCCGCACGTAACGGCGGCCGACCTTGGTGCTGGCGGTGCGGAACGGGGCCAGGGGCGTCCGCAGGGTCTGTCCTTGGGCCGTGACGACCAACAGGTACGGGCCCGGCGGCGCTCCGGAAGCACCCGCCGGCTCCTCCGCCGGCGTGAAGCGCTCGTCGGTGGTGACGGCCGCCACGATCCGTGCCTGGTCGGCCAGCCGCACGAATTTCGCCAACGGCTCGCCGTAGCCCGACGAGGGCGGCACCTCGTTGATCCGCATCGTGTAGGCCGTGCCGTCGTCCGCAAAAAAGATGACGTGGTCCAGTGTGCTCCCGGGAACCACGGCGATGACTTCGTCCCCCTCTCGGACGCGGGTCCCCTCCACCGACGCCAATCGGCCCACCCGCTTGATCCAGCCGTCGCGCGTCAGGATCACGTGGGTGTTCTCCCGGACGATGTACGCTTCTTCGTCAAACTCCGGCAGGCTGTCGTCCGAAGCGATCCGCGTCCGTCGCCGCTCGCCGAACTGCCGACCCAGCTCGACCAACTCGTCCCGCACCACCTTCCATAGTTTCTTCTCCGACGCCAGGATACCCTCAATCCGGGCTGCTTCCGCCCGCTTTTCCCGAAGTTCCTCGAGGATTTTGCGGATTTCCATGCGGGCGATGCGATACAGCTGGGCGTCCAGGATCGCGTCGGCCTGGACCTCGTCCAGGCCGAACGCCTTGATGAGCTTCTCCGCGGCGTCGGCCTTGCCGCTGCTGTCGCGGATCAGGCGCAGGGCTTGGTCGAGGGCGTCAAAAATGATGCGGAAGCCTTCCAGGATGTGGAGGCGCTGCCGCAGCTGCTCCAAGTCAAACTCGAAGCGGCGACGGACGGTCGCCAGGCGGAAATCGAGGAAGTGCCGCAGCATCCCTTTCAGGCCGAGCCGCTCCGGCCGCAGCGTGCCGTCCGGCCCCGGGACCAGGCAGGTGAAATTGCAGGCGAAATTCTCCTGAAGTGCCGTGTGCTTGAACAGGTAAGCCATCACCACGTTGGGATCGGTGCCCGGCTTGATTTCCAGCACCGTTCGCAAGCCGTCCTTTTCGTTCGACTCGTTGCTGACCCCCAACAGCTG
>JANWYO010000287.1 GCA_025055215.1 Gemmataceae bacterium
ATCTCATACACAATCCGCCCGTGCTTCTGCGAGCGGGAAATCCGGTCGCTGGCATACAGCCCGGCGAGCACGAATTCGATGCACGAGGCCCGCACCGCTTCGTTGTCGCTGGGGTTGACCTCAAAGGCCTTCTCCCACGCCTTCGGCACTCGCTTGAGCCGCTCGGCATACAGCCGCGACGGCAACATGTCGCCGACCTCGATCTTGACCCCTTTGCTGAAGACGTCGACGATCTCGTCCAGCCCGTGGCGATCGACGTATTCCTCGAAGACGATCTTGATCGCTTCCGCCTGGATCGCCTCCAGCACCTGCTTTTCCGACATCTGATGGCTGCCCATCAGGTCCAGCTCCAGCTTGCCGAGCGACGAGCTGGTCAGGTGCGCCAAGTCGCTGATGCGTGGCACGGCGGGCCGTTCGCCCAGGCGAACGGCCCGGTGTCGGGCGCTGGCGATCATGGTGCGGTAGTTGGCGATGCTGAAGCGGGCACTCACCCCAGACTGCTGATCGACGTACTTCGACCGTCGGGCGCAGATGGTGATTTGCTCCACGATCTCTTTCATAAACAGCGGCACCAGCACCGGGTCCTCGCCTCCCAGGTCGATGCCGGCCTCCTGCTCCATGATCTCGATGCCGGTGGCCCGGTCGAGGGGGTAGTGGGTCTGGATCAGGGAGCCGATGCGGTCCTTCAGCTGGGGGATCACCTTGCCGCTGCGGTTATATGTCGCCGGGTTGGCGGAGAAGAGGATGAGCACGTCGATGTCAAAACGCACCGGGTAGCCACGGATTTGCACGTCGCGCTCTTCCAGGATGTTGAACAGCCCCACTTGAACCAGCTCGTCCAGTTCGGGGATTTCGTTCATGGCGAAGATGCCCCGGTGCATCCGCGGGATCAGGCCGAAGTGCAGCGCCTCTTCCGCGCCCATGCTCGTGCCGCCCGCCAGCTTGGCAGGATCAATTTCGCCGATGATGTCGGCAAATTTCGTCCCGGGTGCCAGCCGTTCCGCGTATCGCTCGTGCCGGGGCCACCAGGCGATCGGCACCTCCTCCGGCGCCCGTTCGGCTATCAGCCGTTTTCCTTGCCGTGTGATCGGCCGATAGGGATCCTCGTGCACCGGGATCGACGGATCGTCGATGTACGGGACGGCCTCGTCGAGAAACCGGACCAGCGAGCGCATGAGTCGGCTCTTCGCCTGGCCCTTCTCGCCGAGGAAGAGCATGTCATGCCCGGCGATGAGGGCCAGATTGATCTCGGGGATCACCGTCGAATCGTAACCGATGATCCCCGGAAACAATTCCTCCCCTTGGCGAAGCATACGAAGGAAATTGTCGCGGATTTCCTGTTTGACCGTCTTCGACCTCCAGCCGCTCTCCCGCAGGGTCTTCAGGTTGGTGGGCCGTTCCGTTCCGGACATCTCTTCCTCCGCAAGATGGCGTGAGACTCTTCACTGTTGATTGTAGCGAACGACACGGAGGGCCGGTCCGCCAACTCAAGGCCGGCGCCACTGCGACGCCCGAGCGTGCCGCGCGAAACGGCGGAGATCAGGGGATGGTCTTGCCGAGCACGTCCGCCAGTCGGCGGATGTCGTCCATCAGCTCCTGGAATTGCTGCGGCAGGAGAGCCTGCGGACCGTCCGAGAGGGCCTTTTCCGGGCAGTTATGGACCTCGACATGAATACCATCGGCCCCGGCCGCCACCGCGGCCCGGGCCATCGCCGGAATCAAATCCGGCCGACCCGTCGCATGGCTCGGATCAACGATGATCGGCAACGGACTCTGCCCCTTGACGTTGGGCACGGCCGACAGGTCGAGCATGTTCCGCGTCGAATCCTCGAAGGAACGCACGCCGCGTTCGCAGAGGACGACCTGCTGGTTTCCCTCGGCCAGGATATATTCCGCCGACATCAGCAGGTCCCGCACCGTGGCACTCATGCCACGCTTGAGCAAGACCGGCCGCTTGGTCTGACCGACCTCCCGCAACAGGTCGAAGTTCTGCATGTTGCGGGCGCCGATCTGGAACATGTCGGCGTAGCGGTCAACCAGCGGGACTTGGCGAGGGTCCATGACCTCCGTGACCACCGGCATGCCGTGCTTGTCGCCGACCTCGCGGAGGATTTGCAGCCCTGCTTCTCCCATTCCCTGAAAGCTGTACGGGCTGGTGCGCGGCTTGAAGGCGCCGCCGCGGAGAATGTTGGCCCCGGCTTTCTTCACCTCGCCGGCGATCTGGTCGAGGCTCTCGTAGCCCTCCACCGCGCACGGTCCCGCGATGATCGCCAGCGAGCCACCGCCAATGGCCACCGGCCCCACGTGAACAATCATGTCCTGCGGGCGAAACTCCCGGCTGGCCAGCTTGAACGGCTTGAGGATCGGCAACACCTGCTCGACGCCCGGAATCGCCAGCAGCGGCTCCGCTTGCAGCTTCCGCTCATCGCCGATGACGCCGATGATCGTCCGCTGTTCGCCGTGGCTGATGTGCGGCTTCAGGCCAAGCTGCACAATCCGCTCGACGATGTGATCGATCTGCTGCGGGGTGGTATGGGGACGGAGCACAATAATCATGGCGGGTAGCCGAAAAGCGAGTCGCGGCCCGTCGTTCATTCGCAGGTCTGCGAGCTGGGAAACGACCCCAGGACGGAGAGTTCCTCGCACTGCTCCTGAAGCGCCGCCAGGGTGCGCTTGACCTTCGGATCGTCGATGTGGCCCTCGAAATCGACGAAAAAGACGTACTCAGGCTTGTGCGACCGCGCCGGGAACGACTCGATCCAGGTAAGGTTCAGCTTATTCTGCTTGAAAATGTTCAAGGCATCGACCAGCGAGCCAGGATGGTGAGGTACCTTGAACATGATGGCGGTCTTGTCGTGGCCACTCCGTTCCGCCTGGTGCATGCCGATGACGGCGAAGCGGGTCTCGTTGTTGGGATAATCCTCGATGTTCTCGAACAGGATGCGCAACCCATAGCGCACGGCGGCTTGACGACTGGCCACCGCTGCTGCTCCAGGTTCCCGCTGGGCCAGCTCGGCCGCCGTGGCCGTGCTGGCCACCTCGTGCAGCGACGCATGCGGCACGTTCTTCGACAGCCAATTGCGGCACTGCGACAGAGCCTGTGGCTTGCTATAGACCCGGCGAATCTCCTGCTGCTCGCAGTTCGCCAGGAGGTTATGGTGAATCTTCAACCGAACTTCCGCACAAATCTTCAGTTGCGGAAGACGCATGAACATTTCCAGCGTGTCGGCCACCCGCCCGTCGGTGGAATTCTCCAACGGCACCACGCCAAAGTCGGCATGGCTGCGATTCACCTCCTCGAAGACCGCCGCGATGCTCCCCACTCGAATGAACTCGACCGCTTGGCCGAAGCGCTCGACGGCGGCGAGGTGGCTGTAGCTGTACTCGGGACCTAAGTAGGCGACTTTCAACACCTTCTGCAAGGCCCGCGAGCCGCTCATGATCTCCCGGAAGATTGCCCGCACCGCCTGATTGTCGAGCGGTCCCTTGTTGGCCTCCAGGACGTGCAATAAGACCTCTTCCTCCCGGGCTGGCGAGAAGATTTCGCTGCCATGATCGTTTTTGACCCGGCCAATTTCCGCAGCGACCCCAGCCCGTTCATTAATCAGCTTCAGGATTTGCAGATCGAGCTTGTCGATTTGCGAGCGAAGGTTCCGGAGGGACGACGCCGCCCGATTGGCGGCCGCCGCTGACCCACTCTCGGTTTTGCGCGTCATGGTCTGTCTCTTCGAGGAGGTCATGCGCATGTCTTTCGTACTCTACGCAAGTGCCGAACGCCTGTCAACTAAGCAGACGTCGCCGAAGTAGCCGGGTTATCAACTTGTCGTGCCGGGTACGGAAGTCGGGCATAAGTTCCGACCCTTGCGGCTGTCAGATTCGGGCGGTGGGGAAGCAGCCGGGAATCCTTCACTGCCATTTTGGCAGCCGATCGGTGCTCCCTCGGGTTGGCCGCTAGCCTGCTGAATCCATCTTGGCGACTCAACCATCTAAATTGTCGAGCATTAGGACGCCCAATCCCGAGCTAAGCCAGCGTGGCATCAAAGTTGCAAATAATGACTCGAAACTGGAGCGCACCCAGGGCCGAAGCGGAAGGTGGGGCGTGAGTCAGCCACTTCGGGACAGGGTATAATCGTGTTCAGGGAGGGCTTGGCTTCCCTGACTGCAACGGCGTATCCAAAAGGAGCAGCACCGTGGCCGAAGGTGAAAAGATTATCGGTATCGACCTGGGCACGACCAACTCCGTCGTGGCGGTGATGGAGGGAGGCGAGGTCAAGGTCATCCCCAACCAGGAAGGGAATCGTCTGACCCCCAGCGTGGTGGCGTTCACCGACAAGGGCGAACGCTTGGTCGGCGACCCAGCGAAACGACAAGCGATCACCAACCCCCGGCGGACGATCTTTTCCATCAAGCGCTTCATGGGCCGGCGGCATAACGAAGTGCTGGAAGAGGAAAAACTCGTCCCCTACAAGATCGTCGGTGGGCCGAACGAACTCGTCAAAGTTGACATCGACGGCAAGCAGTACACCCCGCCGGAAATCTCGGCGATGATCCTGCGGAAGCTCAAGGAAGCCGCCGAGGCATACTTGGGCCACACCGTCCGCAAGGCGGTGATCACCGTGCCGGCCTACTTCAACGACGCCCAACGCCAGGCGACCATCGATGCCGCCCAGATCGCCGGCTTCGACACCGAATGGGAAATCGAAGACCCCAAGACCGGCAAGAAGACCCGGCAACGGATGCGCATCATCAATGAGCCAACCGCGGCCAGCCTCGCCTACGGCCTGGAGAAGAAGAAGAACGAGAAGATTGCCGTCTTCGACCTCGGGGGCGGCACTTTCGACATCTCCATCCTCGACGTGGGCGACGGCGTCTTCGAGGTCAAGGGGGTCAACGGCGATACCCACCTCGGCGGTGATGACTTCGACCAGGTGCTGATCGACTACATCGCCGACGAATTCAAGAAGGAACACGGCATCGACCTGCGCAAGGACCAGATGGCCCTCCAGCGGCTGAAGGAGGCCGCCGAGCGGGCCAAGAAAGACCTGTCGCAATCGACGACCACGGACATCAACCTGCCGTTCATCACGGCAGATGCGTCCGGGCCGAAGCACCTGCAAATGACGATCACCCGGGCCAAGTTCGAGCAGCTGGTGGACCATCTGGTGGAGCGTTGCCGCGGGCCGGTCTTGGCCGCCCTCCGCGACGCGGGTTACAAGCCCTCGGACATCGACGAAGTGGTCCTGGTCGGCGGCATGACGCGGATGCCGAAAATCCAGGCCCTGGTCAAGGAAATCTTCGGCAAGGAGGGGCACAAGGGGGTTAATCCCGATGAAGTGGTGGCCGTCGGCGCGGCCATCCAGGGGGCGCAGTTGCTCCTAGGGAGCAAGTCGGAAGTCCTGTTGCTCGACGTCACGCCCCTGTCGCTGGGCATCGAGACGCTTGGCGGCGTTATGACCAAGCTGATCGAGCGGAACACGACCATTCCCACTGTCAAAAAGCAGGTCTTCTCGACCGCCGAGGACAACCAGCCCGCCGTCACCGTACGCGTCTTCCAGGGTGAGCGGGAGATGGCGGCCGACAACCGCCTGCTCGGTCAGTTCAACCTGGAAGGGATCCCGCCCGCGCCCCGCGGCGTGCCGCAGATCGAAGTCACCTTCGACATCGACGCCAACGGCATCCTGCACGTCTCCGCCAAAGACCTCGGCACGGGGAAGGAGCAGAAGATTCGCATCGAGTCCTCGAGCGGCCTCAGCCCCGCTGAGGTCGAGCGCATGCGGCGCGACGCCGAGCTGCATGCCGAGGAAGACCGCAAGAAGCGCGAGCTGGCCGACGCCCGCAACATGGCCGACCAGCTCATCTGGCAGCTGGAAAAGGTGATGAAGGAAAACGCCGACAAGATCAAGGAGTCGGATAAGGCGCCGATCCAGAAGGCCATCGAGAAACTCAAGCAGGCCGCCAGTGGCAACGACGTGCAGGCCATCAAGCAGGCAATCGACAACCTGCAACAGGCGTCGCACGCCATGGCGCAACACCTCTACGGCCAGCGAGGCGCTGCCGGGGGCGCCGCCCCGGGGACCGACGGCCAAGGTGGCTCCGGCGGGAAAGAAGGCGTCATCGACGCCGAGTTTGAAGTGAAGAAATGACCCACCTCGCCGCCAGGTAGCATCGGAGCTTGGAGCGTGTCAGCGATGGCATGCCGTCGCTGACACGCCGGGTCAGCGCATCTGCTCAAGCCAGCATTCCAGCCGTTCCACGAGGCTCGCCAGCCGTGCCGCCACCTGCTGCCGGTTCGGATAGAAGCGCTGCTCGTGGTACAACCACCTCAGCCAATTGGCTGCACCGATGACCGTTCCGCTGCGGTCCAGCACGTTGACGAGTTCCTCTTCCTCCGCCGACAGGCGGCGCAGGCTGCGGTAGGTCTCCAGGCCGACGGTCCACAATCCCCGGTTCTCCCCGGCCAGGCTTCCCAACATCCGCGCCAGGTCGACGGCCACATGGTCGGTCTTCATGCTGCCGTAATCGACAATCCCCGTGACGGTGTCGCCGATGAACAAGACGTGGGCGTGCCAGATGTCGCACAGGCAGGGCTGGACCGCCACGGGATAGCGGAGCCAGGGCCGGAGGGCGTCGGGCAGCTGGGCCATCAACGGGGGAACGACTCGCCACGCGCGCTCGGCCCAGGTGGAGGCGGGATCGAACGGCTCGGTGAAGCGAGGCTTCCAACCCGCCTGGAGGAGCCGCAGCCAATCGTGGCAGGCGGTCCAGCGTCGGGCCACGGCGGGGCAGGAGGGGGCTTGCTGACGGGCCGCGGCCCAGGAGGCGTGCAGCCGGGCAAGGGCCGTCACGGCGGCCCGGATGCGGGCCGCCGTCGGGTCACGGTGGAAATCGGCTTCCCCCGGCAACCATTCGGAGATTTCCCAAGCACGCCCCTGGAACGAGACGCAGGTTTCTTGCGAGGCCGTGGTCAGTAATTGCGGCACGAATGGGCAGCCGGAAGAACGCGCGGCCCGCATCCAGGCGTGGATGCGGGCCAGGGAAGAAAGGTCGATGCCCGACGGGGGCCAAGCCCGGAGGCACCACGCGCGTTCTTCCGATTGCAGGCGCCACAGCCGGGCGCCGCTGAATCCTCCGTGATTGCCCAAAGGTTGCAGCTCGACCTGGCGCGGCAGGGAGGGAAACCATGCCAGGAGTGATCGGACCCGGGCTGTCTCGACCACCGCTGCCTCGGTCATTGCCGGTCGAGCGAGTCAATCCAGCGGATGAGCTCCTTCAGGGTGGTGCCATCGAGGTACTCGTGTCCCTTGTCGGGAATTTCCCGGTAGATGACGGGAAATTTCCGCTCCACGAGCTTGGCCTTGCTGTCGGCAATTTCCTTGACCAGGGGATCCTTCTGACCGGCGACGATGAAGAACGAGAGTCGCTGGTGGAGAATGTTGTCCTTGGGTTGGCTGGTCAGGACGGCGGCGGTGGTGGCGACGCCGCGGATCAGGTCGCGGGCGTGGAAGCCGAGGTAGAACGCCAGCTGCCCACCGACCCCCATCCCGTGGGCCACGATGCGCTGCCGGTCGATGGTGTACTGGCCGAGTACCTCCTGCACCGCTTGCAGGACCGCTTCCGACTCGCTGGCGGTCCAGCCGGTTTCGTTTTCCGACTTCGGCCCCAACAAGATGAGGTGATGCTGCTGGCACGCCTCGCTCCACAGATCCAGGATGTCTTCCGGTTTTTGCCCGAAGCGGCCCGCGGGATGGAGCCAGACGACCAGGGCGTGAGAGATGTTGGGGTCGTAATTCTCCGGCACGTAGAGCCAGTATTCCCGGTCCTGGGACGGGCTGGAGCGCTTCCGGAGGCCGATCTCCGGCTTCTTGGCGGCCTTGTTCTCTTCCTTGGCCTCCTCGTTCTTATCGTCCTTGCCCGGTGGCTCGGGGCGCTCCTTCTTGTCGATCGCTGGCAATTTGGGACCGCCCCGCTTGCGCGGCGCCAACGCCTTCTGGGCGCTGGCCCGCTCCGGGAGCGCATCGGGAACCACGTCCGGCACCTGGTCGAGTACCACGTCGAGGGTCTCGGTTTTCTTCCCATCCTTGCGAATGACCTCAACCTTGAGCTTGGCGCCGGGCGAAAGGGTGTTGAGCAGACCGGTCAATTCATCCCGACCGGAGAAGGGCCGCAGCTGCTTGGCATCCGGGCCGATCTTCATGATCCGGTCGCCCGGCTTGAGGCCAGCCTTGTCGGCGGGGCTTTTCGGGAAGACGTAACGGACTTCCTCACCCAACTCAGGATCGTCGCGGACCGGAAGGACGCCGAGGAAGCCATGGGCCATGACCTTGACCGTGCCGGACAGGACGAGATTGTCGAACTTGATCTCCTCCTTGCCGCGCCGCACTTTGAGGCTGATGACATCGCCTTCGTACTTGCCGCCGAGCAGGTGTAGCAGCTGGGCGTGCCTCGTGACCGGCTGGCCGTCGACTTCGATGATGACGTCGCCCGGTTGGATGCCGGCCTTGGCCGCCGCCGAGTCCGGGGCCACCGTGCCGACGACCGGCGGGGCGCTGTACAGGTCGCCGCTGCGCGGCGTGATGCCGAGCAGGCCGCGCTTCAGGTCTTTCCCCTCTTTCAACCGCGGCAGCACGGCGTTGATATCTTCCAGGGGAATGGCGAAGCCGATTCCCGAGTCGTACCACTCGACGCCGGCGGTTTCGTCCTGGCCCTGGGGCGAGGCCGGCACCAGCACGCCGAGGACGCGCCCACGGATGTCGATCAGCGGCCCGCCGTAGTTGACGGGGGAGACCTTGGCGTCGGTCTGGATCGCTTTGCCCCAAATGCGGCCCAAGGCGCTGATGATGCCGACGCTGACCGAGGGCGGATGCTCGACATTCGGGTCGAGGGTCCGACCCAGGGCCAAGGCCCACTGGCCGACCTGCATGCTGGACTTGGGCGCCGCCACCGGCACGGGCAGGCCGGTGGCGGCGATCTTCAGGAGCGTCAGCATCCGCGTCGTGTCGGTGGCGACGATGCGAGCCACCTCGCGGGTCGGTCGCCCCGGCACGCTGACGTGGACGGCCGAGGGCCTATTGGCGAAGTTGAAGGCGCTGGAGATGATGTAGCCGTCGGAGGACACGATCAGGCCGGTGGTGGGGCCGACCCCTTTGCGGATGCGGCCGCCGCTGATCAACTCGGTGCCGCCGGTGGTTTCGATCTGGACGACGCACGGCGCCACCTTGCGGACCGCCGCCTTCATCGCCTGCTCCTGGGCGGCGTTCAGTTCGTCGTCGTCGGCGGCCGGCAGCTGCCGTGGCACCACCAGCCCCAACAGCCCGAAGGCGCCGAGCAACGCTCCCAGCCGGAGCAAACGAACGACCGCGAAACTGCTGCAACCTCGCATGAGCGATCTCCCCAAATGTCAGCCCCACCCCGGAAAACGTCATTTCCGAGGCGGCGTCTTCGCCACCGGCTCGGCCAGCTCCAGCTTCACCGTGATCAGCTTCTCCGTCTTCGTCTGCCGGTCGATGACCCGCTGCACTTCCATTTGGACCGTCGTGCCCGGCTTGAACGTGGCCATCATGTTCTGGAACGTCTTGATGCTCCCGACCCGCTCGCCGTCGATGTAGACGATCAAATCATCCGGCTTGAGGCCGGCCTTGGCGGCCGGGGAGCCTGGGATGACGTCCTCGATGAACGGCGGCGTCCGCTCCACCACGTCGGGAACGAGAATGATCCCGTGATACGCCCCCCCTTCGGCCACCACCTTTGGTTTCTCCTTCGGTTTGTACCGGCCGGCCATTCCTTCCTCGACGAACGTGGCCAGCGCCTGGATCGGGACGGCGTAGTTCATCCAGGTGTCGGAAAGGGTGTTGCGCAACTCCTTGCCCAAGACACCCAGAAGCTCTCCCTTGCGCGTCGTCAAGGCACCGCCGGCGGCCCCGGGGTTGTTGGTGATCGCATCCACCACATACACCTCGCCGGTGTACGGTGCCTCGAAGATGCCGCGTCGGCCATGAAGCTTGGAATATGCCGCGATGACTCCCCGCTGCACCGACATTGGCTCGTCCCGGGTGGCGATGCGGAACTGGTTACTGAAGGCCAACACCCAATCGCCCGGCTGGGCCAACGGCGCCTGGGCCGCCTTAGCGACATCGAAATACGGCACCTCGCCTTCGAGGTTGTTGATCTTCAAGAGCGCCGCATCCAATTGCGGCTCGACCACCAGAACCCGGGCGTCGTAGCGTCGCCCATCGTATAGATGGACACGAAGCTCCGGAGTGTCGAGGAGGTGGCTGGCCACCGTGAGGATGTGTCCTTCCGGCGAGACGAGGATGCCGGTGCCGTAATTCGCCAGGCGCGCATAGCCCCCGGAGCCGAACAGCTTGACCATGCGCTTGTTCACCGACTCGGTGACGCCGCTGAATGGCTGTTGCGCCCAGACCCACGACGGCGTCAGCAACGCAAGCCAGAACACCGAGAAACGACTGAATCCCGTCAACGGCATAACGAACCACTCCTTCTTCCGGTCTGAAGCCGGCGGCCTCAGGACAGCCACGCCCGGCGGCCCGGCCGCCGGGAACGACCGACCCTACTTGCCCGCCGTCAGCCGGTAGTTCTTGATCGTGAAGGTGGCATACCGATCATTGCCGTAGCGCACCTCCATGCGGTGGGGCAGCGACCGGCCGTCCACGGGGCGGTAATCCGCCAGGTAGACCTCACAGGGGTCTTGGTCTTTTTCCACGAAGACCTCGAAACCGAGGAGGGTCTGGTCGGTGAGGGAGAAATACCACTTAGCGGCCACGTCGGCGTATTCGGTGCGCAGCACCTCGGTATCGACGCGCAGGTCGCGGAGGCTGCGCGGCTTGGCGTCGCCCGCGGGGGGTGGATAGAACGGCTCGTGGCCGCCGTGGCTGAACTGCTCCTTGAACCCCTTCTCGCCGAGAGTCAGCAGCCGACGGTAGTGATACAGGGCCAGCATCAGGCCGCCGCTGCCCGGGGGATCGCGCAGGGCCTCGATCTTCTGCCCGACCTTCAGGGGTTCCAATTCGTACTTCAGCCCGCCGATCACCAGCTTGACGAGGGTCTTACCGTCGGCTTCCTCCGCGATGCTCAGCTGGGCGTCGGTCTTGCGAAGCTTGGAATCGACATCCGCTTCCAAGGCCCACTCCCCGGTCAGGGTGCTGAAGTCGCCATGTTTGCGGAAAGCTGCCCAGAGCCGGTCGCGCTCCAGCCGGTTGAAATAGAAGTTGGCGAAGCCTGGCTTCGGCTCATACAGCTTGGCGGCTGGCGAATTCGGGACCGACGGCTGGACGCGCGGCTCGGGCCGCGGTCGGCCGCCGTCGGGCCGCGGAGCGTCGCCGTTCTGGGCCTCGGGCAGCACCCCCATCAACCGCACCAGGATCTCGGTTCGTTGGTTGTCGCGCCGGTACACCAGAGGCACGCGCCAGTCCTTCGGGAACAGGCCCAGGACATTCTTATACTGGTTGACGCTGGTCATGGGCCGACCGGCAAACGACACCAACTCGTCGCCCAGGTCGAGCCCGCGCCGCCGAACGTCACAGTCTTCGAGGATGGACCGCACGACCAGTCGCTCCGTCCGATCGTCGTCCTTGTCTGTCTCGATCAGGGCCCCCAGGGTGGCATGGTCGGTGTCGAGCCCGGCACGCAAGTGGCCGAGAAAGTTCTTGATCTGGTTGATCGAGATGGCGTAGCCGACGCCGGAGTTGACTCGGCCGCGCTTCTCGAACGAGCCGCGGCCGTTGATGCCGATCAGTTCGCCGTCCATGTTGAACAGCGGGCCACCGCTGTTGCCGGGGTTGATCGAGGTATCGATCTGGATGCAGTCGGTGTATTCCAACAGCGCGCCGGCGGGGTACTGGTAGCGATGGACGCCGCTGATGAGGCCGTAGGTCACGGTGGGGGTGAAGTCGGTGGCCAACAGGAACGGGTTGCCCATCGCCAGCGACCAGTCGCCGGTCTGGACCTTGTCGCTGTCACCGAGTGTGACGTAGGGGAATTCGTCGCCGGGCTTCTTGGGAAGGAGCTTGATGAGGGCGACGTCGCCGACGCGATCCAGCCCGACGAGGACGGCGTCGTAGAGGACGCCGTCGGGAAGGCCGCAGTGCATGATCGGCCCGGAGCCTTGGACGACGTGGAAGTTGGTGAGGGCGTAGCCGTCTTTGCTGATGAGGACGCCGGAGCCGCCTCCTTGGCCGCCGCGGGCGAAGATGGCGACGACGGCGGGCTTGACTTTAGCGATGATGGCGACGCGCCGGGCCTCGCTGTCGATGATTCGCTGGTCGAGGTCGTTGGCGCGGACGGCCCAACCGGCCCAGACCAGGGCGGCGGCACAACCGGCGGTGAGAATCCAGTGGCGCTGCTGCATCGGATCGATCCTCAT
>JANWYO010000233.1 GCA_025055215.1 Gemmataceae bacterium
GGCCGCCCCTGTTCGACGACCACCATCGTGCCATCATCGAGGTAGCCGACCCCCTGGCCGACCTGATCGCCGGGCTTGACCAGGCGAATGTGCAGCGTTTCGCCGGGGAGGGCAATCGATTTCAAGGCGTTAGCCAGATCGTTAAGGTTGATGACCTCCACCCCTTGCAGCTGGGCGATCTTGGTGAGGTTGTAATCGTTGGTCACCACCCGGGCGTTCAACGTCCGTGCCAGGACGACGAGCCGTTCGTCGACTTGGGCCACGCTCCTCAGCTCAGGGAGGTTGCCATCGTGCATGTGCAGATCAATCTTAGGATTGCTCTGCATCCGCTTCAGGATGTCCAGCCCCCGCCGACCGCGGTTCCGCTTGAGTTTGTCGGGGCTGTCCGCCACGCTTTGCAGTTCCTGCAACACAAAGCGCGGCACGATCAGCTGCGTGTCGAAAATCCGCGTATCACAAACATCGGCAATCCGACCGTCGATGATCACGCTGGTGTCGAGGACCAGGGGTCGGCCTCCTTTGAGCTGTTTGGAAAATTCCACATAGGGGATGATGAAGCGAAATTCGTCCTTGGTTTGGAGAAGGGTGGAGACCGACACGTAGCAACAGACCGCCGTGATGAACAGCCGCGGCAAGCGACTCAGCCCGGGGGAGAGCGCTTTGGCATCCGGCCCCAGAAGGAATGGCTCCAGGGCGGTGGTAAACATCGTGCCCAACAACAGGCCCAGCAGCAGGCCGAAGTAAATCGCCGATACGGTGGTGATCTGCTTGTTGCGGATGGCCAAGTCGAGCAGGAGCGTGCCGACTCCGACGACGAGAATAACGGCGAAGTAGAGGATGCCCAAGATGTCGGAGCCGCGGGTATCCATGAGGGCGCTGGTAGCCAAGCCGATGATCAGCACGCCGAAGGCGCCGCGCAGGAGCCAGAGGAGCATGGCGGAACTCTCGCAGGGAGTGATGAGGCGGCGGCCGGCGGCGCCGTCCGCCGCAACTCCAGCGGATGCTTCATCCTACACGTCGGTGTGCGGCTGGTACAGCCGGAGATACTCGTTCTGCGCGAAACGGTCAGTCATTCCCGCCAAGTAGTCGCAAACCGTCTGTTCCAGGCCGTCGGAAGTCGCCCGGCGGCGATAGCGTTCGGGCAGCAACTCCGGCGCCCGGCAGAATTCTTGGAACAAGGCCGAGACAATCCGCCGGCCCTTCGTCGCCATCCGCATGACCCGGTGATGGCGATAGACTCGCCGGTGGAGGAAATCCTCCAAATCCATCTTCAGCGCGCAGACCTCCGGGCTCGGGCCGACCAACGCCTCGGGGGCTTGACGAACGTCGTCCACCGTGCGGATGCGATGCCGCCGTAAGCGTTCCCGAGTCTGTTCCAGCAGGTCGGTCACCTGCCAGTCGATCAAGGCCCGCACCAGCGTCGGCTGGAACTGTTCCGGGGCGATGACCCCGTGCCGGCGACGGACCCGCTCGCTGGCCCGACGGCAAAACTCCACCTCGTGCAAGTCGGCCAAGGTAATCAGGCCCACGCTCAACGCGTCGTCCAGGTCGTGGGTGTCATAGGCCAGGCTGTCAGCCGCATCGACCACCTGGGCCTCGAGCAGCGGTTGGCCGCCGGTCAGGAATGGCTGAATTTCTGGGGCATCGGGCCGCTTGCTGTGCATCGCCTGGGCTTCCAGCACCTCCCACGAAAGGTTCAGGCCGGGAAAATCAGCGTAGCGGTATTCCAACAGCTCCACGATCCGCAGGCCGTGGCGGTTGTGCTCAAAGCCGCCGTGTTCTTTCATGCACTCGTGCAACGCCGCTTCGCCGGCGTGGCCGAACGGCGGATGCCCCAAGTCGTGAACCAAGGCGATGGCCTCGGTCAGGTCCTCATTCAAACCGAGCTGGCGGGCGATGGTTCGGCTGATCTGGGCGACTTCCAGGGTGTGCGTCAGGCGGGTGCGATGATGATCGTTGGTCTGGCTGACGAGCACTTGCGTTTTGTACATCAGCCGACGGAAGGCGGTCGAGTGGATGATGCGATCGCGGTCCCTCTGGTACGCGGTGCGGAACGGGTGCGCCGGCTCCGGGTGCCGTCGCCCTTTACTCAAGCGTGTCCGCATCGCATACGGTGCCAGCACTTCGTCCTCGCGGTCGAGCCAGTCGGGAGGTTCAAAAAGCGGGTGATCGTTCATAATTCCTTCACTGCCGGTGGGGAGCCGGCACAGGTTTGGCCCCGCGACGTCGGTGGTCCACCGTCGGACGGTGCGCCCGACGTGACGCGCTCGGCCGGCTCGGCCAGGGGCCGAGCCGGCCGACAAATGGCCGCCGTCCAAGCGTCCTGTCGCGCCGGCTGGCGTCAATATACCGCCTTCATCCGACGCAAGTCCAAAAATTTCAGGTGACTAAAAAATCGACCCAAAAAAGTCGAGAAATCCTCTGGAATCATTGACAAAAAAGTATATGATTATTTTTGGATTAGCACCGGACACAGGGGCCGGTCGAGGATAGCTATGAAGATCACCGCCCAGGAAGAGTATGGGCTGCGCTGTTTGCTGCGACTGGCCCGCGCCGGCAGCGGCGAGGCGCTGACCATTCCGGAAATTGCCGCGTCGGAACGGCTTTCGCCGCCGTACGTCGCCAAGATCCTGGCGGTGCTGCGGCAGGCAGGGCTGATCGAGAGCGTCCGCGGCCGGACAGGCGGCTACCGCTTGGCGGAAGTTCCGGCGGCCATTCGGCTTGGATCGGTGCTGGCTGCCCTGGGCGAGCCGTTGTTCGACGAACCAAGTTACTGCACCCGCCACGCCGGGCGCGAGAGCGCCGACGGAACTTGCGTCCACCACGACGGTTGCACCCTGCGGGCCCTGTGGTTCACGCTCGAACATTGGATGCGCCGTGCCCTCGACCGCGTGACGCTCGCCGACTTGCTCCGCAGCGAGCAAGGCATGACCGACTTGCTCCGTGTCCGGCTGGCGGAGGCACTCCACGAGGTGCCCTCCGCCCTGACGACCCTTCCGTTGGTCGACGGTTGTTGTTCCGAACCGCGGACTTGACGCCGCGATGGAGATTAAACGATGAGCACTGCTACCAGCACTATCCAAGAGCTGGCCAACCGCGAATACCAGCACGGTTTCGTGACCGACATCGAAACCGATTCGCTCCCTCCCGGCTTGGACGAGGATGTCATCCGCACGATCTCGGCCAAGAAAAACGAGCCGCCGTTCCTTCTCGAGTGGCGGCTGCGGGCTTACCGCCACTGGCGGACGATGCCAGAACCGCGCTGGGCGAATGTCCATTATCCGCCCATCGACTACCAGAACATTGTGTACTACTCCGCGCCCAAGCCCCGCAAGAAGCTCAGCAGCCTCGATGAAGTGGATCCCGAGTTGCGGGCGACGTTTGAAAAGCTCGGTATCTCACTTCAGGAGCAAATGAGGCTGACGGGCGTGGCGGTGGATGCAGTCTTCGACAGCGTGTCGGTGGCCACCACGTTCAAGAACAAGCTGGCCGAGATGGGGATCATCTTCTGTTCCTTCTCCGAAGCGGTCCGGGAGCATCCGGAACTGGTGCGCAAGTACCTCGGCTCGGTGGTGCCGTACACGGACAACTTCTTCGCCGCCCTGAACTCCGCGGTCTTCAGCGACGGGTCGTTCTGCTACATTCCCAAGAACACCCGCTGCCCCATGGAGTTGTCCACCTATTTCCGCATCAATGCCGCCAACACCGGCCAATTCGAGCGCACCCTGATTATCGCCGAGGAAGGGGCCTACGTCAGCTATCTGGAGGGTTGCACCGCCCCGATCCGCGACACCAACCAGCTGCATGCCGCCGTGGTCGAGCTGGTGGCCGTCGGCCGGAATTCGCACATCAAGTACTCCACGGTGCAAAACTGGTATCCGGGCGACAAGGAAGGCCGCGGCGGCATCTACAACTTCGTCACCAAGCGGGGCAAGTGCCTGGGCGAGAATTCCCGCATCAGCTGGACGCAGGTGGAGACCGGCTCGGCCATCACCTGGAAGTATCCCAGCTGCATCCTCCAGGGCGACAACTCGGTGGGCGAGTTCTACTCGGTGGCCCTCACGAACCATTACCAGCAGGCCGACACCGGCACCAAGATGATCCACATCGGCAAGAACACCCGCAGTACGATCGTGTCGAAGGGCATCTCGGCCGGCCGGGGCCAGAACACCTACCGCGGGCTGGTCAAGATCATGAAAGGGGCTGACCACGCCCGCAACTACTCGCAGTGCGATTCCCTCCTGCTCGGGGACAAGTGCGGGGCCCACACCTTCCCGTACATCGAGGTTCGCAACCCCACCGCCCGCGTGGAGCACGAAGCCTCGACGTCGCGCATCGGCGAGGACCAGATCTTCTACTGCAAGCAGCGGGGCCTCTCGACCGAAGACGCCGTCAACCTCATCGTCAACGGCTTCTGCAAAGAGGTCTTCCGCGAACTGCCGATGGAGTTTGCCGTCGAAGCACAAAAGCTCCTGGGGGTCAGCCTGGAGGGAAGCGTCGGTTAAGGACTGAGGCGAGCATCCCGCCCGCGAATCAAGCCAGACCCTAGTAAACAGGTTCGTTCCATGCTGACGATTTTTAATCTCCATGCCCGGGTTGGCGACAACGAAATCCTCAAGGGCGTCAACCTCAAAGTGCGGGCCGGTGAAGTCCATGCCATCATGGGGCCGAACGGCTCGGGCAAAAGCACGCTCGCCGGGGTCCTCGCTGGCCGCGATGTCTTCGAAGTCACCGAAGGCGACGTCCTGTTTGACGGCAAGAACCTCTTGGAAATGGACCCGGAGGAGCGCGCCCGCGAAGGGGTCTTCCTGGCGTTTCAATACCCGGTGGAGATCCCCGGGGTCAGCAACACGTATTTCCTCAAGGCAGCCGTCAACGCCATCCGCAAGCACCGCGGCCTCGAGGAACTCGACGCCATGGACTTCATGAACCTGATGAAGGAGAAACTGAAAATCCTCCACATCGACGAAGACCTGCTCAAGCGGCCGGTCAACGAGGGTTTTTCCGGCGGTGAGAAAAAGCGGAACGAAATCTTCCAGATGGCAGTCCTGGAGCCCCGATTGTGCATCCTGGACGAGACCGATTCCGGCCTCGACATCGACGCCTTGCGCACCGTTGCCGACGGCGTCAACGCGCTCCGCAGTCCCGACCGGGCCTTCTTGGTCATCACCCACTACCAGCGCCTGTTGAACTACATCGTGCCGGACAAAGTCCACGTGCTCTTCGACGGCCGAATCGTCAAGTCGGGCGGCAAGGAACTGGCCCTGGAGTTGGAGTCGAAAGGCTACGGGTGGATCGAAGAGGAACTGGCCCACGCCGCCCGGGCCTGACCGGGCCCGGGCGGCAGTTGCTGGACAGATCGCCGGCCCAGCTAGTCAGGGAACTTCGCACGATGACCGGTGTGATCGACATCAAAGAGACCTACTTCTCCCGCTTCAGCGAGTTGGAGCGAGCCTTGGGCGAGCGAGAGGGTTCGCCGCTCCATCGCCTTCGTCAGCTGGCCATTGAGCGCTTCGCGGAACTGGGCTTTCCCACCACCGACGACGAGGAATGGCGCTTCACCAACGTCGCCCCCCTGGCTCAGGTGTCGTTCCGACTTCCCGCGGCCAATGAGCCGCCGGCGGTGGAGCTTAAGCAACTCCTCCCCTCGTGGCTTCAGGCGGCCGCGGGGCCGCGACTGGTGTTCGTCAACGGTCGGATGATTCCGACCTGGTCGAACACCGATGGCTTGCCGCCCGGGGTGGTGGTCACCAGCCTGGGCCAGCGGCTGGCCACGGGGGCCGTGCCCGCGCCGTTGGGACGTTATGCCGATTTCGATGTTCATCCCTTTGTGGCGCTCAACACCGCCTTCTTCCGGGAAGGCGCCGTCGTGGCGCTGCCCAAGGGGTGCGTCCTGACCGACCCGATTCATCTCGTCTGGATTTCGGCAGCGGCTGGGGAGCCGATCATGACCCATCCGCGCCATCTAATCCTGGCGGGGGTGCAGACCCAGGCGCGGATCGTGGAAAGTTACTTCGGCCCGGAAGGCGCTGTCTACTTCACCAACGCCGTCACCGAGGTAGTGCTTGAGGAAAGTGCCATCGTCGAACACACCAAGGTGCAGCAGGAAAGTACCGAGGCCTTTCACCTGGCCGCGGTGCAGGTCCATCAGGATCGAGACAGCCGCTTCACCTCGCACGCCATCGCCCTGGGTGGCGGTCTGGTGCGCAACGACATCAACGTCATCCTCGATGCGCCCGGAACAGAGGCGACCTTGAACGGCCTTTATGTCGGGACGGGGCGTCAGCTGATCGACAATCACACGCGCATCGACCATGCTCGGCCCCATGGCGCCAGCCATGAGTTGTACAAGGGGATCCTCGACGGTCAGGCGCGGGGCGTGTTCAACGGCAAAATCTACGTTCACCCCGGGGCGCAGAAGACCGATGCCAAACAGACGAACAAGACCCTGCTGTTGTCGGACGAGGCGCAGATCAACAGCAAGCCTCAGTTGGAGATTTATGCCGACGACGTGAAATGCACGCACGGCGCCACCATCGGGCAGGTGGCCGAGGACATGCTCTTCTACCTGCGGACGCGAGGGATCGGGCAGGACGAGGCGCGGCGCCTGTTGACGTTTGCCTTCGCCAACGAGGTGCTGGAGCGTCTGTCGGTCGAGCCGCTGCGCGCCTGGCTCGAAGCCCGTTTTCTCCAGTCCCCCACGGCAGGCCGGGAGACCCACCGATGAGTCACCCATTCCTGGTTGCCGGCACGGCCCGTGGCCGGGCCAAGCCGGCCGCGACCTTCGATGTCCACCGCATTCGCGCGGACTTCCCCATCCTTCAGCAGCGGGTCCACGGCAAACCGCTGGTGTATTTGGACAATGCAGCCACCACCCAGAAGCCGCAGGTGATGCTCGACGCGATCCGGAATTACTTCGTGCACGACAATGCCAACGTGCATCGGGGCGTCCATCTGCTGAGCCAGCGGGCAACGCAGCACTATGAAGCCGTGCGGGTGAAGGTGCAGCGCTTCCTCAATGCCGCCAGCGAAAAGGAGATCATTTTTGTGCGCGGCACGACCGAGGCGATCAACCTGGTGGCGTCGAGCTACGGTCGGCGTTTCGTGGGGGCGGGTGACGAGATCGTCATCTCGGCGATGGAGCACCATTCCAACATCGTCCCCTGGCAGATGCTCTGCGAGGAAAAAGAGGCCCGCCTGCGTGTGGTCCCCATCAACGACGACGGCGAGTTGCTGCTGGACGAATACGCGCGGATGCTCAACCCGCGCACGCGGCTGGTGTCGATCACGCACGTCGCCAACGCCCTGGGGACCGTCAACCCAATCAAGCAGATTATCGACCTGGCTCACCGCCACGGAGTGCCCGTATTGATCGACGGCGCTCAAGCCGCGCCCCATCTGCCGGTGGACGTGCAGGCGCTGGATTGCGACTTTTACGCCTTTTCGGGGCACAAGCTTTTCGGGCCGACGGGGATTGGTGTCCTGTACGGCAAGGAGCGGTTGCTGGAAGCGATGCCGCCATACCAAGGTGGCGGCGACATGATCCGCTCCGTAACCTTTGAGAAAACGATTTTCAACGACTTGCCGTACAAGTTCGAGGCCGGCACGCCGCACATCGCCGGCACCATCGGCCTGGGCGCGTCGATCGACTACGTGCAATCGGTTGGTTTGGAGGCGATTGCCGCGTACGAACAGTTCCTTCTCCGCGAAGCCACCGAGGCGCTTCGCGGCCTGCCAGGAGTGCGGATCATCGGCACGGCCCGGGAGAAGGCCGGCGTGCTGTCGTTCGTCCTGGATGGCATCCACCCCCATGACGCCGGGACGATCCTCGACATGGAGGGGATCGCCGTTCGCGCGGGGCACCATTGCGCTCAACCGGTAATGGACCGGTTTGGTGTCCCGGCAACCATCCGGGCCTCCTTCGCCTTTTACAACACCCTAGAGGAGGTCGACGCCCTGGTGCGGGGTATCCGGAAGGTCCAAGAGGTCTTCGCCACATGTCCGAGCTGCGGGATTTGTACCAGCAAGTAATTCTGGACCATTACCGTCGGCCACGCAATTTCCGCATTCCGCCGCAGCCCACGCAACAGGCAGTGGGGCACAACCCGCTTTGCGGCGATCGCGTGACGGTTTATTTGCAACTTGACGGCGACACCATCCGCGACATCGCTTTCCAAGGATCGGGTTGTGCGATCTCGATGGCGTCGGCCTCGATGATGACCGAGAATCTCAAGGGTAAGACCGTGGCAGAGGCGCAAGCGTTGTTTCAGCGGTTTCACGAGCTGGTCACCAGCGACCAAGCCGTCCAGGGACCGGACCTCGGGAAGCTGGCAGTCCTGGCCGGGGTGCGGGAGTTTCCGGTGCGCGTCAAGTGCGCCACCCTCGCCTGGCACACGCTGCGCGCAGCCCTGAGCGGCAGCGGCGATACGGTGACCACGGAGTGAACGTCATGTCCGAGCCCGCTGCGCCGACTGCCGACCTGCGCGACCGGGTCATTGCCGCCCTCAAAACCTGCTACGACCCGGAAATCCCGGTGGACATCTATGAGCTGGGTTTGGTCTACGATGTGGTGGTTGATGAAGCCGGTGCCGTCTCCATCCGCATGACGTTGACGTCGCCGTTCTGCCCGGCGGCCGGTTCGCTGCCGGGCGAGGTCGAGGCCAAAGTCAGGAGTGTGCCCGGGGTCAGTTCCGTGAAAGTGGACGTGGTGTGGGACCCACCCTGGGACAAGGACATGATGTCGGAGGCCGCGCGCATCAAGCTGGGGATTGACGACTACTGACGCGTCCGTGGCCGCCCCCGAAGGGGCGGCCACGGAATCGACGCGCCATCTCGCCAGAAGCAGCGTCTGCGACGACCCCCGGGTGTCAGTTCCCCTTCGGCTTGCAGTAGCTTAACGCCATCAGGGCGTAGCCCGTCACCAGGTTGGGATCCCCTTCCATCCACCGGTCTTTGTCGTTGACCCAGCTGCCGTCAGGCCGCTGGCGCTTGACCAGGGCAGCCGTCAGGTCGGCCCGCCAATCGTGGACGTTGCCGGCGGCGTCGGTGATCGTATCCATTCCCAGCGCGTCGAGGCACTTGGCCATCGTGTGGTAGTAGTAGTAGAGGCCGTGCTGACTCATCGCGCTGGGCATGCCCGGGTTGGCGTCCAGGGTGTAGTTCTTGCGAATCCACTCGATGCCCTTCTTGATGCGCGGGTCATCCTTACCGACGCCACAGTAAATCATGCTCTTAATTCCAGCATAGGTCATGCTGCCGTAGCCGACCAAACTGCCGTCAGGCATCTCGGCCTTCGTTTGACCTCCGCCAGCAGCGCTGTAAATGAAACTGCCATCGTTGATCTTCCCTGCCCAAGGCTGATCGTTGTGCTCGCTTTGGAAATTCTGGCATCGGCTGACGAACACCAGGGCCCGCTTGAAGGCCGGATCATCCGGTGGCACGCCGGCCGCCTTCAAGGCGTCGAGAAACATCTGCGTGTTGGAAAGGTCCGGGCGAGACTTGCTGTCGTAGCCGGCGCCCCCGAAAAAGTCGTGATTGCGAGAGATGTTTTCGTCTTCGTCCCACTGGAGCTTTTTCAGGAACGCCGCGGCGTCGCCGACGACTTTGCGATACTTGTCGTCGCGATTGGCTGCCTGCAAGGCCATGACGTTGACGCTAGTGACGTAGTTGAGCAGCTGGGGACGGGGGTCTTGGCCGGCGATGTGTCCTTCCTTGACGTTAATGAGCGACTCGATGTAGCGCAATCCCTTGGCCACCATCGGGTCGTCGGCGGTGACCCGACCGGTGCGCAGTAAGCCGGTGACGACGATCCCTGTGACGCCGGGGCTTTTCCCCTTGCTCCAGCTGCCATCCTCGGCTTGCGTGGTTTGGAGAAAGCGGATGGCCCGATCCACGGCTTGGGTCCATTCCTCCGGCTTCGGCCCCACCGCCTCACTTCGGGGAGCCGACCCAAGCCATGCCGCCATGCCCAGAGCGGCGACAACACTCACACTGGCGACTGAACGCATGGTTGACCTCGCTTTGTGGGAGAGAAGCTGACCCGTTTTCACGCTCGTGCAAACATGATGCCCAAAGGCAAATCGGCCTTAGAACGCGGCCGGAACGCTGCCTGGGTGGCGCGCACTGGTGAAATGATACTCAGTGATGAAAAGTCTGTCGCCACCAGCGTCCGTATTGCTGGAAGGTGGACTGTGCAGAGAAGCGGTACCGAGCCGCGTCGTGCGCTGCCGCCGCGAACCGTGTTGGGACGCCGATGCCACCCACGCGACTCTCGGAGGTCCATGACAGCATTGACACCGCACCGCTCGCCACGCACCCGGCGCTTAGAGCCCGGGCGCCACCCCGCCCAGCCCACGTCAGGGGGCGACGGCCCCTAGGCCGACACCGGTGAGGGTCTCGGTTGCCATCGTGCCGTCGGTGATGCGGAAAATGCCCGGAAACCGGCCCTCCCAGGGCCGGTTGGCGTCTGGACAGTATTGCCGGGCATTGGCCTCAATGGCCATCACTCCCGGGACGTGGGCGGCCAAACCGGCCGAGTGGATCAGCGAGGCCCCGGGACAGGTGAGGTCCTGGACGCAAAGAAACATCCCGGCTTTCTGGGCGGCTGCGGCCAGCAAGAGCGATTGGCTTTGGCCCTTGCAAGCCTTCAATGCCGCTCCCGTGTAGCCCATTTCCCGGGCTAAATGAAGGCTCTCCAGGTCGATCAGCGATTCGTCGATAACGACCGGCCGAAGTTTCGCCGCCTCGTGCATCACGTTCGCACGATGGGCCTTCAAGTCGCGGTGGGTGGGTTGTTCGATGTACTGAATGCGCTCGAAGCCCGCGGGTCTCCGTTCCTGCACTCGCCGGAGAAACTCCAACAGATACTCCACGCTGGAGCAGCGCTCGTTGAAATCGAGCGAATAGTACCAGCGGGAAACACCGCGCTGACTCTGGGTTTGCTCCGCCACCCGGTCGATCCGAACGACCCGCTCCACGTCCCAGGGGAGATCGTCGCCGTTCAGCTTGATCTTCAGGTGGGTCAGGCCCTCGGCCAGGATCCATTCCGAAAGGGTTTCCGGGAGGCCGTCGTTCAGCCGCCGGGCAATCTCGGCGTCTTCGAGGGGATCGAGTGCTCCGACCAGGTGATACAAGGGCATGCGTGGCTTCGGCTTCCGCAAGAGGTAGCGGTCGAGATACTCGCCCCGGAATTCGGGCCCCAGATAATGTGACAGGTCGTGGGAGAGGAAATCAGGACCGTAGGTGTGGTAGCAATTCAGGCCGTGGACCTTGCCGTAGGCGTCGTGCACGGCGGCGTCGAAAGCACTGGCACAAACCAGGGTACACAGCGGCGGGATCGGCTCGGCCAGGGCCCGTTCCCGGCTGACGGCCTCAGCGGCCTTATGAAAGCTCGGCTCCAACGCCATTGCCAAGTCGATCGGATGGCCGATCTCCGGGCATGCGGCAGTCAATTGGGCGATTCGGTCCACCAACGCCTTCATGGCTGCCAGCGTGGCGTCGTACGAAAGCACGCGCGACGGAAACGACCAGACATTACCCAGCGGCATCGACCCGAAGCCGTGAGCAATCCGGCCGTCGCGGGTTTCCACGGTGCAGCGAACGTTCAGGAGCGTGGCCCGGTCGAGGGCCACGCCACCGAACTTGATCGGCGTGCGGTAGCGGACGTCCTCGAAGTCGTAGGCCACGTCCCGAAGGCGAATGTCGGTGATTCGGGGGGTCATGGCTTGGCCCTACGAGAGGTTCACGGCTCCGTGAGCTTGAGCGGGGGCGGCTGCGCTTCCTCCAATGCGAGGAAGACCGCGCCGCTCTCGTAGATACCGTCGGCCACCTGGGCGCTCCAGAGAACATGGACGAGAAAGCAATACGACTCTTTGCTCGCCGACGGCCGCGGAATCCACACGCGGAGCTTTTGCCCCGCCAGCTGGTAGCTGCTCAGGAAGCGAACGCCGCTGAGCGAGATGTCGCGACTTAAGAGGTGAAGTAGCGGCCCATTCTCGGCCTGCGCCTGGACGGGTTCGACCAAGTCCGTGCGTGGGCGATCGCGGCGCTCCTCCGCAATCATGGGTGTGCGGTATTGGCCGACAAGTTGCCGGACGGCGCGGTGGATTTTCCGGCGTAAAGCCTCGTCCTGCCGGGCGCGGAGGCGCATGCGGGCGCTGCCCGGAGGAACAAAATGATAACGGCCGCCGCGGTACTCCAACGACGGCCCCGCCGCAGCGATCACCTCCTTCGCCAACGACTCCGCCAGGCCCGCGGCCGCAAGTTCGGCACGAACCTCCCGAAGAGACACCGCCCCTTCCTTCTCGGCGCGAAGGACAATCCGTTGGACCACGGTTTGGATGTTGTCGGCGCGCATGGCGAAGGCGTGGGGCTGGTTCGACATCCGTTTATTGTACCGATGCCGCTTCCGAAGCGACGGCGTGCGGCACCGGGGCCGACGGCGCCTCGAACCGGCGGCGCAGCTGGCCACACGCCGCGTCGATGTCGGCGCCTTTGCGTTTCCGCACCTTGACGTTCAGGCCCGCGCGCCGCAGTTCGGCCACGAAAGTGGCGACGGCCTGGGCCGTGGGTTGACGATACGGCAGACCGGCAACTTCGTTGTAAGGGATCAGGTTGACGTGGGCAATCCGTCGGCCGAGAAGACGTGCCAACTCGCGGGCGTGTGTCGGGGCATCGTTGACGCCTCCGAGCAGGACATACTCGTAGGTCACGCGCCGACCGGTGCAGGCGAAGAAGTCGTCGGCCGCCGCCAGAATGGCGGCCAGGCCGATCCGGGCGTTGGTGGGCACGATCTGCGTGCGCAGGGCGTCGTTGGGGGCGTGTAGCGAAACGGCCAGGTGATACGGCTTCCCGAGGGCGGCCAGTTGTCGGATTTTGGTGGGCAAGCCCACCGTGGACACGGTGACATGGCGGGCGCTGATGCCCAGGCCGGCGGGAACGCAGGCCACCTCGAGGGCCGCCACCAGATTGTCGAGATTGGCCAACGGCTCGCCCATGCCCATGACGACGATGTTGGTCAGGCGCTCGTCGCGGGGCGTCAGGTTGCGGAGGCGGATCAGCTGCTCGAGGATCTCGCCACTGGTCAGGTTGCGAGCGACGCCGCCCAAACCACTAGCGCAGAAGACACACCCCATACCGCAGCCGACCTGCGTGCTGACACATGCTGTCCGCCGATCGCGCTCCGGGATCAAGACGCACTCGATGTGTCGGCCGTCTCGCAGCCGCAAAAGCAGCTTACGTGTGCCGTCGCGGGCCTGGGTCTGGGCGGCGACTTGGGTTTCCAAGGGCTCGAATTCCCGGGCCAACGCGGCGCGGAGATCAACGGGCAAGTCGGTCATCGCTCCGAATGACTCAGCCCGACCCTGAATCAGCCAGCGGCGGACTTGTGAAATACGCATCAGGGGCTGCCCGTGCTGGCGAAGCCAAGCGCCGAACTCCGCCTCCGATAGGCTAAGGATGCCGCGCCGCAAATCAGTCGGAAGGATCGGAGCCAAGGGGAGGTTCATGGGGACGCGGCCCAGTCAATGCTGGCCCGCCGATGCGACCGGCTCGCCGGCGCCTTGGCCAACCAGCGGCGGAACAGAGGTCCGCGAAGCGCCAACCCGCAGGGCGGAACCATGCGGCCGCCAGTAGCGGGGGCCGGGATCGAACCGGCGACCCGCGGCTTATGAAGCCGCTGCTCTAACCGCTGAGCTACCCCGCCGAAATTGCAAATCCCACCGACGGCTTGCCACCCGGACGCGCCGCCGTCGCAACGCCGATCCCGGAAGCCATCGCACCAGTGTCATGCGGCCTTTTCCTGATTGTATCATACGGACATCCTGGGAAAAGGCCGTGGCAAGCTGCCCCCTGGCGGTTACCGAGTGCGATTTGTAGACTCGTTCAGGGTGGACGATCTGCCTATACGTGTGGCCTCGCGGGCTAGCGCCGCGAGGCCGCCATGGCCCCGAGGCGGCTGACAGCGCGGACGAATGGGTCAGCCTCAGGGTCGTGCCCGCTGCGATGCTTTCCGCGTCAAGGCACCCCTAACTGCCCGCATGACGGTGGCATGAGATCGGTCAACGGACCGAAAAGACGCTGAACGTTCCTGACAAGGTCAAACCCATGCCTGCTCCACACACGGCCCCGAAAACAGTGACCCTCATTCCCGGCGACGGGATCGGCCCCGAATGCATTGAGAGTGCCCGTCGCATCATCGATGCCACCGGCGTCGGTATCACTTGGGAGGTCCATCACGCCGGCGAACGCATCTTCAAGCAGGGCATTCCTTCCGGCGTACCGACTGACACCATCGAATCCATCCGCCGGACGCGCTGTGTCTTCAAAGGCCCCCTGGGCACGCCGGTTGGCTACGGCGAGAAGTCGGCCAACGTCACCCTGCGCAAGCTCTTCGAGACGTTCGCCAACATCCGGCCGGTGCGGGAGTTGCCCGGCGTCAGAACCCCATATAGCGGCCGGGGCATCGACCTGGTCGTCGTCCGGGAAAACGTCGAGGACCTGTACGCCGGCATCGAACACATGCAGACGCCGGGGGTGGCCCAGTGCCTCAAACTGATTAGCCGCAAAGGTTGTGAAAAGATCGTCCGCTTGGCGTTCGAGTTGGCTCGCAGCGAGGGCCGCAAGAGCGTGGCCTGTGCTACCAAGTCGAACATCATGAAGCTGACCGAGGGGATGCTCAAACGCACCTTCGAGGAAATCGCCCAGGAGTACCCCGACATTCAGAGTTGGCACATCATCGTAGATAACTGCGCCCACCAGCTGGTGAAAAAGCCGGAGCAGTTCGACGTGATTGTCACGACGAACATGAACGGCGACATCCTCTCCGACCTCACCAGTGCCTTGATCGGCGGGCTCGGTTTCGCGCCCAGCGCCAACCTGGGCAACGAAGTGGCCATCTTCGAGGCCGTCCACGGCAGCGCCCCGAAGTACGCCGGCAAGAACGTCATCAACCCCACGGCGGTCATCGGCAGTGGCATCATGATGCTCCGACACCTGGGCGAATTCGAGGCGGCCGCCCGCATCGAGAATGCCTTGCTGGTGACGCTGGAAGAAGGGAAAGTGAAAACGGGTGACGTCGTCGGCTACGACAGCGGCAAGGCCTGTACCACGACCGCCTTCACGGATGAGATCATCAAGAACCTGGGCCGCTCGCCCCAGACGGTGACGCCCCGCACCTACAAGCCCCTGCGGATACCGCGGATTTCCCCCGATCCGGTCGTGGTGCGGCCGACAAGTCGGCGCGTGGTGGGGGCGGACATCTTCCTCGAAAGCGGCTTGCTGCCCGACAAGCTCGGTCCGACGCTGGAAGCCTTGGCCGAGGGGACTCCCTTAAAGCTCAAGATGATCTCGAACCGCGGCACCCAGGTCTATCCGGACAAGGGGACGCTGATCGACTGTGTCGATCACTACCGCTGCCGGTTCGTCCTCCGGGATGAGTCCGGCGACCTCAAGGACGCCGACCTGATGGCCCTCCTCGGGCGTGTGGCCGCCCAGCACCGCTGGGTCCATGTCGAAAAACTCCCGGAGTTCGACGGCCAGCCGGGCTTTACCAAGGCCCAAGGGGAGGACTGAGGCGGCACTCGGTCCACGGCCGCAGCGGCGGCCGGCCCCGTCGCCGATTCCACGCCCTCAACGGTGCCGCCTGGACTACTCAGGGCGGATGATCCATACTCCCTGCCGAGTTTCCACCACCAATCGACTGTTGTTCTGCACGGTGGTGCTCGCCCTTTCGAAGCCGAACGAGTACACCGTGACGCGGGCTTGGACGCGGTTGCTTTGCAAGACCGCCGTTTCGTTGCTCCTGATTTCGGTTTTCGGGCCGGTTTCGATCTGCACCTGAATGGTGCCCAGGGTCTTGTTAGTCACCCGGATGTCGGCCAGGGCCGCCCCGGGGAGGCCCACCATTAGCGCGATGGCGAACGCGAATGTGCGAAACATGGGCACCTCACTGGAAGCTCAGGAACCACGGTCAAACGATTGTCCCGCGCCTCTTGTCGTCGTGCAATCTCAGCGCTACGAAGGGGTGTCGCTCCTCATTTCAGCGGTTCAAGCTTGCAGACGCGGTGAGGGCTTCGTCGGTTCGCGCTCGCCTGAGGATGGGAGAGACGTGCTGGCCTGGCGGGGAGCGCGAACCGATCAATCGTGAGCGAGCAACGAGGATTCGCAGAGCTGGGGATAGCCGCCGCCCGGAGCGCTGAACCTCGCCCCAAACCAGGGGCGCACCCGCACGAACCTCGCCGACTAAGTGTCGGGCGACGGCTCAGGATGGAACAAGTGAGGTCACCCTTGCCGATCTGGGACGCTCTAACTAATTTGGCTGCGAGGAACAAGCCGTCGTACTCGGCACCAAGATTATGCTCCGCCGACCCTTCGCTCTTCGGCAACATTTGGGGCGCCGATGGACGGCCCAGGCATTATTGCTCGCCTATCTCTTCTCTTGCATCGGCTATCCCATTCCCGCGGCGCCCCTGGCGGCCAGTGCCGGGCCACCAGAACCGACGCCGCGACGGGCGTGCGGTTGTTGCACCGACGGATCCCAGAATGCCCGCTGCTGTTGCCTTTGCTGTTGCAGCCGGGTCCGTGAGAGCGCAGCGGATGTTGAGCAAACCACCACGACAAGTCCGTCCGTGACGTTTATACTTGGCGTCGCTGCGCGACAGTGTCAGGGTGACCACACCGATTGGCTGAGGAGCGTGCCAGCGATCCTGCCAATTGAGTCGCTGGTAGTCGCAATCGAAGGTTTCCACTTCATCAAGCAACCGCAGTCGGCACGGCTGGTCCGTGTGTCTCATCCTCCGCCGACGCCTCCACCTCGCGTCCATTTCGGCTGAGACTTCATCTAAACTCAACGAATCCGCAGGTGCTGACCAAGCATCACCGGATTCTGAACGCTGCCGAGTCGTGCAAGCACGAGCCGGGGCTCGCGGATAGGGGCGTCGCGCTCTCACGCCGGCTTTTGGCGGCTTGTTCCTCAAAACTCGTCCGACCATAGAGGTGTGGGAGCGCTTTGGGGCATGCCGCGTGCCACCGCCCAGCCAACCGGATGATGCGCGGCGGACTCGGGCGCAAAGACAAGGACAATGGACAGAAAGAGGCGTGAAAACGATGTTCGCTGTTCGCGGCCAGGGCCGAAACGGTTTGGCCGCTTTCCAACGGAGGACGACTTCATGACTTGCTGCAACACAAGGCCGTATCGTCGCGGCTTGACGCTCATCGAACTGGTGGTGGTGTTGGTAATCCTGGCGGCGGTGGCCATGCTGGTCATTCCGCGCCTGGGCTACGTGAAGGAACAGGCGGATGCGGCCCAAGCCGCCGCGGGTGCCGCCGATGTCATGAACAATCTCGAGTTGTTTAAGACGCAGACCGGCGTCTACCCGGCCCGCATGGACTCTTTGTTGGTGGGCCCGACCGGCCCGCTCATCAGCAGCCTCTGGCTCATGTCGAGCACCAGCCAAGTCCCCTTTGAGGTTGGCTCGTTGCCGACCGGCTCGGGCAACGCCTTCACGACTTCCCTCAGTCGCGGCTTCAACACCCGACTCGGCAACGGCAACAACGCGGTCTACTTCATGGACCATGATCCGTCCGTGGCCGACCAAAGCAATTCCGGGACCATTCTCCGCACCTGGAACAGCGCGAGCGACCAGTACGCCATGGTACGGAGCACCGACACTGCGCTCATTCAGGCGGCGGGCTACGCCGACGGCGTGATTCCCTCCAATGTCCGGCTGATCGTCCTGGGAGTGGGGCCGCGCAACGCCGCCGTCGGCCGCACCATGGCGAGTGCACCCCGGCACGCGCTGGCGCGGCGAGAGGAATATGGCCGCTTCCTGGCGATCTTCGCCCTTTACCAGAACGGCAAACCGGCCGAACTGAAAGTCGTGGTCGATTCACGGCGAGCCACCATCGAAACGCGGATCGGTCAATTCAAGGACTTGACGCTCACCAACGACTGAGCCGGCAAGCTAGACCGGGATGGCTGCCGGGCGGCCTGACCGCCGCTCGGCAGCCGTTGGTCATGGTCGCGCTCAAGCATTCACCCCTTCACTCGAAAACGGAAAGGCTTCTGCCGATGATCTCCTTGATGTGCCTGCTGATGGGCCCCCTGGTCGGGGCCGAGCCGCTGCGCTGGCCTGCTTTTCTCGGGGCGGGAGCCACGGCGATCGACGTGCAAACAATCCCGCTGAGATGGTCACCGAATGAAAACGTGGCCTGGAAGACCTCGTTGCCTGGCAAGGGGCAGTCCAGCCCAGTGATCTGGGGCGGACGCGTCTTCGTCACCGCCATTGACGGCCCCATGAAGGACACCTGCCAGGTACTGGCCCTTGACCTGGCCGACGGCCGCATCGCCTGGCGGCAGGAGTTTCCCGCTTCCCAGAAAGTCCGCAGCAACTACTTCCAGAGCCGGGCCGCCCCCACGCCGGTCGTTGACGCGGAAGGCGTGTACGCCTTCTTCGAAACCGGCGACGTCGGGGCATGGTCCCATGAAGGCAAACCGTTGTGGCGTCGCTCCCTGACCAAAGATTACGGAGCGTTTGAGTCAAGAATCGGGCTGGCGGCTTCCCCGGTACAAACGGAGGACTCGATCATCCTCCTTATCGACCACGAGGGGCCGTCGTATGTCCTCGCCCTCGACAAACGGACCGGCACGACACGCTGGAAGACCGAACGCGACAGCCGCGTCAGCTACGCCTCTCCCTCGCTTATTCCGGTGGGTCCGTCGTGGCACTTGGTGTGCAGCTCCGCCGGAAGCATCGATGGCTACGACCCCAAGACGGGCAAGCTCCTCTGGTCGGTGGACGACGTCGGTGGCAACACAGCCACCACGCCGTTGGCACTGGGCAACGGCCGCCTACTCATCGGCGCGGGCCCCGGCATGCATAACGAGCGCGAGCCGGAAGCGCGTCGGACCAACTTCGTACTCGCCGTCGAGCCGGAAGAGGGGAGCTATCGCACGAAAGTCTTGTGGCGCACCACCGAGGCCATGACCGCCTTCGCCTCGCCAATCGTCTACCGGAATTGCGCTTACTGGGTCAACCGGTTAGGCATCGTGTATTGCTACGACGCGGAGACCGGCAAGCTGCACTATTCGCAGCGACTCCGGCAGCTGTGTTGGGCTACGCCAGTAGGCATCGGCGACCGCGTCTATTTCTTCGGCAAAGATGGCCTGACCACCGTGCTGGCGGCAGGTCCGGAATTCCGCGTTCTCGCCGAAAACGCCCTGTGGGAGCAGAAGGACCCACCTGCGGCACCCCAAGGCGTCGCCGGATCGGCCCCCGGTGAGCACGGCCAGCCTTCGGGGCATTCGGCCCCTCCCACCCCTGCCCGCGGCGGCCGATCCGGTAATCGGCCGGAGGCCGGCCCGGGCGGTCTGAACTTCGCCGACCCAGTGCAATACGGGGTCGCCATCGTGAATGGCAGCATCGTCATTCGGACCGGCGGTGTGGTTTATTGTGTCCGCGAACCGCGATAAGCAAGGAGGGTCGATCCATGCCGCATTCATCGCGCTTTCCGGCCGGGATGTCGATCCTCGGAGCGATGCTCCTGGCGATCGGCCCCGGATGGGCCATCGACTACGAGCATGAGCCCATTCGGTACAGCCACACGCCCGCGAACAACGTCATCACTCGGCTTCAAGCGGACCTGGATGCCGGAAAGACCAACCTGGCGTGGACGGAGGAACACGGCTATTTGCCGGCCCTCCTGCGGCAGCTGCATGTGCCGCTGTCATCTCAGGTGCTGGTGTTTTCTGCCACCAGTCAGCAGCGTCACCTGATCGGCCCCAAGAGTCCGCGGGCCATTTACTTCAACGACGAGGTCCACATCGGCTTTGTGCGCGGCGGGTTCCTGGAGTTGGCCGTTGCCGACCCCGAGTTGGGCATGGTGTTCTACCAGTTGGCCCAGGATCGCACGGCGACACCGAAATTCGTCCGCTTGACCGATAACTGCCTGAGCTGCCACGGATCGACGCGGACGCGCGACGTGCCCGGGTTGCTGGTGCGTTCGGTCTTCGTCGGCCCGGACGCGCAGCCCATCCTGGCGGCGGGCAACTACCGCACCGATCAAAGCAGTCCGTTGGAGCAGCGCTGGGGCGGCTGGTACGTCAGCGGCACGCACGGTAATCAGCGGCACCTGGGCAACCTTGTCTTGCCGTCGTCGCGCAAGCCCAAGACGATCGACAACGCTGCGGGGCAGAATGTCACCGACCTGTCACGATTCTTCGACGTCAAGTCTTATCTGACGCCCCACAGCGACATCGTGGCCCTGATGGTGTTGGAGCACCAGATCGACGCTCACAATTACCTCACGCGACTCCGCTTCACCGCTCGCCTGGCTCGGCACCGACTCAACGAATCCGATGCCAAGGCAAGGGTCGCCGAGGCCGTGGACGACCTGGTCAAGCAGCTGCTCTTCAGCCGGGAGACGGCGTTGACCGCTCCGATTCAGGGCACATCCGAGTTTGCCCGCGACTTCGCGGCCGCCGGCCGGCGCGACCGCCACGGGCGGTCGCTCCGCGATTTCGACTTGCAGCGCCGCATCTTCCGCTACCCGTGCAGCTACATGGTGTACTCCACGGCGTTCGACACTTTACCGGCCGAGGTCAAAGAGGACGTTTATCGCCGGCTCTGGCAAGTCCTCAGCGGGGAGGACCAACGAGAAGATTTTCAGCACCTGTGTCCCGAAGACCGACAGGCCATCGTGCAAATCCTCCGCGATACCAAGGCCGATCTTCCCGCCTATTGGCGGTAATTTCGGTCACGCGTACGGGACATGCCGATCCCTCCCAACCTTAGGCGCCCGCGCTGGCAAGTCTCGGCTGGCAGCGCGGGCGCCCTCGCGCGCGGCCCGTCGCAGCCTTTCGACCGGCCCGGATCTTCATGCCTTTTTCCGCGACCGACCCACCAACCCCACAAAGGCGGCGGGCAACCACCTCCAGAGGGCCGGGCGGGTGCGTACCTCTGGATTTCGGCAGGGCAGGGGTGCAGTGACGTAGAGACATCGATCCGTTCGCGCTCGCCGCAGGAGGGGAGGGGTGTGCAGGGTACGGAGGGAGGTTCATCGTTTCGCGCTCGCTGGGCACGTGGCGAGCGCGAAACGATGAATAGGGGCGGGGGGCAGCGGAAAAACACTGCCGCCTGGAGCAGGCAACCCCGCTCCACAAGACTGGCGCAACCTCGACGCGGCCTTGATTGACTCCATTGCCGGTCGTTGCTAGATTGACGCATCCGCCCGGACGCTGCCGGAAGAATCGCTCGTGCCGCCTGATGAATTGCATCTGGAGGTTGCTATGGTGCGTCGCGCCTTGAGCCTGCTGCTGGCTGTGGTCGGCTTCGGGACGATGACCTGGATCGAGGCCGCGGAAGGGCCGAGTGACGTGCCCGTGACAGCGACCCTTAAAGGGCACGAGGACACGGTCTACGCGATCGCCTACAGCCCGGACGGCCGGTGGATCGTCACGGGGAGCTTCGACAAGACGCTGAGACTGTGGGAGGCGGCCACGGGAAAGCCGGTGCGCACCCTCGCGGGGCCGAACGGCCACCAGGGGCAAGTGTTGGCGTTGGCCTTCAGCGCCGATGGGCGGAGCGTGGCTTCTGGCGCGGCGGACAACACGGCCAAAGTGTGGGACGTGCCCAACGCCAGCCCGGTGCGCGACTACGCCTTGCCGGACGTTGCGCACGGGGTAGCGTTGAGTCCGGACGGCAGCAAGCTGGCCACGGCGGGCAAGAATGGGGCCGTCGTGGTGTGGAACACCGGCGACGGCAAGCAACTGGCCACATTCAGCGGACATGCGGGGGATGTGCTCAGCGTCGCCTTCAGCGCCAATGGTCAACTCCTGGCCAGCAGCGGCAGCGATCGAACGATCCGTTTCTGGGACGTCGGCAAGGGGCAGCCCGTCGGCGTGGTGGGCGCCCACGCCGGCCCAGCCCTCCGCGTCGCCATCCACCCGAACAACATCACGGCTTACAGCGTCGGGGCCGACGGCACGTTGAAAGTTTGGCAACTTCCGATTTCCGCGCCCCTCGTCGCGCCGCCTCACGACGGTGCGGTCACCACGCTGCGGCTATCGGCCAACGGCGCCCAGTTCCTTAGTGGCAGCGCCGACAAAAGTGTGCGTCTGAGCAACCTGGCGAATGGGCAACTCGTGCGGCGCTTCGAGGGAGCCGCTGCCGCGGTGCTCTCGGTGGCCGCTTCCAAGAACGGCAACTACGTTGCCGGCGGCACGGCCGACGGCAAGCTGCTAGTCTGGAGTGCCGGCGACGGCAAGCTGCTTAGCCAAGTCGCGGCCCACCAGGGCGGCACCACGGCCGTGCAATTCACGCCCCAAGATCAGCAGCTGCTGACGGCCGGCGGTGATGGTCGGCTGCGCGTCTGGGCCGTGCCGCCGCTACCTGGCCGCTTGCTGGCCCACCCGGATGGGGTGACCGCTGCCGTCCTGTCGGTGGATGGGAAGCGCCTCATCAGCGGGGGCGCGGACAAAACCGTCCGAAGCTGGAACCTGACGACGGGGCAAGTCGAGAGGCAGTATCTGGGCCACACGGCCGGGGTCGCAGCCGTCGCCCTCAGCCCCGACGGGAAGTACCTGGTGTCCGCTGAGGCGGCTCCCGTCATCCGCTTTTGGAACCAAGAGAATGGCCAGCCGGCCGAGGCGCTGGGCGGGCACACCGGTTCGATCACCGCGTTGGCCTTCCATCCCAGCAGTCAGCAACTGGTGTCGGCGGCTGAAGACGGCCTGGTCAAGCTCTGGAAGCTGCCGCTGCTTCCTTCCCGATCGCTGGTCCACCCCGATCAGGTGACCGCCGTTTCCCTCAGCCCCGACGGCACGCGGTTGTTGACGGGCTGTCTCGACAAGCAGCTGCGGACATGGAATTTGGACAAGGGACAGCCGGAGCGCAGCTGGAACACCGGCTCGACGATCACCGCCGTGGCTTACGCGACTGTCGGCGGCGTCGCCGCCGCCGGCTTGGCCGACAAGGCGATCCTCCTCGTCAACCCGGCCGACGGCAAAGAGCTGAAAAAGATCGACAACCTTCCCGCCGCCGTCTTGGCCGTGACCTTCAGCCCCGAGGGCAAACTGGCCGCGGCCGGCTTGGCCGACCATTCCATCCGTCTCTTCGACGTGACTCAGGGCAAGGAAGAAAAGAGCCTTCCCGGACATACGGCTCCGGTCAGTGCCCTGGCTTTCGCCCCCAAGGACAACCTGCTCATTTCGGCAAGCGCTGACAAGACGGTGCGCATCTGGAACGTGGTTGAGGGCAAGGCGACCTCCACGTGGACGACCGCCGCGCCGGTGGCAAGCCTGGCTGTGAGCCGGGACGGCGCCCGGGTGGTGGCGGGGGGTGACAAGAGCGTGCAGGTCTGGGACCTGGCGCAGGGCAAGCCGACAGCCACGCTAACGCTCCCCGCGGTGGTGCGAAGTGTCGCCTTCACCGCCGACGGCAATCAACTGGTGATCGGATGTGAAGACCATCAAGTGCGCGTTTATGGGCTCGATGGCCGGCTGCGGGAGTCGTTCGGGCACGACGGCCCAGTGCTGGCCGTCGCCGCCCACCCCGACAACACGCGAGTCGTTTCCGCCAGTGCTGACAAGACGGCCCGCATCCGCGGCTTGGCCCTGGTTTGGCAGGTCAGCCACGCCGGCCCGGTCCGACAAGCCCTCTTCAGTCCGAAAGGCGACCGAGTCTACTCCGCTGGTGACGACCGCGTCATCAAAGCCTGGGCCGTGGCCGACGGCAAGGAGGTCCAGGCGATCACCGGGCTGATGGCTCCCATCCGAGGACTGAGCCTCAACGGCGACGGCGGCCGATTGGCCGCCGTCGCCGACAAGACCCTCAAGGTCTGGAACCTGGCCGAGGGCCAGCCCCTTTTGGAACAGACGCTACCCGCCGCCGCAGACAGTGTCGCCCTCAGTCCCAACGGCAGCCGCGTGGCTGTCGCCTTCGCCGACGCCGGCGCTTTTCCGATCCGGGTCATCGACGTCGCCCGCGGTCAGGAGTTGCAGTCTTTCTCAGAACATGCGGCCCCGGTGCGGGCCTTGGCCTTCGCGTCGGACAACCGCACACTCGTATCGGCCAGCCTCGACCGAACCGCCCGGGTGCAGGACGTCGCGGTCATCAGCGCAGTTGAGGCGCACCCCGGGGGGGTGGTGGCCGCCGAGGTCCTTCCCAGCGGCGCTCAGGCGCTCTCCGCCGGGGCCGACAAGCAGGTGAAGCTCTGGGACCTGAGCAACGGGAAAATGGTCAAGTCGTTCGGTCCCGTCGATACTCCGATCACTGCGGCGGTCGCCAGCCCCGATGGTCAGGTAGCCGCCGTCGGGTCCGGCAAGACCGTCAAGCTCTGGAACCTGTCCGACGGCAAGGAACTGATGACATTGCCCCACCCCGCCGAGGTCGTGTCGCTGGCGTGGAATGCGGATCGCTCCCGGATTGTCACCGGCGGGCTGGACCAGGTGGCGAGGGTCTGGGACTTGGCCACGGGAAAAGAGTTGGAATTTTACTCGCACGGTGGCCCCGTGCGGGCAGTGCTCTTCCACAGCAACAACGCCGCGATCGTCACTGGCACCGAAGACAAAGCAGTGACGGTGCACCCGATCCACGCCCTTCGAGTGATCGCGGCGGCAACGGGCCCCATCCGCGGCTTGGCAGTCGCCCCCGACGGCAACCCAATCACGGCCAGCGACGACAAGAGCGTCGTGGCGTGGAACGTCGCTAACGGAACGGCCCTCCGTTCGTTTGCTGGGGCCACGGGCGGCGTGGCCGCCGTGGCTGTCGCCCGCAATGGGGCCGTGCTGGCGGCGGGTGGTGTCGATCAGGTCGTGCGCTTGTACACCGTCGCCGACGCCAAACCACTTCTGGAACTCAAAGCCCCCGGTGCCGTGACCAGCCTCGGCTTCAGTCCCAACAATCTCGCCCTGGCAGCCGCCTGCGCCGATCGCTCGGTGGTGGTCTGGAACGTGGGCTACACGCCCGGGCAGCCTCCGGCGGCCGACTTCGGCAAAGTCATTCAGACGTTCGAACATGCCGCCGGGGCCACCGACGTGACCTTCGGCCCCGACAACCTGGGCCTGGTTTCCAGCAGTCTCGACAAGACGGCCAAGGCTTGGCGATTGGCCTCGGATGCTCCCACTCGCAACTTTCCGCATCCCGCGATCGTCGACGCCGTGGCGATTCATCCGGGTGGAACCCTCTTGGCTACTGGCTGCCACGACGGCGTCGTGCGCATTTACGATCTCCTGAAGCCGCAACAGGGCCCGCGGCAGATCAACGCCCACACGCAGCCGACGGCCTCACCGGTCTACAGTGTGGCTTGGAGCCCGGATGGGCGACAGCTGGTCTCCGCGAGCTACGACCAAACGCTGAAACTCTGGGACGCCAACGCCGGCACCCTCGTCCGCGAGTTCAAGTCATACAAAGAGAAGGAGTTCGAGAAGGGGCACCGGGAAGCGGTCTTCGCCGCGGTATTCAGCCCGGATGGCAAGTGGTTGGCTTCGGGGAGCAGCGATCAAACGGTCAAGCTGTGGAACGTCGCCGATGGGCAGGTGGTTCGGGAGTTCATTCCTCCCGAGTTCGCTGGGCCGCCGCCGCGGTCTCATCCCGGGTGGGTCTATGCGGTGCGCTTCACCGCCGACGGACGGTTCTTGATCAGCGGGGGCACCGCTCCGCGACGAAAAGGGTACTTGGCCATCTGGAATGCCGCCGACGGCAGTCGGGTCTTCGCCCGCGAAATCCCCCTGGGGCCGATCCACGGCTTGGCCCTGTCGCCTGACGGTCAGTCGGTCGCCCTGGCCTGCGGCGGCCAAGGGCCGACCGCGACCGAAGTGCCCGCCTATGTCATCCGCCTGCCGTCGCTCAAATGAGACAGGTATGATTCGCGCCATTGTGTTGGACTTTGGCAATGTCATTGGCTTTTTCGACCATCGCCGCGCCATCCGCAAGATGGCCTCCTACACCGACGTCGCGGAGGAAGCGCTCGTCGGACGGCTATATGATCCGGAGTTGGAAGATGCCTATGAGTCTGGCCGGCTGACGACGCCGGAGTTCCTGCGTACACTCCGCCAACGGGGTGGGTTCCGCTGCTCCGACGACATCCTGGCCGACTGCTTCGCCGACATCTTTTGGCACAACCCGGAGGTGTGCGCCCTGATCCCCGAACTGGCGGCACGCTACCGGCTCGTCCTGGGGAGCAACACCACCGAGCTTCACTCCCTTCGCTTCCGCCAGCAGTTTGCGGAGCAGCTCCGGTATTTCCACGCCCTGGTGCTGTCGCATGAAGTCGGTGCCCGCAAGCCGCGGCCGGCTTTCTACGAGCACTGCTGCCGACGGGCCGGCCATCGGCCGGATGAATGCCTGTTTATCGACGACCTCCCCGCCAATGTGGCCGGGGCCGAGGCGTGCGGGTTGCGCGGCATGGTCTACCGGCCCGGGAGCGATTTGCGAGGTCAGCTCCGGGCCATTCTCGGGGCTTGAGGCGTGCGTTGCCCCGTCGGCCGGGCCCATCTTCGGGCCAAGGTCGTACAACAACCTTCAGACCCCAGACGAAAGGCGACTGTCATGACCTCGTTACGCGATGCTGATCCAGCCATCTGGAAAGCGATCCAGGACGAACGCCGCCGCCAGCTCTTCGGCCTGGAAATGATCGCGTCCGAGAACTACGCCAGTCCGGCGGTCATGGAGGCCCAAGGGTCCGTCCTCACGAACAAATATGCGGAGGGCTACCCCGGCCGCCGCTACTATGGCGGCTGCGAGCACGTCGATGTCGTCGAACGACTGGCGATCGAACGCCTGTTGCAACTCTTCCCCGCCGATAAAGCCAACGTCCAGCCCCATTCCGGTGCCCAGGCCAACATGGCCGTCTACTTCGCGTGCCTGGAACCTGGCGACACCATCCTGGCGATGGACTTGGCCCACGGCGGGCACTTGACTCATGGCATGCGGCTGAATTTCTCCGGCAAGCTGTACCGCGTCATCAGCTACGGGGTCCACCCACAGACAGAACGCATCGACTACGATCGGTTGGCCCAGCTGGCGCGAGAGCATCGGCCGAAGTTGATTGTCGCCGGGGCCAGTGCATACCCGCGGGAGATCGACTTCGCCCAGTTTGCTCAAATTTGCCGCGACGTCGGCGCCTTGCTCCTGGTGGACATGGCGCACATCGCCGGCCTGGTGGCCGCGGAGCAACATGCTGATCCGGTGCCGGTGGCGGATTTTGTTACGTCCACCACCCACAAGACCCTGCGCGGCCCCCGCGGCGGCTTCATCCTCTGCAAAGCGGCATGGGCCCAGAAAATCAATTCGGCCGTCTTTCCCGGTACGCAGGGCGGGCCGCTGATGCACGTCATTGCCGCCAAGGCCGTCGCCTTTGGCGAGGCCCTGAAACCGGAGTTCCGGGCCTATGCGGCCCAGACCGTCGCCAACGCCAAGACCTTGGCTTACGAATTACAGCGCCTCGGCTATCGCCTTGTGTCCGGCGGCACCGACAATCACTTGTTACTTGTCGATGTGGCCTCGCGCGGTCTGACCGGCAAAATTGCCGAGCAGGCGCTTGATGCCGCCGGCATCACGGTGAACAAAAATGTCATCCCCTTCGATACCCGGCCACCGCTCGACCCGTCCGGGATTCGCCTCGGCACACCGGCCCTGACGACACGCGGCATGAAGGAACCTGAGATGCGGCTGATCGCCCAGTGGATCGGCCACGTCCTCGCCGCCCCCGACGACCTGACCGTCCAAGAGCGGATTCGTGGCCATGTGCGGGAACTAGGGCAGCAGTTCCCGCCGCCGACGACATCGACGTGAAGCCCCGACGCTCAAGAAGACTCCCGCCCTCCGCTTGGGGGTTCGCGCTCGCTCCCCACCCGTTGCCCTCTCTCACGGGTTCGCGCTGGCTCCCCACCCGCCGCCCCACGCTTGCGGAACCCTTTCCCCCAGACCCCGATCCTTCACACCTCCCCTAAAACAGCGCGGCATAATCCTCTTCGATGCGCTTCAGCGACAGGCGGTTGAGGAAGTTCGCGTAACACATCCACGCCGTAAGGGCGTGCAGGTCGGCAAACTGGGGCGGGACAAATCGGGGTCGCTCCACCAATCCCTCCTCCACCAGCTGCCCCAAGATCTTGATGTCGGCCAGGTTGGTCTTGCCGCAAAAGAGCAGCGGCACCTGGCGGACCATGCCACGGCGGACAGCCAAGCGGATGTAGTTGTAGACCATGACGAAGCCTTTGCTGTAGCAGAGGTCCTTGGTGAAGGGCCCACACCCCTCCGGCAGGCTGCCGCGGAAGATGCGCATCGTGTGCTGGTAGCTCTCGCGAGCGTCATAGCCCTCGTTGAGGAAATAGCGGTAAACTTCGAGGAAATTGGCGCCCTCCTCCGCCATCGCCACCCCCCGGATGCGATTGGTCAGGCGGCGGACGCGGGCCGGGTGCGAGGCGAAGGCGAAGAGTTCCGTCAAGACAGCCAACCCCTCTTGCGTGATGGTGGACGATGGCGGGCCTTTGCTGAGAAACGTGCACACCGGCTGCGACAGGCCGTTCAAGGTCGTCCCCAGGTGGACCCACCCCTCGTGCACTTCGAGCAGGCGGACCTCTCGCGCCGTAAAGCGGGCATCGGTGCGAATCTTGATGTAGTCGCTGCCCGCGGCGGCATCGGCCACGATGCCGTCGGAGAGCTTGACGCGCACGGCGCTTGGATCCCGGAAGTATTCCCCCAGCCGGGCCGACAGCAACTCCACCACTTGGCCGGCATCGTAACAGGGCGGCTCCTGGCTGAAGATCGTCTCGTGGGAGAGGTTGTCGAGGATGTCCGACATCATGTGGCCCAGATCGGCCAGATTGGGGTCGCCGGCGTGGAAACTGTCCGAGGCGCTGCCGTACAGCCGTTCGGAGATCTCGGCGAACGCCCGAGTGCCCCGGTGGGTGAGAAGATGGACCACCTCGCGGTATTCCTGGCACATCCGGGCCATGATCTGGCCCGGGGCGTTGAACTCGCCTAGCTGACGGCGGATGTCACGCTCGATCTGGTGAAACTCGTGCAGTTTCTGCTCCGGGTCGAAGGGTAGGGGGCGAGCACGGTAGTACTCCGGTGTAACCGGCGGTAATTCCCGACAACCCCGGGCGAAGAACGCCCGTTCGATGTCGTCGTCCCACTTGATGGCATCGAGAATGCGGATCGGGCGCTGGGCCTCGACCAGCCGATCGCTGAGAGCACGTACCATGCTTTCGTAAGGGGTGAGGGAACGAGCAGGACTGCCGTTGAGACTTGCTTTGCCCATCGCAGGTGGTGGGAGTTGTTGGCCTCGCTTTCGTCTTTGGGTGGACAGGCCGCGGCGGCGCGACTGAAGTTCCTTCTAACGCTAGTGGACTCGGAAATCCAGTGTGAATATCCCGCGGATGCACCTTTCGGTGGGGGCGGGGTTGCGCTCCGGGCAGCAGTTTCCCCCGCCCGCCGCCGATGCAGGTTTCGCGCCCATGGTCCATCGTTTCGCGCTCGCCGCGTGCCGAGCGAACGTCTCCCATCCTCGCGCAATCGCGAACCGATCAATCCCCCTCCGCGCCCGTACACCCTCGGCTCGCCGCCGGCGGCGCCGGGCGGATCGGTTCGCCGCCCGGACGCAGCGCTGAAGCCCGTCCGCGGCCCCGGTCGCACCCTTGACACGCCAAGCGGCCTGAGCCGACAATTTCGTTGGAGACGGGCAGCGACGACGCAACGATCGGCAGGAGTCAGGGCGGGAGGATGCACCGACCAGGGAAACCCGGCGAGATTGGGGCGCATGACCAGCGACCAGAGCGAGTTTTGGGATCGGCGCTATCTCGACGAGGGTTTCATCTGGGGGCAAGAACCCAGCCCGACGGCCCGCATGCTGACGGCCTACCTTCCACCTGGCGCCCAGGTGCTTGACGTTGGCTTTGGCTACGGACGCGACCTCCCTTTCCTGATTCGCCGCGGCTACCGCACCTCGGGGATCGACCTGTCCGTCGCCGGCTTGCGACTGGCCGAACAACTCCTGGCTAGGCAGGGCGTGCAGGCCGAGCAACTCTACGTCGGCCGCTTCGAGGAAACTCATCTCCCCAACGCCCCGTTCGACGGCATCCTTAGTCATCGCATGGCTCATCTCCTCGTGACCCGGCCGGCGGTCGAGCGCTTTGTGGCCAAATTGGTCGACGTCTTGCGTCCTGGCGGGATGCTCTTCGTGGCGGCCCGCAACCCTCGCGACCTCGATCCGGCCGCGATGGTCCCCATTGAGGAGGGCGTCTACGAGTACCGCCAGCGGCCCGGGCATCGGATCCGTTATTGGGACGAGGCCTTCTTCCACGCGGTCTTTGACCAATCGTTCGACATCCTGACGTTAACTGACGCCGTGGAGAACGAATCGGTCGCCCAGCCGGTCCCCTGCCACTTCACCGTCATGATTGCCCAGCGCAAGGCCGGGCCGACTCAGCGCATCGCCGGCCTGGAGGGCGTGCCACGGCAGCCGGGGTTGTGAACGCGCGAGAGGATCGGGTCATGAATCGATCAGTCACTCCGCCGCCAAATCCCTCGCCCGGGACCGGCCCTGTCGCGCTCCCCGGAGGACATCGGAAACACTGGTCGCCCATCCGCAAGTGCCGCTACGCCGCTTTTGGCTATTTCGGCCTGACGGGGCTGTTGGCCGCCACCATTCTCGTCGGTTGGGCAAGCGTCGGCTTTCCGGCCACCCCCAAAGGGCCGTGGATCACCCACTTGCTCGATTACTCCATCTCCACCGCCTGGCCGACGGCCGTGGGGCTGGTGCTGATGACGCTGACGGCCGGCCTGCACTTGATGGCCGGCCGGCGCCGGGCACTTCGCCGGCCCCTTTTCTTGGTCCTCGGCTTCGTCCTGGTGTGGAGCGTCGGTCAGCTCACGGAGTTTGTCTTCAGTAAGATCGACCCCTCGCTTCGTGAGACAGGCCCCACCTGGTGGACGTTCCTGATGACCCCGTTTCGCCGCAGCGGCATGTCGCCGGGAACGGCGGGCAATTTCCTGGCGACGGTGCTGGTCGTGCATCACCTGATGATGAGGCCCTCGGCACGTTGGCGCGACCGGGCCGCCGTGGGGTCGGTCCTGCTGGTGGGCGTTAATCTCCTGTTGTTGATCGGCTATGAGTACCATCATGCCCTGTTTGCCAGCATTCTCAATATCGCGGTTGCGTTCCCGACGGCCTTGGCCTTTTTCCTGTTGGGGATGGGGTTGTTGGCCGCCGCCGGTCCGCGGAACCGAGTCCTCCGCCCGTTCTTCGGCCCGTCGACGCAGGCGCTGCTGCTCCGCACTTTCCTCCCCTTGTTCGTGGTCGTCATCTTCGGCACGTTCCTGTTACATGAGTTCATTCGCGCGGGTGACACTGAGGGCGAGGGTGTCTGGGAGAGTTTTCGCATCCTTTTTGCGGGTTACTGGATTTTCGGGGTGGTGTTGGTCGTGGGCTGGGTGGTGGCGCGACTATCACACCGGGTGGGCGCCGAGCTGGAGCAGGCCCGGGCCGAGTTGATGACCGCCCTCCAGGAGTTGCGCGTCGCCCGTGACAAGGCCCAAGCCGCTGCCGTGGCCCGCGACCTGTTTCTCGCTCAGGTCAGCCACGAGCTTCGCACTCCGCTCAACCACATCCTGGGCTTCTGCCAGCTGTTGGAGCTGAGCAACCTGGACGCCGCCCAGCAGGGCGATCTCCGCAAGATTCATCAAGCGGGTGAGCACCTCCTCTGCCTGATCAACGACATCCTCGACTATCAGAAAGTGATCATGGGCCAAGTGCCGCTGGACATCGAGGAGCTGGAGGTGGGGCCGCTGATCCGCGACATCGCTGACACCATGGAGCCGAAAATCAGGGAGCGCGGCAACCGGCTGGTGATCGACGTTCCTTCGGCCCTGGGTCGCGTGTGTGCCGACCGGCGGCGTTTTCGACAAATCCTGACCAACCTCCTCAGCAACGCCGCCAAGTTTACTCGGCAGGGGACAGTGACCATCCGCGCGGCGCGGGACCAGGCGGAGGGCGGCGACTGGGTCGCCGTGGCGGTCATCGACACGGGTAAGGGGATTTCTGCCGCCGACCAGGCGCGGTTATTCCAGCCGTTCGGCAAGTTGACCGACAAGCAAGAAAACCCCGAAGGGACGGGGTTGGGGCTGGCGATCTGCAAGAACCTTTGCGAGCGGATGGGAGGACAGATCACGGTCGCGAGCGAGGTCGGCCGCGGGTCGACGTTCACGTTCCGCTTGCCAGCCGCCGCGGGTCCAGTGGAGGCGGCGGCGCGGCCACCGGCCGCCCCGCCGCCCCGCCGCCCGGCCGTTGCCGAGCAGCGACGCCCGGGGCGCGACGTGGTCATGGTCATCGACGACGACCCGCAGGTCCAGGAGTTGATGCAGCGGTTCCTCGAGGGGCAGGGGTTCGCGGTCTACCCCGTCACCAACGGCCTGCACGCCCTGGAAGTGGTCAAGGAGGTCCGGCCAGCGGTCATCACCCTCGACGTGATGCTCCCCGGCATCGACGGTTGGGGCATCCTTGCCGCCTTGAAAAACGACGCCGAAACTGCCGACATCCCCGTCGTCATGGTCTCGATTGTCGATGAACGAACAAAGGGGTTCGCCCTGGGGGCCGCGGAGTTCGTGACCAAACCGATCGACTGGGACCGCCTGGCACAACTGTTGCGCAAGTACCAGGAGACCACCATCGGCCCCGTGCTGGTGGTGGACGACGACCCCAGCCTGCGTGAAGTCTGCCGACGGCAGCTGCAATCCCAAGGCTGGACAGTGCTCGAGGCCGAGCATGGCCAAGCCGCCTTGGCCGCGATGCGGCAGAACCGCCCGGCCATCATCCTGCTCGATCTGATGATGCCGGTCATGGACGGCTTCGAGTTTCTGCAAGAGCTGCGACAACACCCGGAGTGGCGGACGGTCCCCGTCATCGTGGTGACGGCCAAGCAGCTAACGCCCGACGATCGGGAGCGGCTCGCCGGCAGCGTCCAGGAAATCCTGGAAAAGCATCGCTGCGCCATCGACGAATTGTTCGACGAGGTCCTGGAGCGGGTGCGGTATCACATTACTGCGGCCGCATCCAGCAAGGAGGGAGTGCCCCATGGCTAAGATTTTGGTCGTCGAGGACGATGCCACAAACCTGGAGATCGCCTCTCGGTTCCTGCGGCTGCGGGGCTACGACGTGGTCAGCGCCCACGACGGGCCTTCGGCGGTGGCCCAGGCACTGGCCGAAAAACCCGACCTCATCCTCATGGACATGAAGTTACCCCACGCCGGCGACGGCCAGGCCGCGACCCGCGCCATTCGCGCCCAGCCCAGCCTCGGCTCGGTGCCGATCATCGCCCTGACCGCCCAAGCAATGCCGGTCGAGATCGACGACATGTTCGCTGCCGGCTGCGACGATGTCGAGACGAAGCCGTTCAACTTCGCCCAGCTGCATGGCAAGATCGAGAAGCTGTTAGCGGCGCGGAGCCAGCGATGACGGGTCTGACGGTACATGGGGTGGATCAGGGGCTGGCCGGGCCCGACCCAAGGGCCCGGCCGCAGGAGGTCGTTGCGTTGTCTGCGCCTGCCCGCCGTGATCTCCTCTTGGCTGTTCGCCGGGAGTTGCTGGAACTCCTCCAGGCCATCGTCACCTACAGCGAGGTGCTGTTACGCGATGCCGAAGAGGCCCAACCACCCGATGATTTCCTCACCGACTTGCGGAAAATGAATGCCGCCGCTCAATCCCTCTTAGGGTTCGTGGCGGAGACATTCGATCCGCAGCGGGCCGAGTTTCAAGGCGACGACTTCGATGCCAGCTTGCGGCGGCTTCGCCACGACGTCGGCAATCGCCTTAACCATCTCACCGGGTTCTGCCAGATCCTCCTGTTGCGGGAAGAAACGGAGCACTTCGGCAGCTTCACCGCGGACCTGGAGCGCATCCGTGCCTGCTGCCAGACACTTGCCCAGCGGTTGCAGCGCCTCCGGGCCGCTGGCCCCGCCCCGGAGGCGGAGCCGGCCCCTCCCCTGAGCCTGCCCACGCTGCCGACGGTCTTCCCCCGCGACATCGACCCTGGCGACGTGCTCATCGTCGATGACAATCCTTACGGCCGTGATGTCCTCCGTCGCTTGTTGGAGCCGCAGGGTCATCGCATCCATGAAGCCGAGGACGGCGAGCAGGCCCTGGCCACGCTGCAAAGCCAGCCCGTCGATGTGATGCTTTTGGACCTGCTGATGCCCCGGATGAACGGCTTGGACGTCCTGCAACGCCTCCAGGCCGACAACCGCATGACCTGTTCGGTCATCGTCATCTCCGGCCTGGAAGAAATCGATAGCGTCGCCCGGTGCATCGAACTGGGGGCCGACGACTATCTCACCAAGCCGATCGACCGCGTGCTGTTGCAGGCGCGGCTGCGCTCCAGTCTCCTGAAGCGGCGCCTGCGGCAGCGGGAGTTGGAGCAATTCTTCCCGCCCAAGGTGGCCCGCCAGATGCTGCACCGGCCCGAGCTTCTGGAGCAGGGCCGCGACGCCGAAATCTCCGTCCTCTTCGCCGACGTTCGCGGCTTCAGCCGCATCAGCGAGGACCTCGGCCCGGCCAAGACGGTGCAATGGTTGCGGGCCGTCATGGAAGTCCTGTCCGACGTTGTTTTGCGTCACCAAGGCGTGTTAGTGGACATCATCGGCGACGAGCTGATGGCCATGTGGGGGGCCCCGGAAGAGCAACCCGACCATGCCGACCTGGCGTGTCAGGCGGCCCTCGACATGCTCGACCAGCTGCCGGCCTTGAACCGCGACTGGCAGCCGATCATCGGCGAGCCGATCAGCCTGGGCATTGGCATCAACAGCGGTCCGGCCCGGGTCGGCAACACCGGCACCCGCCGCCGACTCAAGTACGGCGCCTTGGGCGATACCGTCAATCTAGCCAGCCGCGTTCAGGGCGCTACCAAGTACCTGATGGCCCGACTGTTGATTACGGATGACACCCGCCGCCGTCTGCGCCAGAAGTTCCACGTCGGTCGGGTGGCGAACGTCCAAGCCGTCAACATCGACCGGCCCATCACCCTTTACGAGGTCCACGCGCGGACCGATCGGGCCAGCGTCGCGGTCCGCCGGCTGTATGCCCGGGCGCTGCGGCTGTACGAAAATCGCCGCTTCAAGGAAGCCGCCGAAGTCCTGGGGAGCCTGTTGACCCAATACGGCGCCCAGGGGCCTGCCGTCTGGCTGATGTCCCGCACGATGGATTGTCTCGCCCAGCCTGGCAAGTGGCGGAAACTCTGGGACCTCCCTGGGAAATGAGCCACCGCGGCGGCGACCGGCCGACCCCCTTCAAAACTGCCCGTCGCGCACTTGGAAATGGGTCGGCTTGCCGAGCGTTTCCCCGCCCCGTTGCAGCCAGTCCGCGATCCAGAGCATCAGTTGCCCCACCGGCACCCGGGGGTAGCCGAAGAGCCGATGTGCCCGCTGTGCGTTGCTCAGGAGGGCATCGGCAGCTTCCTGGCCGCGGCAAACCACGGGCCGGCCCAGGAGCCGACCAAATTCCTCCGCCACCCGGCGAACGCTGAGCAGTTCCGGCCCGGCGATGTTCAAGACCAGCGGCGGCGACGCGAGGTGGTCGAAGGCCGCCAGGGCGGCCGCGTTGGCGTCGGCCTGCCAGATGGCGTTGAAGTGGCCCATGGTGACGTCGATCGGTTGGCCCGCAAGGACGCTTTGAGCCAGATCGACCAACACCCCGTAGCGCAGCTCCGTGGCATAATTCAGCCGCAGGATCGCCAACGGAATTCCCAGTGTTCGGCTGAAGTGCTCGAAAATCCGCTCCCGGCCAACGCAGCTCTGGGCATAGTCGCCGAGTGGCTGCAACGGATCGTCTTCCCGCGAGCCGCCCCAGGACACCGGTGACAGGCCGTAGACATTTCCCGTGGAAAAGGCGACGATCCGGCTGTGGCGGAAGTGTTCGCAGACCATGCCGGGAAGATAGCAGTTCATGGCCCAGGTCCGGGCCTCCTGACCCGTGGAGCCGAACTTCATCCCGGTCATGAAGATGACGTTGGGGACCACGGGCAGGGCGCGGAGCTGGCCGGGATCGAGAAGGTCGCAGCGAATGGTGTCCACACCCTGGGCCTGCAAGCGGCCTTCGAGACCGCCAGCCGAAAAGCGCGACACGCCGATGACCCGCCGGCGGACGCCGGCGGCGTCAGAGGCCCGACGCACCATGCGGGCCAGCGTCGGCCCCATCTTGCCACCAACCCCAAGCACCAGGACGTCGCCGGCCAGTCGGCCCATCGCCGCGATTGCCAGCTCATTCGGCTCGCTCAGCCGCTCTTCCAACTCGTCAACGTCCGCGATGCGGTCCGGGAGTAGCTTGGCTCGGACCATGCCGACTTGTCTCCGCGTCAACCGGCTCGGTGCCGATGCCCGGCGGCGGGGTCAATACCCCGCCGCCTTGCCGGAAATCCGGCGGTCGGCCACGCCGTGGTACATGCCCGTCTTCGGATCGACCCAAATCGAGTGGGCGTCGCCCTGGCGGATGCCCTCCACGGTGTGCCCCATCGCCCGCAGCTTGGCTACCGTGGCCGCATGGGTCCGAACCCCTTCAAAGCGAACCACATCCGGGAACCACTGGTGATGCAGCCGGGGCGCATCGACGGCCGAGCGAAGGTCCATGTCGTAGTCGAGCACGCTCACGCAGATGTTAAGCACGGTGTTGATGATCGTCCGGCTTCCCGGGCTGCCGGTGATCAGGTAGACCTTGCCGTTTTTGGCGACGATGGTCGGCGTCTGGGAGCTGAGCATGCGTTTGCCGGGGGCGATCTGGTTCGGCTCGGTGCCGATGACGCCGGCGCGGTTGGTGACGCCGGGCTGGGTGTTGAAGTCGATCATTTCATCGTTGAGGAGGAAGCCGGCCCCTCGCACCACCACCCGCGAGCCGTAGCTCCGTTCCAGGGTGTAGGTATTGGCCACGGCCATGCCGTCTTTGTCGATCACCGAGAAGTGCGTCGTGCTGTCGCCTTCGGGGGCCAGGGGAATGTCGGGGGCGAGGTCCTCACTCCGCGTGGCCCGAGACAGGTCGATCCCCTGAGCCAGCTTTCGGGCGTATTCCTTGCTCGTGAGGTGGTCTGGGATTTTGGTAAACGCGGGATCGCCCAGGTAGCGGGCGCGGTCGCAGTAGGCCCGGCGCATGGCTTCGACCATGACGTGGAGGGTCTCCGGCGACCAGCGGTCGTGTTTTTTCAGCTCGAAGTTCTCCAGGATGTTGAGCATCTGCACCAGGCAGATGCCCCCCGAACTGGGTGGTGGGGGCGCATAAATGTCATAGCCCCGGTAGGTGCCGTGGATTGGTTCCCGCACGTGGGCCTGGTAGCTGGCGAGGTCGGCCTTGGTGATCAGGCCGCCACCGGCTTTCATCTCTGCCACGATCTGGTCAGCGATCCGCCCGTGGTAAAAGGCGTCCGGCCCTTGCTCGGCGATCAGCCGCAGGGTGGCGGCCAGCTCCTTCTGCACCAGCCGATCGCCGGCCTGCCAGCGGTCGGCCCCACCGTTCTTGCCGAAGACCCGCCGGAGTTCGGGGAAATCGCTGGCAGCTGCCACGACGCTGTTGAGCGAAGTGGCCAACGGGTCGTCGAGCAGGAAGCCTTCGTCGGCCAAGCGGATGGCCGGCGCCAGCAGGTCTTTCCACGGCAGCTTGCCGAAGCGCTGATGCGCCAGGGCCAGGCCGCGCACTGTCCCTGGAACACCGACGGCCAAATGGCCGTAACCGCTGTGGCCTTTGGCGAACATCGTCTTCGTGGCGGCCGCGGGGGCGGTTTCCCGGTATTCGACGACCACGGGTTTTGGGCCATTGGCGGGGAAGATGGTCATGAAGCCGCCGCCGCCAATGTTGCCGGCGGCTGGGTAGGTGACGGCCAAGGCGAAGGCCGTGGCGATGGCGGCGTCCACCGCGTTGCCGCCCCGTTTGAGGATTTCCAGGCCGGCCTCCGAGCCCGGGGCCGACACCGACACCACCAGCCCGTTCCGAACCTGGACCACATTGTCTCGGCCGTGGACGACCGGGGCGAAGGCGCCGACTAGGACCACCAGTCCCGCAGCGCAGAGGGAGGGTTTCATGGCGGGAACCTCACGCAGTCATCGAGGGATTGGTGCCGAGCCCCATCGGCTTCATCAGGCCCAGATTGTGGAGGATTTCGGCCGCGCTCGGCACTCGGTTGAGGCAATAAATGTGGAACCCGGGGACTCCTTCATCCAGGAGGCGGCGACACATCTCGGTACACACCTCGACGCCGATCCGGCGGACGGCCTCGTCGTCGTGGGCATGGGCGTCGATCCGCCGCCGCAGCTCGGGCGGCAAGCGGGCACCGCACAGCGACGTGAAGCGGTGGATCTGCTCGGCGGACAGGAACGGCAGGATACCTGGCACGATGGGCACGGTGACGCCGCGGCGGTGGCGAAGGTAGTCCGTGAACTCGAGGAAGTCGTTCACGTCGTAGAACAGCTGAGTGATCAGGAACTCCGCCCCGGCCTCGACCTTGGCGGCCGTGCGGTCCCAGTCGAGGTATTTGTCGGGGCATTCGGCGTGGCCTTCGGGATAGCCCGCCGCCCCAATGTGGAAGCAACCCCAGCTTTTGACGAAGCGGATCAGGTCGATGGCGTGGCTGAAGCCACCCTCGACCGCCTGGAAGGTCGCTTGGCCGCGGGGCGGGTCGCCGCGCAGGGCGAGGATGTTGCGGATGCCCAGGGCGGCCGCCTGGTCGAGGACCGAGGCGAGCATCGTCCGCGTGGAGCCGACGCAAGTCAGGTGGGCCATCGACTCGATGCCGAAGTCACATTGCAACCGGTGGACCATCCGTAAGGTGCGGTCGCGGGTGCCGCCACCCGCGCCGTAGGTAACGGAGATGAAGCCCGGCCCGAACTGCTGCAAGGCGGGGACGACCTCGCGGAACAAGCTCGCCTCGGCCTCATCGGTCTTAGGCGGGAAGAACTCGAACGAAATGGTGAGCTCCGGCCGCGCATAAAGCTCGGGGATCGGCACGCGCGGGACCTCCTGGAACAACAACTCGCCGGCCGCAGGGGAATTGTGCAGGAAGGGGGGCGATTTGCCAAGACGGCTTTGCATCCCGGACGTGTTCGCGCCGGCCGGTCAGGCGACGGAGTCGGCGGTGGCCTCGGCCTCGAAGCGGGCCGCTAATGCCAATTCTTCTTGCAACGACTCCCGGGCCGGGACCGTGGTCTGCTCCGGATTCAGGCAAAAGAGATCCCAGCATTCTCCTTCGTAGCCCTTCTGGCGGACGTACCATTCGCCCCGTTCCGACTTCGCCAGAGGAAAAAGGGCACAGAGGGCCGGCTTGTAGCGGAACTTGTCTCCTTCAGCGGCCCCGACCTTGTGCAGGACGCATCCCTGATTGAAGAAGACACACCACCCGTCTACGACCCGCAGCATCGGCAGGCCGTACTTCTGGCGACCACTGAGGAACCCCGCCTTTTCGATCAACTTCCGCGCCGCGGGCCGAAGTCCCGGCAGGAACTTGTCGAGGTTCTCCCGAATCCGTTGGCTTTCCTCGGGGTAGATGGGTGGGCGACCATTGCGACAACAGATGCCGTCGCAACCTCGGCCAAACGTGCATTCAAACCGAGCCTCGTCGAGGTTCGTCACCACGATCGGCAAAGGAACACTCATGGCAGGCCACCTTTCCGTCGTCGTCAGGGGCTAGAGGTACTTGGCGAAGGTCAACCGGGCATCACCGTCGCCGAAAAAGTCGGGCACGTCGCCGACAATGCGAAATCCTTGCCGCAGCAGAAACTGACGGAATTGGGCATGGGCCGAGTGATTGACGGTCTCGGCTATCAGGACGCGCCCCCCCGCCTTGCGGGCCCAATTCTCGCTGGCTTGCAGCAGGCGCCGCCCGATCCCCTTCCCCTGCTCGGGCGCGGCCACGGCGAACGAAAGGAGCTGATAGGCCACTCGGCTCCGCGGCGCCCGGCCGAGGCAGGCCCACGCCGCCACTTGACCCTGCCGCTCGGCCACAATCCCGTGGTAATCCCGATCCTGGTCTCGGCTTACGGCGGCGTCGAAACTGCGGAGCGCCTCCGCCTGGTCGTCGGGGGGAAGGTCTTTCAGGCCATTCAAGAGATTGGTCAACGATTCCCGATCCCCCGGCTTGGCCGCGCGAACCTGCACCTCGCGGGCCGTGGTCCCCGCCGCGGTGGAGGGACTCCGACGGGTCAATCGGCCGACGGCCGACGAGGCGGACGGCGGCTTGCCTCCCCGCTTCAAGGCAGCTCGCACCAAGTCAACTGTAAAGGCCTCGTGCGTCAATCCCGCCGAGGTCAACGCTCCCGCCAACCCCGCGTTCGGGCTGAAACAGGGGTTGGGGTTTACCTCCAACACATACGCCTTCCCTGATGGCCGCACCCGGAAGTCGATCCGGGCATAGTCCCGGCAGCCCACCAGCTGGTAGGCCTGCCGGGCCAGGGTTTCGATGCGCTCGGCCAATTTGGGGCTCACGTCCGCCGGATAGCGCGGCGGGGTCGCTTCGTAATCCCGGCTCCCCGGCCGCCATTTGGCATCGTAGGTGACGATGGGCCAATACCCAGGATCCTTCTCCACGAAAAGAATTTCCGATATCGGCAGCATGCGGAGATCGGGCGCCTCGATCAAGGCGACGCTGAATTCGCGGCCACGGATGAACTTTTCGACTAAGACGGGCGGCCCATACTGCTCCATCAGGTAAGCCACCCGCGCTTCGAGGCTCGGCTGGTCGGTGACGACGCTTCCCTGGTCGAGGCCGACGCTGGCGTCCTGCATGGCCGGCTTGACGATGACGGGCCACTCCAGGTCGCATGGCGGCACCGGCAACTGTTCGACGACGAAAAATTCCGGCGTGGGAATGCCGGCGCCTTGCAAAAGCTGTTTCGTCAGGTGCTTGTATCGGGCCAAGGTGAGGGTATGAAACGGGGAGCCGGTATACGGGATGCCGAGCCATTCGAGCAGGCCCGCCATGTAAGCCTCGGTATTGCCGTGGTCCGCCGTTCCTTCGAAGAGGTTGAAGACCACGTCCGGCTTCAGTTGCTTCAGCCCTTCGAGGACCGTGCCCGGGTCGTGGCTGGTGCCGAGGCGAACGACCTCAAAGCCGGCGCGGATCAGGGTCTTGCTGACCACCTCGACCGTGTACAGGATGTCGTGTTCCGAGTCGGCGTCCGGGTGGTCAATGGGCAGGGTCGGTTCGTTGTGCAGGATGAGGACACGGTGCGTTTGCATGGTGCGGAGCGGGGTTCGGAACAGCGGTTCGTTGCCGGTGGAGGCGCTCCCAGGCCGATCCTAAGATGGTTTCGATCAGCCGAGAGTAGCTCCAACCCAGCATGTGGGCCATGATGACCAAGTCGCTCGTTTCGGGGGCCAGGCCCGGGAGCGGATTCAGTTCCAGAAAAACCGGGACGCCGTCGCGGAGGCGGAAGTCGATGCGGGCGACATCGCGGCAGCCCAAAGCCTGGAACGCGACCAGGGCCGCCTTTTCGACCGCCTCGGCTGCCGCCGGTGAAAGCGGCGCGGGACACTCGTAGCGAACCCGCCGGCGAAAGTCCCGCTTGACTTCCAGGCTGTAGATGAATCGCTCGGTCGGCCGTTGCGGCACCACCCGCATGATGCCGAGCATCCGCGGCGGCTCGTTGCCCAGGACCCCCACGGTCAATTCATCGCCGGCGACGTATTCCTCGACGAGGACGGGCTGGCGATGGTCCCGGTGGACCGACTCAACGATGGTCGGCAATTCTTCCGGTCGGTCGATCAGGCAGTTTTGCCGAATTCCCTTGCTCGAGCCTTCCCAAGCAGGCTTCACCACCACGGGACAGGCCCAACGAGCCATCCTCCTCTGGCATTCTTCCAGCTGAGAGGGGCCGGGCGACGTCACGAGGACCGAGCGCGGCACGCTGACGCCGTGGCTGGCGACCAGGCGTTTGGCGCAGTCCTTGTCCAGTGTGGCGGCGAGGGTCAGCGGGTCCGAACCAGTGTAGGGAATGCCGAGCAGCTCCAAGACGGCTGGCACGCGGGCCTCGCGGCAGCGGCCCACCCCCTGGCCTTCGGCGAGGTTGAAGACGAGGTCCGGCGGCTCCACCAGGAGCCGCCGGAGCATCGCGGGGCCGTCGCCCAGGAGCACGGGCTCGTGCCCCAGGCTTCGCAGAACCTCGGCAATCGCCTCGATGGTGGCGGGGCTGTCAAATTCCTCCTGCCAGTCCTCCGGGGCATCGGCGGGAAGGACGCGGTCGTCTTTCAGGTCGAAACAGAGGCCAATGCGCATGAATACCCGGTTGTTTCCTGAGCGTCCGGGACTTGGGGGCAACAGTAACCGACCCCGGCCCCGCAGCTGTCCGGGCGACTCACCTGCGGCGCCGAACCACCGGCGCCCAATCGTCGAAGCTGGCGGTAGATTCGCTCTCACCGCAGCAGGCCGCGGATGAAAACTCCTTGTCGTTGGCGCCCGCTGCCGAGGCCAATACGCGGAGTGAACGCCGCGCCATCCGCTCCGTTCGCTCCGGCACCAAGGCGCTTTCGCTCCCTTGGATCAGGGCGCTGACTCCTCGCGTCGGAGTGGGGCGAATGCTTGGCGGCTTGTCCTCCGCCTGGTAGCGGACCAGCATTCCTTCGTAGTTGCGCAGTACCACGGCGTCGTCCGACATCGACACCAGATAGTTGGGCATCAGTGGGATTTTGCCCCCGCCGTGCGGGCTGTCCACCACGTAGGTGGGCACGCCGAGGCCGGACATGTGCCCCCGCAGCCCCTCCATGATTTCCAGCCCTTTCCAAATGGAGGTGCGGAAATGCCCGGCGCCGATAACGGGGTCGCAGTGGAAGATGTAGTAGGGCCGTACCTTGATCCGCAGCAGGCCCCGCATCAGCCGCTGCATGGTGGCCAGCGAATCGTTGACCCCTTTCAGCAGGACGGTGTGGTTGTTGACGGGCATGCCCGCCCGCAGCAGGGCTTGGCAGACCCGTGCCGCTTCCGGCGTGATCTCCCGCGGATGGTTGAAATGGGTTTGGATCCAGACCTTGCCGGCGGCGGCCAGCAGGTCGATCAACTCCTGGTCGAACAACTTCTGCGGCAGTGTCACCGGCACGCGGGTGCCGATGCGGATGACATCGACGTGTGGGATGGCTGCCAGATTGTCGAGGAAAAACTTCAACTTGGCCAACGGCAAGGTCAGGGGGTCGCCGCCGGAGAGCACCACGTCGCGGATTTCGGGGTGGCGGCGGATATAGTCGATCATCCGGCGGTCGTTGCGGTTGACGGCGTCCCAGCCGCCGCGGACCATCGTCGCCCTCTTCCGAGTGCAGAAGCGGCAATACATGGAGCAGACATGGGTGCTGACCAGCAGGACCCGGTCCGGGTATCGATGCGTCAGCCCGGGGACGGGAGAGTCCTGGTCTTCCTCCAGCGGGTCTTCCAGCTCAAAGCCGGAAGGATTCTCGCGCTCCAGGGGGGAGGGGACCGATTGCAGGCGGATAGGATCGTTGGGATCGTCGGGGTTGATCAGGGAGAAGTAATACGGCGGGATGGCTAACTTGAAGTCCGCTTCCAGGCTGCCGATGGCTTCCAGTTCCTCGGGGGTGAAGGGGAGGAGGTGGCGAAGCTGCCGCACCGAGCGAATGGCATTTTGCGACTGCCATCGCCAATCATTCCACTGGTGATCGGGAACTTCCCGCCAAAGCGGATGACGTCGCGGCTTACCGGGAGGCTCTTCTTCGTCGATCCCACTCGTCGTCGGGGGCACCCGCCGGTGGTTCAGCCCGGTGCGCTCGTCCGATTCACTCATCGCGTCCGATGCCTCCAAGGGAATCATATTGCCCGGTACGTCCCGGCCCCCATGTGTCGCCTTCTTTCGCGCTCAGCTGGGCCGATGGCGTACACTCACTAAACGCGGAATGCTACCTTGCAATTCCGAAATTACAAGGTCTTCCAGGTCTAAATTCGCCGTTTTTGGCGATTTTTTTGGTGGAATCCGCCCCGTTAGGGGGAAATCGCCGCGCCTGCCCCCGGGTCAAACCCTCGTTGACCCGCCAAGACCACGCTCTACCGATGTGCTGACCACCGGTCCGAGATAGCGCTTGGGTGGTTTGCCCTTGGCCGTCGAGCCCCGTACACTGGCGGGCATGGAGACACGCCAATCGAGTCCCGCGCCGGCCCTGCTGCGAGTCCTGGGGCCGTGGACCGCGACCGCCATCGTCGTCGGCACCATCATCGGCTCGGGTATCTTCAAAAAGCCGCAAGATGTCGCCGACCGGGTCCCCTATTTCGGTCTGGCCATCGGCGTGTGGGTCGTGGGCGGCCTGCTGACACTCCTGGGTGCCCTGGCCCTCGGCGAGGTGGCCGTCCTCTTCCCCCGCGCTGGCGGTAACTACGTCTTCTTGCGCGAGGGCTTTGGCCGACGAACCGGCTTCCTTTGGGGGTGGGTCGAGTTCTGGATCATTCGCGGCGCTTCCCTGGCCGCCTTGGCCACCATCTTTGCCGAGTCGCTCCGCGACGTCCTCGTGAATCCCGCCTTGCGGCGGTGGCTGGGTCTGCCCGTCGCGGGGAACGAATTCGGTTTCTGGCCGCTGCGGGGCCTGACCGTGGCCGTCCTCGTCGTCCTCGCCCTGGTCAACGTCCGCGGGGTCCGCTGGGGCGGCTATCTTCAGCTGGTCGTTACCGTGGTGAAAGTGGCGACACTTGTCGGCATCATGGTCCTGCCGTTCGCCGTCTGCTGGCTGGCGGCGCCGGTGGCGGCCGCCGCCCAGCCGACGACCGACCACTGGTCGCCGATCTGGCCCGAGGATTGGGCCGCCGTGTCTTGGGGCCAGGTTGGCGCCGCCCTGGTCGGCGTCTTGTTCGCCTACCACGGTTGGATGAACGTCGCCCCCGTGGCAGAGGAGGTCCGTTCCCCGCAGCGCAACCTCCCCCGGGCGCTGCTGCTCGGTTCCGGCATCGTCCTGGTGCTCTATGTCGGGGCCAACTTGGCTTACTACCTGGTGATTCCCCGCCCGGAAATGGCCATGATGAAGGAGTCGCCGGTCTCCACCGAATTCAGCCTGCGGCTGTTGGGCCCGATTGGAGCGGCGGTGGCCTCGGCCGCCGTCATGATGTCCACCTTCGGCGCCCTCAACGGCAACCTGCTAGTGGGGCCGCGGGTCATCTTTGCGATGGGCGACGACGGCTTGGCGCCGCGCTTTCTGGCGGCGATCCATGCCCGGTTTCACACCCCGTCGGTGGCCATTCTGGTGACGGCGACTTGGTCGGCGATCCTGGTGCTGGCCGTGGCGCTGTTGACCGAATTGGGCGCCTTGAAGGCGGGGAAGAACCACTTCAACATCCTCACTGATTTCGCCATGTTCGGGGCGGTCTGCTTCGAGACCCTGGCCGTGGCGACGATCTTCGTCTTCCGCCGACGGCTGCCGCAGGTGCCGCGGCCATACCGCTGCCCCGGCTATCCTGTGGTCCCGTTCCTCTATGTGGTCGTCCTGGCGGCGGTACTCGTCAACATGTTCTGGCAGCAGACACACGAGGCCCTGATCGGGCTGGGGTTCATCGCCTTGGGGGCCGTCGTGTATCCCCTGATGAACTCACCTCGGATCGCGGCGGCAGACCGCAGTCGTCCCATGGGGTTTCCTGCCGGTTGAGCGGGTCAGGGATACAAACCGCGGCGTTCCTTCTCCTTGGCAACCTTTTGCACCCCGAGGCTGAGGGCGGCCGTGCGCATGCTCAGGTTCTGGGCGGTGGCCAAGGCCCGCACCCGGCCAAAGGCGTTCAGCATCAGGTGGCGGAGTTTCTCGGCCACCTGTCCCTCCTCCCAGAGGAATTGCTGGATGTCCTGGACCCACTCGAAGTACGACACCGTGACGCCGCCGGCATTGCAGAGGATGTCCGGGATGATGAAGATGTCGCTGTCAGCGAGAATCGCATCGGCCTCGGGAGTGGTGGGGCCGTTGGCGCCCTCGGCTAGGATACGGCATCGCAGCTGGGCCGCGTTCTGCAAGGTGATCACCCGCTCCACCGCTGCCGGCACCAGGATGGTGCACGGCAGCTTGAGGAGTTCGTCGTTGGGGATCGGCTCGGCCTCCGGGTAATCGGTCAGCCGCGGTGCGGGGGCACCGGCGGGCCGAGGCCCGTACATATGTTGCACCAAGGCCGGCACGTTCAGGCCGCGGGGGTTGCGGATCGAGCCGTGGGCGTCGCCGACGGCCACCACGCGGACGCCGCGCTGGTCGAGTTCCTGGCAGACGACGGAGCCGACGTTGCCGAAACCCTGGACGACGGCGGTGGCTTCCTCGGGGCGGATGCGGAGTTCCTTGAGGGCCTCCATGATACAGTAGACGACGCCGCGGCCGGTGGCCTCGCGTCGGCCGACGCAGCCCCCCAGCTCCACCGGCTTGCCCGTGACGATCTCCGGGCAGGCGTAGCCGACGTGCATGCTGTAGGTGTCCATGATCCAGGCCATCGTCTGCTCGTCGGTGCCCAGGTCGGGGGCCATCACGTCCATCCTCGGCCCGATGATGGACAGGATTTCTTCGGTAAAGCGCCGGGTGAGCCGTTCCTTTTCGCCCAGCGACAGGGCCGACGAATCGCAGGCGATGCCCCCTTTCGCCCCGCCGAACGGCAGGTTCATAATGCCGCACTTCCACGACATCCACATCGCCAGGGCCGCCACCTCGCCCAGATCGACGCTGGGGTGGTACCGAAGTCCCCCCTTGGACGGCCCGCTCGTCAGACTGTGCTGCACCCGGTAGCCGACGAAACTCTGGGTACGGCCGTCGTCCATGCGCACCGGAATGCTGACCACCATGGCGCGCTTCGGCTTGCTGAGCCGTTCCAAGACCCCGGGATCGATCTGAAGGTGCTCGGCCACCGATTCCAACTGGCGCAGCGCCATCTGAAAGGTCGGCGATCCCTCGAAGACCGGCCCAGGAAGATAGGGTGAGCTGCTGTTGGTGCGGAAAATGACGTGAGACTCGGCCACGACTGACTCCTTGTTGTTGGGGGCGCGGAATCGGACGACTGACGCCTCCCTGTATAACATGGTGTCGGGGACTGGGAAAAGGCCAGCGTTTCTTCGGGAACGGCGCGATGGACAAGTTGGTCATAGGTTGTGGCTACCTGGGAGAGCGGGTGGCGCGGCAGTGGGTGGCGGCGGGGCAACGCGTCTACGCCCTCACGCGCTCGGCCGAGCGTGCCGCCGAGCTGCGGCGGCACGGCCTTGTTCCGCTCGTCGGCGATGTCCTCGACCCCGACAGCCTCCGCTCCCTCCCTGAAGCAGCGTCCGTCCTCTACGCCGTCGGCCACGATCGCACCGCGGGGCGGTCGCTGCGGGAGGTGTACGTGACCGGCTTGGCCAACGTGCTGGCCTTCCTGCCGACATGCGACCGGCTCCTTTACATCAGCAGCACCGGGGTCTACGGCCAAAGCGGCGGGGAAGAGGTCGATGAGTCGGCGGCGACGGAGCCGACCGACGAGTCGGGGCGGGTGGTGTTGGAGGCGGAGCGGCTGCTGCGGGGCCAGCGCCCTGGGGCGACCATCCTGCGGTTTGCCGGCATCTACGGGCCGGGTCGGCTGTTCCGCCGCGAGGCGATCGAACGCGGCGAGCCAGTGCCCGGCGATGGGGAGCAATGGCTCAACTTGATTCACGTCGACGACGGCATAGCGGCCGTGCTGGCGGCCGAGGCCGCCAGCCCGGGAATCACGGTGAACGTGAGCGACGGTCATCCGGTGTTGCGGCGGGAGTTTTTCGAGGAGCTCGCCCGTTGCCTGGGGGCGCCGCCGCCCCGTTTCGCCGCTGGCGGCCCCGGAGGGCCGCCGCGGCATCGCGGCCACCGCCGAATCGCCAACCGCCGATTACGCCAGGAACTCGGCGTGGTCTTGCGCTATCCGAGCTACCGCGAGGGACTGCCGGCCAGCTTGAATCCCCCGGCGACACATCTAAGATGATTAGGGGTGTTCGTTCCGGACGCGGGGTCTCCCACTCTCACTCACTGGACGGGTCCCCCTTCGGCGGGATGGTCCCCATGCTTCAGCGGAAATACCTCTTCCCCCGGGTCATCGAGATGAACTACCAGGCCGGCCGACGCCTGGGAGCGAACGTCTACCTGATCGACGGTGGTGGGGATTGGCTGCTGATCGACATCGGCTTTTTGGACACAGTGGAGGAAATCATCGACCTGATCCGGCGGATGGACTTCAACCTCTCCCGCTGCCGCATGGTCATCGCGACCCACGCCGATGCCGACCATATCCAGGGGGTTGCCCGAGCCAAAGAGTTGCTGAAAACGAAGGTGGCCGCTCACCCGCTGAGCGTTGAGGCGCTGGAGACGGGAGACGGCATCCTCACCTACGCCCAGATCAAGGCCCAAGGGATCGACATCCCGATGCCGCCGTGCAAGGTCGATGAGTTGCTCCACGAAGGAGACACCATCGCCGTCGGCGACCTGAAGCTCGACGTGTGGCACACCCCGGGGCACACGCCGGGGCAGCTGAGCTTCAAGATGGGAAACCTGCTTTTCTCCGGGGACAACATCTACAAGGATGGCTGCGTGGGGGTCATCGACGCCCATCATGGGTCGAACATCCCCGACTTTATCAACTCGCTCAAGCGCATCCTGGCCGACGATGCCGAATTCCTCCTGCCAAGCCACGGGCCGGCGTTTCGCCGCGACAATCGCATCATCCAGAAGGCGATCGACCGCCTGACGGAATACCAGTACATGCCGGACTTCGGCACGTGTGCCATCGGCTGGCCCTTGCTGGACGAGTGGGAGGCGGAGGTCTGCTCGGGGCGGATGCCGGACTTTTCGCAGCCCGCTTCAGGCAGCAAAGGTGGACGGGAAGGCCGCCGCAAGTAACAGCAGCAGCAGTTCGGTTAATTCGATGGAAGCCCCCAAGCAGTCGCCGGTGATGCCGCCAAGTCGGCGGACAAAGAGCCAGGGGAGGAGGTGAGAGGCGACCCAGGCGGGGAGGAAGAACCACAGGGGGGCCAAGCCGAAGAACGGCAGCCAAATCACGCCGTGGAGCAGGAAGGCGGCGGCGCGGCAGGCAGGGCCTTCCCAAGAGGCGGTGGCTTCGATCAGGACCTTGCCGATACCTTCGGGACGGGGATAGGCTCGGCCGGCGGCGACGGCCAGAACGAGGCAGCGAGCGACGGCGATGGCCGAGGCGACGGCGACCGGCCCGGCCGTCGTGGCCAGTAACCCCTGGAGGGCCGTCCATTTCCCCAAGAGCACCAGTCCCCCGCCCGCCAAGCCGTAAGCCCCCAGGTGCGGATCCTTCATGATCCGCAGCCGCTCCTCGGCGGTTTGGCCGGTGAACAACCCATCGCAGACGTCGCACAAACCGTCAAAGTGCAGCGCTCCTGTGACGCCAAGCCAGGCGGCCAGAACCAGCCAGGCACCCAGGCCGGGGCCCAGGAGCGAGACGAGCCATGCCCAAGCAGCCAGCAGCGCCGCCAACAGCAGCCCGACCGCCGGGTACCACCAACGAGCGCGAGCCACCTCGGCGGGAGTGGGCATCCACCGGGACGGCAGTGGCAGGATCGTCAGGAAGGCGACAGCGACCAGGAAGCTGGGCATCGACGTGCAAGCCGTTCAGGTGCGGCCCCGGCTGGTGCGGGGGCGCACCTCGGCTACTTCAGCTCCACCGACCAGTAGGCGTTTTCAAGGAAGGTCCGCCACGACTGGTACTTCCGGTGGGTCAGCTTCAGATTTAGCAACGGACTCCGCTTCGGCTTCTCCGGCTTGCGGATCAAGCTCATGTGCGCCTGCTTCGGCGTCCGACCCCCTTTTCGGACGTTGCACTCCACGCAGGCGCACACCACGTTCTCCCACGTGCTCTGCCCACCCTGACTCCGGGGAATCACGTGGTCAAGGCTCAATTCCGTGGTCGGAAACTTCCGCCCGCAGTATTGGCACTGGTTGTTGTCCCGGGCAAAGATGTTGCGGCGATTGAACTTCACGGTCTGCTTCGGCAACTTGTCATAGCCCAGCAGACGAATCACCCGCGGCACCTGAATCTCGCTGTCAACGGTGCGGATCCAGTCATCGTCCTCCTGGCGAAAATACCGCGCACGATACTCACTCACCTCCCGCCAGGTCGCAAAGTCATACGTGGCAAACTGCCCGTCCTCCAGGTTGACCACCTCGGCCAAGTCCTTGCACAGCAAGCAGAAGGCCCGCCGAACCGAGATGACATGAATGGCCAGAAACAACCGGTTGAGCACGAGCACGCTGGCGTCGAGCGAACTGGAAGGGGTGGGTCTCATAAAGCTCCCTTTCGCTGACGGCAACACCCGCCGACACCGAGCGGAGCCGAATGTCGGCCCTTGCAACCTAGGGCGTGTCGATTCGCAGGCACATCCAGGTTGTTCGTATCGTAGCAGCGGACAGCTCGCCGGGGCAAGCGCCGGGCCGAAATTTTCCAAAGCAGTGCCGATTCCGGCAAAAGTTGACGCAAGGCAAGTGAAGAGCCGACGCGAGAAAATGTGAAGATTTGGCGAGCGTCTCGCCTCGCCGCTCACCGGCGGAAAAGCATGTTCACGGCAACTCGAGCGAAGGGTGGGTGACCGGACTCGAACCGGCGACAGCCAGATCCACAGTCTGGAGCTCTAACCAACTGAGCTACACCCACCAGCCGCCTTTATCATAGGGTCTACCGCCGGCCCTCGGCAAGGCGAGGATTCTCCGCCGTGTACCCATACGTCGGGGGTACGGTTAAGCGTTCCACGTGGCGGTCTTTCGCCACCCCTTCAATGATGCCTCGGTTCGCGCCTATGATCCATCGGTTCGCGTTCGCCCGGCACGCCGCGAGCGCGAATCGAGAAATGGTGACCGCTCGCGCGTCTCCAGCACGCCTCTTCGATCCTCGCGCGAGCGCGAACGGATCAATCCCTCTCCGCCGCTGCACCCTCGCCCCGCCGAAACCCGGCGGGGCACCCGCATCCCCTGCGGAGAGCACCTTCTCTTTGTCGCCCGACTTCGGACGCGATCCGTTGGCCCCCGCCCGGCACGCTTCGAGCTACCCTCAGTTGTCTGTCAGTCGAGATCGCTGGCGCGAGAAAACAGCAGCGGCGGGGGAAATCCCCCGCCGCTGCCGCCACTTGCACGCACCAACGGCCTCGGCAGCCGCTCACAGCAACTCGGCAATCGGCTTGCCGCCGTCGATCATCGGCGTCGGCCGACCGCTCGGGTCCGTGAAGTGCAGGTCCAAGGGCAACCCGAGGACGTGGAACACGGTGGCCATCAGGTCTTGCGGCGAGATCGGCTTCGACTTCGGCACTTCGGCCTTGGCGGTCGATTCGCCGACCACTTGGCCCATGCGCAGGCCACCCCCGGCAAAAGCGAGGGTCGAGAGCGGCGCCCAGTGATCGCGGCCGGCGTTGCGATTGATCCGCGGGGTGCGGCCGAATTCGCCGGTGATCACCAACAGAATGTTCTGGTCCAGCCCGCGGTCCGCCACGTCACGCACGAAGGTCGCGACGGCGTGGTCGAGCTGAGGCGCCCGGTTCTTCAAGCCATTGACGATTTGGCCGTGCATGTCCCACCCGCCGTATTGCACCGTCACGAAGCCGACGCCTGCTTCGCACAGCCGGCGGGCCAGAAGGAGCTGTTGGCCGAGGCCCGGACCGTAAGCCTCGCGTGTCTTGGCATCTTCCTGGTTGACGTCAAAGACGTCGCGGGCCTTGCTGAGGATGAGGTCGAACGCTTGAGTTTCGAAGCTGTCCAATCCCTCGAGCAGGCCGGTGCGATCGATCTCGCGGTTCAGGGTGTCGAAAGCCTTCAGGAGTGACCGCCTCTCCGCCAAGCGTTCCAGGGTAATCTGGAGGTTCATGTTGCGGCGGGCATTGCCGGCCACGTCGAAGGGGGCATACGGCGCGCCGAGCCAGGCAGGTCCGTCGCCGAGGATGCCGCCCAGACGGACGTAGGTGGGCAGGCCGGTCTGCGGGTTGTTCGGGCCGCGATAACGGGCGAGGATGGCCCCATGCCCGGGCTTGATCGGCAGTCCGCCGTTGTCAGCCGGTGGGAAGTTGTATCCGGTCATGACCCAGTGGGTGCCGCCGCCGTGGCCTGAATTGCTGTGGGCAAACGAGCGGATGAAGGCCATCTTGTCGGCAACTTGGGCGATCTTGGGAAAGACGCCACCGATCTGGATGCCGGGAACGTTGGTGTCCACGGCCCCGACGGTACTGCGGAACTCCACCGGGGCGTCCATCTTCGGATCAAAGGTCTCGACGTGAGTCGGGCCGCCGCCCAGCCACAGCCAGACGACGGACGTCGACTTGGTGGGCTGGCCGGCGGCTTTTGCCGCCGCCCCGGCCCGCAGCAGGCCAGGCAATGTAAGTCCGCCCAGGCCCAGGGCGCCGACTTTCAGGAAGTCACGGCGCGTCTGCCCATCGCAGGTCGTCCCTGCACGGGAACTCCAGAGTTTCAACATGGCAATGCTCCTTGATTAGGCCCGCGCGACCTCGCCGGAGAACAGCCACTCGCAGGTGGGACTAAGGCTGAGACGAGGGGCAGGCTCCCCCCTAAGGTAGGCCACATTACAAAAGCGTAACCGACTCGGCTGACTCTGTCAACTACGAACCCGACAACGATGCACCTCTCCTCTCGGGTAGGTTGAGGGCTTGGGGCGGCGGTTCTTCCCCAACCCTGGCGAATCCTAGGGTACGCGCATGATTCATCGGTTCGGGTTCGCTCGGCACCCAGCGAGCGCCAATCGATGGATCAAGACCGCTCGTGCCTCCCCGGCGCGGGATTCGCGCCGTCGCGAGCCGGTACCGATCCATCGCTTTCCGCGGCCGCTTCGCCCCGCCGAAATCCCGATGGACATACCCGAGAAGTTGGCTACGCCTTTTTCTGAATTTCCTTGCTCTTGAAGACGCGCATCGACTTCAGCTGCATCAAGACTTCGTGGAAGTTCTGGGGACGCTCCTCCCGTTTCTTGGCCAGCATGCGCACGACCAGAGCGGCAAACTCATCCGTCACGTCGGGATTGAGGACCTGGGGGGACGTAACCTTTTCGTTCAGGTGCTTGGCCAAGAGATCCTGGGCGGTAGCGCCGCGGAACGGCGGCCGCCCGGTCACCACCTCATACGCCGTGGCCGCGAAGCTGTAAATGTCGGCCCGGCCATCCACGGACTCGCCCCGGATCTGCTCCGGCGACATGTAGCTCCGCGTCCCCTGGGGCTTTTCCTTTTGCCCGAACAGCTGGGCGAAGAACCCCGGCTTCTCGATCTTTTTGGCGATGGCGAAGTCGATCAGCTTGACCTGTCCCTCGTCGTTGACGAGGATGTTATCCGGCTTGACATCGCGATGCACCCATTTCAGCCCGTGCATATAGGCCAGCGCCGTCGCCACCTGCTTGAAAATCTCCTGGGCTTTTTCCCGAATGAATTGCTCCTCCTTCCTCATGATCCGCTGCTTGAGGCTGGTCGAAGGGAAGCATTCCATGATGTAGTAGGCTTCCTTCGGCTCTTTCACCAGCTTATAGACCTTGATGATGTTGGGGTGGTCGAATTTCTTCCCCACCTCAGCTTCGTGCGTCAGGAGTTGGCGATGCTCGGCCTTGGTCACGAACTCCGGCAAGAGGATTTTCATGGCGTAATGCTTGCCGCTGGACAACTCGACCACATCCCAGACCTGGCTGGTCTGGCCAGTGCCCATGAGGGTGCGCAAGCTGTAGCCGCCGATGACGTCCTTCACGTTCTTCCCTCGGTCACCAATACTCCTCGAAATGAATGTTTCCCTGCACCTTGGCCTGCGGCTGATCGGCCTGGAAGCCACGTTTTTCCAAGATTTCCACCACGCCCGTCGGCTGAGGGTACGAGCGGGCGCCGGTCTCCCGATCCTTGACCGGGACCCCGATCATCTTCGGATTGCCGCATAGAAAGACATGCGTGCGTGCCGGATCGAGCGGCTGGCCCAGCTTTTCTTCCAGTTGCCCGCTGAGGATCAAGTCTTGGATATAGACCTTATGCTGCACGGTATCGGCTTCGCGGGTCGTCAGCGGGACGAAGGTGTAGTTGGGGTAACGGCGCATCAGTTCTTCGTGGACGGAGAGATAGGCCAGGTCACGGCGGTAGCGGACACAGCAGGCCGCGAGGATCCGACCCGGATGTTGGCGGCGGAGTAGCTCCCAGAGCATGTAATTGTGCGGTGCTTCGCCGGTGCCGGTCGAGAGGAGCAAGACCGTATCATGAGGCTGCACCGGGGCCAGAGTGTAATGGCCGGTGATCTTCTCCCCCATGTAGATTCGGTCTCCCTCGCGGAGCATGAATAACCGCGGCGTCAACCCGGGGGCTTGGGCCTTGTCGCTCGAGGCCACCAGGACGATGTAATACTCGAGCCAGTCGACCTCGTCGTAGCGCAGCAGTTGGCCGTTGTCGTCGAGGATAGGACAAGAGATGGAATAAGCACGGCGGACGAGCTTGGTTTCGTCGCCGGGCTTGAGGATCTCCTCTTGGCAGCCGGGGTGCCGCGGTTCCCAGTAGCCCAGCCCCAGCGTGGAATACTGCCCGGGGACATGCGCCGGCTTGGGGAAATCGCCGCGCACGCGCAACCGCATCAATTCAGGATGGACCTTTCGCAGCCAGACGACGGTGGCGTTGTAGCGCTGGCGTCGCAGCTCGGCGACTTGTTCGGGTGTCAGCATGGCCCGTCCTGAGTTCGACCGGGCAGGTGCACGGCCCGCCGGGCGACGCCCGGCGGGCGGCACCCTGACGACGGCGCGGCCGGCGGGTCAACGATTGGCGCCATTATACCACGTCACCCACCGCGCCATCACGCCAGCTTTTTCACCGCTTCCTTGAAGACTTCCACGCATGCCTTGATGTCCGGCGACGGCTCCTGCGGATTGGCTTCATACTCGATGCTGATGTACCCTTGGAACTTGACCTCCCGTAACGCCCGGAGCACGGCCGGTACGTCTAACGCCCCTTTACCGTAGACAACGTCCGTTTTTCGGGCATTGTCGTGGTCTTTCAGGTGCATGCCGAAGTTGCGCGCCCCCATCACCCGCACTTGGGCCGCAGGGTCGAGTTTTTTGCCCAGCTGCTCCGCCCGGATCAAATGCCCTGTGTCGAGGCACGAGCCGATGAGCGGATGATGGTCTTTCACCGCCGCCAGGATCACCTCGGCCGAATACCAGCGGTGCAGCGTCCCTTTGCCGGTCGGGCCATGGGGATGGATGGCGATGGAGATCTTGTATTCTTCGCAAAGTTTATCGAGGCTGTCGAAGCTGTCGGGGTCGGGATCGGCGCTGAACGTGCGAATGCCCAGGGCTTTACCGAACTCAAAGAGCTTCTGGTTGGCCGCGTGGTCCTTGGTAAACCGTTGGACGCCGAAGGCGATGGGCGTGACGTCGTATTCGCGACAGAGTTTGAGGATGCTGCGGAGCTGGTCTGGGGTGCTGTTGAGGGGGACGTGCTTTTGATAGAACTCGGCGTAGCGCAGGCCGAGGTCCTGGGTTCGCTTCAGAGCTTGCTCCAGGTCGAAGTTGCGGAAGCTGAAGCTCTGCACACCCACGATGAAGCCGCCGAACGGATCGGCGGCGGCCTGGGCAGTGGCCGGGGCCACGGCCCAGCCGAAAGCGGCGGCCGCCCCGGCTTCGAGAAAACCTCGGCGACTCAACAGACCGATGCGCTTCATGGAATCAGGCTCCTGCGAGGGCCAGGGATTGCCAAGGGGACGCTGCCTCTGGGTTAGCAGAGTTTCCGGCGGCCGTCAAGAAGCCGCCCGTCCCGGGCGTCCGTATTGTGTCGGGCGGGGTTGAGCGACCCAGGCGGCGGTTTTCCGCACCAGCCGCCGCGCCGATTCATCGTGTCGCACTGGCCGGGCGCGCGGCGAACGCGAAACCACAGATCTCCCTGGGTGCCCGGCACGCGCCTTCCCTCCTCGCGCGACCACGGGCCGATCGATCCCTCTCCGCCACTGCATGCTTGCCCCGCCGAAATCCAGGGCGACATCTCCCCTTCCGGCCCGTACACGACTAGCTGCGGGCTTCGTGTCGGGCGGCCATCAGTCACCTTAGGCATACAGCCGATAGTCGATGTCCGGGAAAATGTTGTGGCGCCGTTCGATCTCGCTCAGCCAGTCTTCGTCGATGCTGCCGCCTTTCAGCTGCTCGTAGAGGTGATTGAAATTGAGGACGTGGACGTGCGTTCGTTGCACGGCGTACTCGACCATCGTTCCCGTCTTCATGATGAAGGCCCAGTCGCTGGATTGGGCCAGGAGCAGCTCGCGGGCGGCCTGATTCAAGGCCCGGCGCTGAAGCGGACTGGGATGCTCGAACTGCCGGGCCAGTTCGACCATGCGGTCGGCCCCTTCGTGCAGGTGGCGATAGATCCAGTCGTTGGACCCCTCCAACCAGACTTCGCAGTAGCCCTTGTAACCCCAGCTGGAGAACGACGGCTTGGCCACCTGAAGCTTCGGATACCGCTCGAGATACTCGGGCACCGTGATCGTCTTAACCGTCTGCTGGTCGTAGCAGATCTTGCGGAGGAGGAAGTTGATCCACTCCGGCCCCTCAAACCACCAGTGGCCGAACAGCTCGGCATCGTAAGGGGCCACGATCAAGGCCGGTCGGCCGTCCATCGCTCCCGCGAGCCATTCGACCTGTTTTTCCCGGTTGAACATGAAATTCCCGGCATGTTCCGCCGCCTTCTCCAAGGCGGCCCGGGGATCGTAAGGGAGCTTGTGGTCGGTTCGGCCGGTGATCTTGTAATATTTGATGCCCAGGTGGCTTCGGATGCCGCTCTGGTGGAGGTGGGGGCGAAGATACTCGTAATCGAGATCAAAGCCGACGTCGCGGTAAAACTCCCGGTAGTTGTAATCGCCCGGGTAGCCCTCGATGGCACTCCAGACCTGCTTAGAGGATTCGGTATCCCGACCCAAGGCGGCGACCCCGGTGCCGGGGCAGAGGATCGGCGCGTAGACGCCATAACGGGGTCGCGGCTCGGCGAAGAGGACGCCGTGGGTATCGGTGAAGAAGTAGCGGATGCCACTATCGCGCAACAGCTCGTCCACCTCCGGGGCGTAGCCGCACTCCGGCAGCCAGATCCCTTGCGGGCGTTTGCCGAAATGGCGCTGGAACTCGCGACAGCCGATCTCGATCTGCGCCCGCACGGCGTTGCGGTTGATCGTCATCAACGGGAGAAACCCGTGGGTCGCGGCGCAGGTGATCAGTTCCAGCTTCCCGGTTTCGTAGAATCGGCGGAACCCATTGAGTAAGTTGTGGTTGTATTGCTTAACGAAGACGTCCCGCGCCCGCTGGAAACGGTGGTGGTACATCAACGCCAGATGGTGGAACTCCGGCTGCCACCGCGTCCGCTCGATCTCTTTGACCGTCAGAGCGATGAGGTTGTCGATATGCCGCACGTAGCGGTATTGCAACAGCGGATCGGCCAACATGGCCGCCAGCGTGGGCGTTACCGACATCGTCAGCCGCCAATCGACACCGTCGCGCTCCAAAGCGTCGAGATGATCCAGTAGCGGAATGTAGGTTTCGGTAATCGCCTCGTAGAGCCAATCTTCCTCGAGGAAATCGTCGTACTCGGGATGTCGGACGAAGGGGAGATGCGCGTGCAGTACCAGACAGAGATAACCCAATGGCATCGTCGAATCTACTCACAGTCGTCGAGAGGCAGCGGATCGGACGTCGTTCCGCCCCGGTCCCGAATTGATGTTGACATACGACCTGAGCACGGAGATTTCAACCGGCGCCGTTTGCCGAGGCGTTAACTCATGCACCAGCCAAAGATGAAAGAGGCGGCGGCCGGCGGGCCGCCGGCCGCCGCCAGGGTGTCGCTGCTCCGGGCGTGGTGCGCCCTGGTCGGCCTGAGCCTTCGGCGACCGGTGCGAGCGCGGCAGATGGTTTGGATCGCGCTGGGGCTGCTCGCCTGTACCGTGACGCTGGTCGGGTTGACCACAGCGGCGGGCCGATGGACCATGAGCCATTGGCGCTGGCCCCGGGGACAGGGCCTCACCTACGCTCAGACCCTGGACGTGCTCACCGTCGCGGCGCCGCCTTCGGGCCAGGCCATCGTCGCCGCCTGGCGGGCAGGATTGGATGTTTCTGGCTTGTATGTCTTTTCGACGGCCCTGGTTTTCTCGGTCTTCCTCAGCTTTTTGCTGCCCCTGTGGAGCCTTAGCTTTGCGGTCGAGGCCGTCGGCAGCGAGCGCGACGAAGGCACACTCATCTGGCTGCTGAGTCGGCCGCTGCCCCGCTGGGCCATTTACCTGGGTAAGTTCCTGGCGCTGCTGCCGTGGAACCTGGGCCTCAACCTCGGGGGCTTCGGCCTGATTTGCCTGGCGGCCGGTCTGCCGGGCCGCTTGGCGTTTGGCCTGTATTGGCCAGCTGTCCTGGCAGGCAGCCTGGCGTTTGCCTCGCTGTTTCACCTGATGGGGAGTTGCTTCCGTCGGTCGGCCGTCGTCGCCCTGGCGTACTCGTTCTTTCTGGAGACGATCCTGGGCAACATGCCCGGCTACATGAAGCGCATCAGCATCGGGTTTTACGTCCGCTGCCTAATGTTGGATGCTGCCGGAGACTTCGGGGTGCCGCCGGAGCGGCCCTCGATCTTTCTCCCCGTCACGCCCGAAACGGCCTGGGCCGTCCTCGGCTCCCTCACGGTACTCCTGCTGGTGGTGGGCATGGCCATCTTCGCACGGCGGGAATACGTTGAGGAGGGATGACCCGTCCACGAGCAAGATCCATGCAACCTCCCGCCAACACGCCTGATTATCGGGTTGATCTGGATGCCTCGGCCGAGGTGGTGACTGGTTCGCCACAGCATGGCTATCGAGGAGACCGGCTGCCAGCGGCGCCGACGGATCGGCCGTTGTCCTTGACCATCGCTGTCAGCCGCGAAACCGGCGCGCGGGGCGCCTCGATCGCCCAGATGGCGGGTCGCAAACTCGGCTGGCAGGTCTTCACGCAAGAGTCGCTCGAGTATTTGGCGCATGAGCCGGCGCAGCGGGAGAACATCATCAGCCAGATTCCCTCTGAGTTGATTCCCTGGGTAGAAAGCCGGCTGGCGGCGCTGCGGCAGCCCGAGTCGCCGGCCCATCCACCCAGCCTGGCAGACATGGCGCAGGTTGTGTTGGCGTTAGCGGCGCAGGGGGACGTAGTCCTCGTGGGTCGGGGAGCCGGTTTCCTCCTGCCGGGCGAAACGACGCTGCACGTCCGCATTGTTGCCCCCGTGGCAGACCGCGTCGCGTACATGAGTCAGCGGTTACGCCTGACCACCGATCAGGCCGCGGAACTGGTCAAACAGCGCGACCAACAGCGGGCCGACTTCGTGGCCACGCACTTCCACCGACAGCCCGGCGCAGTGCATCTGTACGACCTGGTTCTGAACTCGAGCCTGCTGGGTGAGGAGCTTTGCGCCGAGCTGATCGTGCAGGCCGCCCGGGCCAAGAAGGCCCGGTTTGTGCCCCCCAGCTGACGTCACTTCTCAAAGACGGGGGCCTCATGCCCGCAACCGTGGGATACTTGGACCTGCTGCAATCGGCCCGCCGCGAGCCACCGCGGTGGGCCTTGGTCCTGGGCTCGGGGCTTGGCCGGCTGGCCGAGAGACTGGACGAGCCGATCGCCGTCCCTTTCGCGGACGTTCCCGGGTTCGCCGAGTCCAGCGTGGCCGGGCATGGCGGGCGGGTGGTGCTCGGTTGGTGGGGGGCATGGCGGGTGGTGGTGTTTCAAGGTCGGCTCCACCGTTACGAGGGACATCCGTGGGAAACGGTGTTCCAGCCGGTTCGCTTGGCCAGAACGCTCGGGGCGTCGCGGGTGTTGCTGACCAACGCCGCTGGCGGCATCCATGAGGCACTCTCCCCGGGCCGACTGATGGCCATTCGCGACCATATCGACTGGACCCGGCCATACTCTGGGCGCCGACCCGCTGCCCAGGCCGGCGAAGGGTCGCCGCCCCCATATGCGCCTCGTCTGCTTGCCTTGCTTCAGGCATCGGCTGAAGAAATCGGTTTGCCGCTGTTCGTGGGGGTTTATGCCCAGTTGACCGGCCCCAGCTACGAGACGCCAGCCGAAATCCGCGCCCTGCGGGTTTGGGGGGCCGACGCCGTCGGCATGTCCACGGCCCGTGAGGCCGAGGAGGCAGTCCGGCTGGGGCTGGAGTGCGGGGCCATTTCACTCATCACCAACCGAGCGGCCGGCTTGGCAGACCGGCCGCTCTCCCACGAAGAAGTGCTGCTCACCGCCCAAGAGACGGCAGATCGGTTGCAGCGGCTGATCGAGCTGACTTTACGGGACGATCACCTCCCGGGACGAGCATCCTGACTGGAGGCCGGACTATTCAATCAACGTTCCGCGGGATATAATTCCCAGCCGCCTATGTGGCGGAGCGTTCTGCCGCGGTCCGATAAGGTCCTCAAGAGTGAAAGGAGATTGAAAAGCGAATGTCGTTGCGAATGCGTGTCCATGACAAGGAACCGATCAGTGCCGCCCTGCGTCGCTTCAAGAAACTCATCGAGCGCAGTGGAATGCAGAAGGAACTGCGTGCCCGACAGCATTACGAGAAGCCGAGCGAGCAACGCCGCCGAGCGCAACTCCGCAAGCAGAAAGCCGCCCGCAAGTCCCAGGGACAAAGCTGAGTGCCGCGCAGACCGAACACCAGCGCGAACGATCCGCTGGCCGCGCGCTGGTGTTCGGTCAAGAATCCCTCCTTCGGTCCCAATTCCTCCCAAGCCGTCCATGACGGGCCGCCGGGAAGCCTGGTTGGTGGATCAGGGGCTCGACCGTCTTGCACGCCGGATCCCACGCCCAAGCCGCGGGGAACTCATCGCCGACGCAGCTGGGCGACGATGCCTCCAAGTTTCAGCCAGGCGTGCAGCCGCGAGAACCACAGCTCTCGCTCCCATTCAAACCCGCATTCCTCGGCGATGCGGCGAAGCTCGGAGCGCCGGTAAGTGCGGCAATGCCACAAGCGACCGCACCACCGGCCCGCAACCGTGTCTTCGGTAGTCAGGAGCAAGAGCCGACCGCCTGGGCGCGAGACCCGGGCCAACTCTCGGAGGCCAGGGCGGGGATCGGGGAGGTGTTCCAACACCCAGCCACAGACGATGGCATCGAAGATGCCGTCGGCGTAGGGCAGGCGAGTGACGTCGGCGGCGGCGAAGCGGACGCGGTCGCTGCCAACGCGTCGCCGGGCACGCCGCAGCATGTTCAACGACAGGTCAAAAGCGACGACCAACGCGTCCGCATCGGCTCGGCGGACGAGGAACCGCGCGTAACGCCCGTTGCCGCAGGCGGCATCGAGGAGGCGCTGGCAGCCTCGGACGTCGAACCCGCCGGGCCGGATCAATCGGCCGGCGAGCGCTTCGTGCCCCGTGAGCAGGCCGGTGAGGGCGGTCAGGGCACCGGCCAAGCCATCGTAATGGCGTTGCACGAACCGGCGATAATCCAGGAACGAACCCTGAAACGGGCGCTGCGATCCCGATCGGCCTCGGACCGGTGCCTGGCATGATGCCCGTTCAAATGACGACGCCGACATGAGAAGGTCTCCAGCGGGTGGCAGGCCGGCAGGCGTCGTGCTTGCTGCCGGGCCAGGCAGGGGACTCACTCCTGTCGCAGCTGCTCGACGATGTCGCGGTATTTTCGGGCCAAGTCACGAATCCGGGTGAAATTTCCTTCAGCGATGGCCTTGGGTTCGGCCAGCTGTCCGCCCACCCCAAGGCAACAGGCACCGGCCTGGAGGAAGGCGGCCGCCGTCGTCAAGTCCACCCCGCCGGTCGGCATCAGGCGCACCTGGGGCAGCGGCCCGCGCAGGGCCTTGAAAAACGCCGGCCCCACGACGTCGGCGGGAAAGACCTTGACGATGTCGGCCCCGGCCTCCCAGGCGGTCAGGATTTCCGTGGGCGTCAACGCGCCGGGCATGACGAGCTTGTCGTAACGCTGGCAAAGGCGAATCACGGCGTGGTTCAGGGTGGGGGCTACGATGAACTCGGCTCCCGCCAGCAGGGCGGCGCGGGCGGTCTCGGCGTCGAGCACCGTGCCGGCCCCAAGAAGGACGCGGTCTCCCAACGCCCGCCGCACCTGCCGCACCACGTCGAGGGCGTCGGGGACGGTCATGGTGATTTCCGCGACGGTGACGCCGCCGTCGGCCAAGGCGCGAACCACCTCCACCAGTTGCTGACTGTCTGGAGAACGAACGACGGCCACGATGCCGCAGTCCAGCACCTGTCGCAGCTGCGATTCTTTGCTCATGTCCTCCAGTGTAATCGTCTGGCTTGGGGTGGGATAGGGGGGCGGTTGCGGCTTGGTCCCGTGGCGGCCCGGGCCGCCACGGGA
>JANWYO010000298.1 GCA_025055215.1 Gemmataceae bacterium
GGCGCCGCCCCGCGCCGCCGCCCGACCCATGCCCCACCCCCACAACCCCGCCAGCAGGTAAAACGCCACCGCCACTAACAGAAGGTAGCGAAAGCCCCAGAGCATCGACGCGTTTTCCGCCAAGCCCCCCAGCATCGCCCCCGCAATGTTCCAGCCAAAGGCGACGTCCGCCGAGGCCGTCCGGCTGAAAGCGACCGCGAAGATGATGCCGGCAAACAGGATCGGCGCGAAGACCAGTAGACACGACAGCAGCACCTGGACGTTCCGCTCGTAGCCGAGAAAGGAGTTCAGAGGGATAGCCACGTTCAACCCCAACGCCACCAGCAGGCCAACGTAGTACGGCCAGAGGCGCTGGGGGCGGACGCTGAGGGCGTAGAGGTTGGCCAAAAGGATCATGACGAGCACGGCGAAGAAAACCACGGAATTGACGATCCAGGTGCTGCCGAACAAGAGCGCCATGTGGACGACGGCCTTGGTTTCAATCAGCATGAAGCCGGCACCCAGGAAAAACATGCAGCCGTCGAACAGCCAACGCCCCTCCATCCGGGGCATGAACAAAAGCAACAGCGCCGCGGCGATGCCGGCCATTACCCCCATCCCCGAGAGAGTCGGCTGCAGCGGAATCATCGGCTCCCGCAAGTAAAGGAAGGGCCAGTCGTCGGTGGCGAGTTGCAGGTTTTCCGGCGGGCGGATAGTCGACAACCCGAACACCGCCCAGAGGGAGGCATCCTCGGGCTTCACTGTGAAGCCGTTGAGCGAATGTGGCCCGGGCGCCTCCTGGCGACGAAGCCGGTACAACGGTTGTTGGGCGAAGGCCCGGCGCAAAGGAGCCAAGGCTTCGTGACTGCCCGCCAGGAAGAGCGTGAAGCCATCGTAATAACCCTCGGGAACCTCAGGCTGATGCGGCAGGAGCATGACCAGCGGCGGCTCGTGGAAGGTTTCGCTCAAGGTCTTTTCCAGCCGGGCCATGATCCAACCTTGCCGGAAAAAGTTGTACATCACGAAGAGGCCGCCCGGCTTCAAGCAGCGGCGGACGTCGGCGAAGGCTTCCCGGGTGAAAAGGTAGCTTTCCAGGCGGAGGTTGCTGTAGCCGCTGTGCAGGACCAGGGAATCAACCAACGCAAAGACGATGAGGTCATAGGCCGCGTCGGGGGCTGAGCGAAGGAAGTTGCGACCATCGTCGTTGTGGTAGCGGACGCGGTCGGTCTGTTGGTACGGACGGTCGGGGTGGTGTTCGGCACCGAGGGCCTGGATGCGCGGATCAATTTCGACGGCATCGACCTCTCGGGCACCAAATTGTAAGGCCCGGGCAACGTCGTTCCCCGAGCCTGCACCGATGATCAACACCCGCTCCAACGCCGCCGGCCGACCGGCCAAAGCGTTGGCATCGCGCCGCACCAGGTACGGCAGCGCGTAGGCGGATGCCACCGCGCCCACCGACACCATGTTCTGGTGACCGATCAGGTTGGCGGCGATCAGGGCCAGGTCGGGATAGTAATCGACCCGGTAATACGGCGACCAGTAGTGGTGCATCGTTCGGGGCCCGCCGTCGGTGTTCACGGTCGAGGTGCCGGTGCGGTAAGAAGCAGCCACCACCACCAGCACCAGAAGCGGCCAACCCAAGGCCACCCGCAGCGACCAGAGACCATCCCAAAGGAAATAAGCCACGCCAAGCGTAACCGGCAGAAACCACCACAACGGCGAGAGTTCCAGCCAGGAAAAGCCCGCAAACAAGACGATGCCGACGAGGCTACCGGCGATGTTGATGGTGTACGCCAGAATGCGGTTGGGCACCGCGTTGAGGCAGCGCCCCAGCTGCTGCCCTGGCCCGATGAAGGCCAGCACCAGCAACAGAAAAAAGATCCCGCAGATCACCTCGATTGGGAGTTGGAACTCCTTCGGCATCCGCAAGTTATACTCGGTCCCGAAAAACACCAGCTGGGGCGACGCCTGTCCCCCCACATCCACCGTCCGCTGGATCAGGCGCTGGATCCGCTCCACGACCAAGCCCAACCCGACGACCACCGCGAGGAAAAAAGGGGTCCAGGCCAGCAGGTTTTGCGACCGGTTCGCCGCCAGGCAGCCGAGCGACATGCCCAGAAAACACGCCAGCAGGACGACGTTGGTGAAAAAAGTGAGGAACAGGACGTGCGCGGGAAACCACCGGATGCACGCCAGCTCCATGAACAGAATGAGCAAACTAATGAGAAACAGGTCACGCCGCGCAGCCCACGGCGAAGAAGCGGGGGACTTCTCGGCCACAGTAACGGTTCTCCGGGGAACGATCGGGTCAGCGATGAGGCGTGGACGGCCAGGGACTCGCCAGACGGGCTATGGCGCTGACCCGCAGCGGCCGGCGGCATTTGGGGCAGGGCTGGGCTTGGCCGGTGCGGGCGTCGATCAGTTCAACGCTTTCTCGACACGCCGGGCAAATACATTCAAACGCCGGCGTCAGCTTCCGGCGGCCGAAGAGCCGCCGCAACATCGACGAGCTGGGGCGCTCGGTGGGCCGGGCTGTTACCTGCAACGGCTTGCTGTCGAAGCCATCAACGGCCACGAAGCGGACCCGACCATCAGCACAGCCCAAGGCGATCTGGCCGCCCGACGGCGCCAGCGCGGCACACTGCGTCGGCAGGTAAGTCACCAGCTCCCCCACCATCTCCAGGTCGGCCAAACGATGCAACGTCAAGCGGCCACTGAAGTCCACCGCCACCACGGTCTCGCCGTCCAACAGACAAAGAAGGCTACGGACCTCGCCCGCCAAGGTCGTCGAAGCGTGCTCCGCGCCCGTTTGCAAGTCCCACAAGCGCAACTGCGCGTCACGGGAACCCGAGACCACCCAACGCCCATCACAAGAAATCGCGGCGGCCGTCACCCGATCACTGTGCCCCGCGAACACCCGCATCGGCCGCAGCCGGGCCATGTCCCACGTCCGCAGCGTGCCGTCGTGCGACCAACTCACGATCGTCTGGCCATCCGGCGTCAGCCGGCAGCCGGCCACGATGTCGCGATGTCCTGCCAACGTTCGACCATGCCGCTCCCGAGTCAGGTCCCAGACGATCAGGTTTCCATCCCAGGACGCGGTGATCAGCGTGTGCTCGTTTCCACCATAGAGGATCGCCGAAACCGGACGCGGATGCGCCAGAAACAACAACGTCTGCTCGTGTGTCAGGGCGTTCCAGCGAGAGAGGAAGCCGTCCAAAGTGCCGGCCAGCCATGAGCCTCCGTCGGGGGAAATGGCACAGGCCGACACCGGCTTGCTGCTCACCCGCAAAGCGGTGACATGGGCCGCGCGGGCCGTCTCCCACAGGCGCAGCTGCCCGTCCCAGCCCGCCGAGAGGACAAAGGCCCCTTCCGGGGCATAGCAACAGCCCAGGACTTCACCCGCCTGATCAGCCGGCCCCGTGCCGGCCGACACCAATCGCAGCGTCGCCACCTCGCCCTCCACCCCTGCCGACATCCCGCCCTGCGACTAACTACCCGAGGCCACCGGCCGCTTCCGATCCTGCCGCATTGACGGGCATTTTAACGCGGCGCCCCTCTCAGTGCGACCAGGGACGTTCCTGGGTCATCCCTCAGTTTGCCGCGGCAACCGGCGGGATGCAATCCATCACCGCCGGCACGCAACGAGGGCGCGGCTCCGCACCGGCCTTGTCGCTTCGCGCTCGCGCCGGACTTGTCGGTTCGCCCCCGCTACATGCCGCGGCGGCGCGCGACCGCGAAACGATGAATCGCGGGGCCTATGTGCTACGGGCCTCGCCGCTGTTCGAAGACGAAAACTCCCTTCTTGTTGCTGATGACCACGTCCGGCAGGCGGTCGCCGTTGAAATCAGCCACGACGAATTGCGTGCCGATGCCTGAATCATCATCGATCAGGTGGGGGACGAAGCGCACCATGCCGTCGCTGCCCTTGGTGGCCTCGAACCAGTACAGGACGGCGGGGTCGTTAGGGGCGACGTCTCCCTTCGGACCGTGTGCCCACCAGCGTTTCCCGGTCACCAGGTCCTTCAAGCCGTCGCCATTAATGTCGACGCAGTGCAGGGCGTGAGACTGCGAGAAGAGCTTGGGGAAGAGCGTATGCTTGACAAAGGTGACTTGGCCTGCGGGAGACCGTCTCTGCTGGTGCCACCAGATGCCGTAGTTGTGGGCCGAGCTGCTGATGACGTCGGCCAGGCCATCGCCGTCCAGGTCGTAGGTGAACATGTCGGCGCACGGTTCGCCGAGGTTGGCGGGATGAAAGGTCCACGGCTTGCCCTCATCCCGCGCCGGCTGCTCCCACCAGCCGGCGGTGACGATGACATCATTCCGGCCGTCGCCATTGAGGTCGCCGATACCCAGACCGTGGTCGTAGCGGAACGTGCCGGGGACCGGTTGGCCGGGGCGGCTCGGCTCACTGATGGGGTGCATCTGCCAGGGTTGGGTCGGATCGGGGCCGGGGGCGAACCAGGCCATCTGCCCTTCGCGGAGCTTGCCCTTGGGCTGCCAGCCCATGACCAACACGCGGCGGCCGGTGCCGAACAGGTCGGCGTAGAGCGGTGTTTCGTTGCAGGCGCTATGCCAGATTTCGTGTTGTTTCCAGTCCCCCGGCTGGCCGCGCGGGTTCTCGTACCAATGGCAGGCCTCCCCTGGGAAGCTGACGACGATGAGGTCTGGCCAGCCGTCGGCGTTGATGTCGTCGGCCCAGCAGTTGAAGCAGCGGCTATAGACGTTGGCATCGCCCTGGCGGTAATCGTCCTTGCCGGGCCGGATGCGGTGGACCCTCCAGGTGGGGGCCTCGTACCAGACATCGCCGACGAGGATGTCTGTTTTGCCGTCGCGGTTGACGTCGGCGATGGCGACGCCTTCGGAACGGAAGGCCCTGTCGATGACGGTCTTTTTCCAATGGATGGGGGCGGGCTCGGCGGCGAAGGCCCCCAGCGGCCCCAAGAGCAACAACACCGGGCTTGCAAAACGCATGGCGACTCCCTCCGGCGCTGGTCCGACGCAGTGGCCGCGCCGCCCGCCAGTGGGCGGCGCCACGGCCGACGCCTCATCGTAAGCTGGCCGATCGCCGGAGGGAAGCGCCGGCGGAGAGCGATGGATCGGTACGAAGTGGCGCGAGGACGGGAGGCGCGTTTTGGGCACGCACTGAACGCCAAACAATCGATCGTCGGCGCGAAATGACGAATCGGCGCTGAAAAAATTGCCGCCTGGAGCGCCCAACCCACCTCAAACGTCAGAAGCAGCCTGGGGGCCCGCGTTGGCCTTGCCCACATGCCGCCCACTCGCATACACTCGCCGCCGCCTGCGTTCGCGACCGCACCTCGCGCGACAACAACGGCCGGCGGACCCGGCGGCGGTCGGTGGGCCGACCGCCGCCATGCCGCTTAGCGCTAGGGGAGCATATGCCTTTCTATCAGCGCCTCGTTCGAGACGTCCTTTACCCCTTGGACTGCTGGCGGGCGGGCGAAACCGCCCGGCTCCGCTACTTGCGCGAGTTTGAACGGACCCAATACGCGCCGCCGACGCAGCTGCGTGAGCTTCAGTGGCGACGGCTTCAGGCCCTGCTGCGGCACGCCTACCAGAATTGCCCCTTTTACCGTGACCGTTTCCGTCAAGCCGGCGTTGCCCCCGATGATTTTCGAGGCCCGGAAGATTTGGTTCTCTTGCCGTTGCTCGAGAAGCGCGACTTGCAAGAGCAGCGCGACCGCTTGGTGGCGGAGAATTGGCCGACCGCCGACCTGGTTCCGAACGCCAGCGGTGGCTCGACGGGCACGCCGGTTTCGTTTTTCGTCACCAAAGACCGTCTCCTGTCGCGCTCCGCCGCTACTTGGCGGCACAATCGCTGGGCCGGCTGGGACATTGGCCACAAAGTCGGCATCGTCTGGAGCGCCCCGCAGGACCAGGGCCTTCGCACCTGGCGGCGCCGCTTGCGCAACTGGCTGCTTGACCGGACGTTGGAATTGAACACCGCCTTGCTCACCCCGGAGCGCATCCGGGCCTTTCATGGCGAACTGTTGCGCTTTCGGCCCGATGTCCTTCTCGGCTACGCCCGCTCCATTGCCTTGGTGGCGCGGTTCATTCGGGAAAACCGTCTGAGACCCTGCCGTCCGCGAGCGATCGTCACCTCCGCGGAGATGCTCGAACCGCACGACCGCGCCGTCCTCGAGGAGGTCTTCGGCTGCCCGGTGTTCAACCGCTATGGCTGCCGCGAGGTCAGCGTCATCGCCAGCGAATGCCCGCAGCACCAGGGACTGCACATCATGGCCGAGGGGTTATTTCTGGAAATCCTGAAAGACGGTCGCCCGGCCGCCTTGGGAGAGCTAGGAGAAGTGGTCGTCACCGACCTGCTGAATTTCGGCATGCCGCTGATTCGCTACCGCATCGGCGACATGGCGTCGTGGCAGGAGGGAAGCTGCCCGTGTGGCCGCACCCTCCCCCGCCTGCGGGAGGTGGCTGGTCGGCTGACCGACTTCCTGGTCGGCAGCGACGGGCGACTGGTGTCGGGCGTTTACTTGGCGACCTACTTGGTCGGACAGCGGCCCGAGGTCGGTCAGGTGCAGTTCGTTCAGACCGTGGCTGGCCGGGTGTCGCTCCTCATCAAACCGGGTCGTCGATTCCGAGTGCCCGACGACCCTGATTTCCTGACCAGCGCCCTTCGCCAACACCTCGGCCCGGATACCGAAATCGACTGGCAGCTGGTGGACGACTTGCGACCGGAACCGTCGGGGAAATACCTGTTTTGTCGCTCGACGGCCTGGAAATCGGCCGGCTTTGGCCGGCCTGGGCCGGCCAAAGCCGAATCACTCTCCGGGTCGGAGATCCCATGACAAAACGGGACAGCCGAGAAAAAATCAGGAACAAAATCTGAAAAATCTCATGGCATCGGAACAAGTGGCGTGATAGGAAAAGGATCGTCACTTGCGCCTGTGGGTGAATGGTCCGAGTGTCCGTGATGGGAAACGGCTTGACGCTCGATTTGGCTGGCCGCCCGGCGAATTTGCTGGAATTGTCGGATCGCCGTCGCTTAGAATAAAGGAAAGGCCCACCGAGGATTCGCCCATTCCTTCCTCACAGTGGCTTGAACAGTCGTCGGCACTGTATCCCACCTGCCGACAGGCTTGGCCGTCGTTTGAGGTTCTGACCGATGCTGTGGCGATTGACTTGCGTCTGCCTGGTGCTCGGTGCGGGGGCCATCCGCGCCCAAGCCGATGAAGCAAAATCATCCCCGACCCAAAAGGTCAGTTATTACCGCGACGTCCGCCCCATTTTCCAGGCCCACTGCCAGGGATGTCACCAACCCGCCAAGGCTCGCGGCGATTACGTCATGACCACCTATGAGGCCCTCGTTAAAGGTGGGGCCTCGGAACAGCGGGCCATCGTGCCCGGCCATCCCGAGCGCAGCGCTCTGTATCAGATGATCCTTCCCAAGGACGGGAAGGCCGAAATGCCTAAAGGGAAGGCGCCGCTGGTCGAGCGCGACCTCACCCTCATCCGCCGATGGATCGAGGAGGGGGCCGTCGATGATACCCCCGCTAATGCCGTGCGGCGCTTCGACCAAGACCACCCGCCCATTTACACTCGGCCGCCCGTCATTCCCTCGCTGGACTATTCTCCCGACGGCTCGCTGCTGGCGGTGGCCGGCTTTCACGAGGTGCTGCTCATCGATACGGCCAGCGACCAGCTGGTGGCGAGGCTGATCGGGTTGTCGGATCGCATCCAATCGGTCCGTTTTTCGCCGGACGGCAAGTCGCTGGCGGCGGTGGGCGGCCAGCCGGCCCGTATGGGCGAGGTGCAGATTTGGGACGTGGCCAACCGGAAGTTGAAGCTCTCGGTTCCCGTAGGGGCCGACACGCTGTACGGCGTCAGCTGGTCACCGGACGGCACCAAGGTGGCTTTCGGCTGCCCGGACAACACCGTCCGGGCCATCGACGCCAACACCGGCGAGCAGGTGCTGCAACAATCGGCCCACACCGATTGGGTGCTCGACACCACGTTCTCGCCGGACGGTTCCCATCTCATTTCGGTGAGCCGAGATGAAACGGTCAAGCTGACCGAAGTGGCCACGCAGCGGTTCGTGGACAACATTACGTCGATCACACCGGGCGCCCTGCGGGGCGGTATCCAGGCGGTGGCGGGCCATCCGAAGCTCGATCACGTGGTCGTCGGTGGCGCGGACGGCCTGCCGCGTGCCTACCGCATCTATCGCAGCTCCCCGCGGCGCATTGGCGACGACGCCAACCATATCCTCGATACTTTCCCGATGCTGGGGCGTGTCTTTGCCGTCCGCTTCAGTGCGGACGGCAAGCGGATCGCTGCCGGCAGCAGTCTCGACGGCCGGGGCGAGATCGTTGTCTGCACCTACGACTACGCCACCGACGTTCCCGCTGACCTCCAAGCCATCATGGGCAAGGTGCCGGGCACGCGAACGCCCCAGGAACGAACCGCTCTGGAGGAGTACAAGAAAAAGGGCGTGCGGGAATTGTGCCGCATCCCGGTGCCTCAGACGGGGATGTACGCCCTGGCGTTTCGGCCCGATGGCCAAGTCGTGGCCGCCTCCGGCGCCGACGGCATTGTCCGGTTGTACGATGCGACCGACGGCAAGCTCCTGCGGGAATTCGCCCCCGCTCCGTTGACCAAGCCGACCTCCGTGGCGGAAATTCCGGCCCTCCCTTGGCCCCAGGACACCATCGAGGCCGAAAAACTGCCGGACGGCGCCAAAGTCGTCGGGCTGGAAGTGCAGCCGACGATGATCGAGTTGAGCCATCCCTTCGCCTACGCCCAGCTGGTCGTGACCGCCCAGCTGGCGAACGGCGATGCTCTCGACGCTACGCGCATGGCCGACCTCAAGCCGGCGGGCACCTGCATTGCGGTCTCGCGCACCGGCTTGGTCACTCCCGTGGCCGACGGCGAAACGACGCTGACGGTGTCGCTCGCGGGCCAGTCGGCATCGTTGGCGGTGAAAGTAACCGGCCAACAGACGACGCCAACCATCGACTTTGTGCGGGACGTCAATCCGGTGTTGTCGCGCTTGGGGTGCAACCAGGGCACATGTCACGGGGCGGCCAAGGGGAAGGCGGGTTTCAAACTGTCGCTGCGGGGGTATGACCCGGTATTCGACGTCCGCGCTCTCACCGACGACCACGCCGCCCGCCGGGTGAACATTGCCTCGCCCGACGACAGCCTGATGCTCCTCAAGGCCACCGCTGGCGTGCCGCACGTCGGCGGCCAGCTTATCCGGCCCGGCGAGCCGTTCTACCGCATCCTCCGCGCCTGGATCGCTTCCGGGGCCGGATTGGAGCCGACTCCCAAGGCTGAAAAAATCGAAATCTTCCCGATCAACCCCGTCATCCAGCGACCCAACCAGCGACAGCAGATGCGCGTCCTGGCCCGATACCCGGATGGCCAGGTCCGCGACGTCACGCAGGAAGCGTTTATCGAAAGCGGCAACAGCGAAGTGGCGTCCACCGGCAGGAACGGTCTGCTGACCGCCCTGCGCCGCGGCGAGGCCCCGGTCCTGGCCCGCTACGAAGGGAATTACGTCGCTACCACGCTGACAGTCATGGGCGACCGCACTGGGTTCCTCTGGACGCCGCCGCCGGTCTACAACCGCATCGACGAGCTGACCGCCGCCAAGTGGCAGCGGATGAAAATCCTCCCGTCGGACGTGTGCACCGACGCCGAGTTCATCCGACGCGTGTCGATCGACCTGACGGGCCTGCCGCCGACCGCCGACGAGGTCCGCGCCTTCCTAGCCGACCCGCGCGATAGCCGGGTCAAGCGCGACGAGTGGGTCGATCGGCTCATCGGCAGTCCGGCCTACGTCGAACACTGGACGAACAAGTGGGCTGACCTGCTCCAGGTCAACCGCAAGTTCCTCGGGCCGGAGGGGGCGGCGGCGTTCCGCAAATGGATTCGCGAAGAGGTGGCCAAGAACACCCCCTACGACGAGTTCGTGCGGAAAATCCTCACCGCCACCGGATCGAACAAAGACAACCCCGCGGCCTCTTACTTCAAAATCCTCCGCGACCCCGCCCCGACGATGGAAAACACCACCCATCTGTTCCTGGCGGTGCGGTTCAACTGCAACAAGTGCCACGATCATCCTTTCGAGCGCTGGACGCAGGACCAGTACTACGAAACCGCCGCCTATTTCGCCCAGGTCGGGCTCAAGCCCGACCCGGCCAGCGGCAACCAGCAGATCGGCGGCACCGCCGTCGAGAAAGGCAAGCCGCTGTACGAGATCGTGGAAGACCTGCCGAGTGGCGACATCAAGCATGACCGCACCGGCAAACTCACGCCCCCCAAGTTCCCGTACCCGGCGAAGTTTGAAGCCCCGCCCAATGCCAATCGTCGGCAGCTGTTGGCGGCTTGGATCACCTCGCCGGACAATCAGTACTTCGCCCGCAGCTACGTCAACCGACTCTGGGGCTATCTCTTTGGCGTCGGCATTATCGAACCCATCGACGACATCCGCGCGGGCAATCCGCCCACGAACCCCGAACTCCTCGACTACCTGACCGAGGAATTCATCAAGTCGGGGTTCAACACGCAGCACGTCCTGAAGCTGATCACAAAATCGCGGACATACCAGCTCTCCGTCGTCGCCAACAAGTGGAACGAAGACGACAGGATCAACTTCTCCCACGCCATCGCCCGACGGCTCCCCGCGGAGGTGCTCTTCGATGCGTTGTACCGCGTGACCGGTTCGACCTCGAAATTCCCCGGGGTGCCGCCAGGCACCCGGGCGGCGGAACTGCCGGACGTGGGAATCGAGTTGCCGAGTGGCTTCCTCGGCACCTTTGGCCGCCCGCCGCGCGAGAGCGCCTGCGAGTGCGAGCGAACCAGCGGGTTGCAGTTGGGGCCGGTCATGGCTCTGGTCAATGGCCAAACCATCGCCGAGGCCATCGGTGATCCGAACAACGCCATCGCCAAACTGGTTGCGGCGGAAGCGGACGATGCCAAGGTGGTCAACGAGCTGTTCCTGCGCATCCTGAACCGCCCTGCCACCCAGAAAGAAATCGAAGCCGCCCTGGAGACCTGGCGCCGCCTCGACGAGGACCATGCTCGGCTGGAGAAAGCGCTGCGGGAAGCGGAGGAGGCGCATGTGGCGGTCAAGGCCCAACGCGAGGCAAACCGGCTCCAGCAGTTGGCCAAGGCGAAACAGGCCCTGGCCGACTACGAGAAGGAACTGGCCCCCAAAATTGCCGAGGCCGAACGGCAAAAGGCCGAACGCACCCGCCGACTCGAAGCCGAGCTGAAGTCGTACGAGGAGCAGCTACCCGACAAGTTGGCCGCTTACGTGGAGCAGCAACGTAAAAGCCTTGTCGAGTGGGTCCGGCTGGTGCCCAAGCGAGTCTCCAGCACGATCAAGGGGGCCAAGGTCGAGGCGCTGGAAGATGCCTCGGTGTTCGTCAGCGGTGATGGGGCAGGCCGCGGCTTGGGAAAAGGTGCCATCACCGTGACCGTGGAGACCGACCTGCGCCACATCTCGGCCCTGCGGCTCGAGGCCCTGACCGACGGCCGACTGCCCAAGAATGGACCGGGCCGAGCGGCTGACGGCAATTTCGTCCTCACGGAGATCGAGCTGATCGCCGCCCCCAAGAGCGACCCGAAGAACGTCCGCCGGGTCGCCCTCACCAAGCCGTTGGCGGACTTCTCTCAGGAGCGTTTTGAAATCGCTCAGGCCGTGGACGGTAACACCAACGGCGGAAACAACGGCTGGGCCGTAAGCCCCGCCACCGGCACGGTCCATTGGGCGACATTCGAGGTCAAAAACGCCGACGATGAAGGAGGCACCATCCTGACCTTCACGCTCCATCATCAGTTCAACCGGCCCGATTTCGTCCTCGGTCGGTTCCGACTGTCAGCGGCTGTCACCAAGCGGCCGGTCGGTTTGAGTCTGCCCGACGAGCTGATCACCATCATTCAAACCGAGCCGGCCGACCGCACCGAGGCCGAGAACGAGGTGCTCTTGAAGCACTTCAAGGCGGTGGACAAGGAGTACAAAGAGCGGGTCAAGGCCCTGGCCGAAAGCCGGCAGCCGCTGCCGATCGATCCGAAGTTGAAGGAGATGCGGGAGGAAGTCGAGTTCCTGAGCAAGCCGACGCCCGACGACCCCAAACTGGTGCAGCTGCGGGCCGACTTCGCCATGAGCACCCAGCAGATGAAGAATAAGCGGCTGGTCGCCGCCCAAGACTTGGCCTGGGCGTTAATCAACAGCCCAGCCTTCCTGTTCAACCATTGAGACGGGCCGCGGGTCCACGCCCGGGCCCGGCCAGCGCGGCAGCCAGGGTCTGGCAGGCTGCCGATCCTTGAGTTATGATCCGAGATGACCTCGTTCAGGAGAGTTCGCCATGATCGTGATCCCTGGGAGTCGGAGCAACGATTTGTGTGATCCGCGGCTGCGGTGGACACGCCGCGACTTGCTGCGGATCGGCGGCTCGGGCCTGCTGGGGTTGACCCTTGGATCGATCTTCCGCTTGCAGGCGAGGGCCGCGGAGGAGGGCAAAGGGGGCGGCCCCGGCTTCGGCAAGGCCAAGAGTGTCATCCTCTGCTACCTCCAAGGCGGACCGAGCCACCTCGACCTGTGGGACCCCAAGGACAACGTCCCCGAGAACGTCCGCAGCGCGTTCAGCGCCATCTCCACCCGCCTGCCCGGCGTCAAGTTCACCGAGAACCTGCCGCGGCTCGCTCAGATCAACGACAAAATCACGCTCATCCGCTCGATGAGCTACACGCCCAACGGGCTGTTCAACCATACAGCCGCCATCTACCAGATGATGACCGGCTATACCACTGACAAAGTCAGCCCCTCGGGACAGCTCGAGCCGCCTGACCCAAAGGACTTCCCGAACTTCGGCTCGCAGATCATCCGCCTGAAGCCACCCAGCGTGCCGATGCTGCCGTTCGTGATGCTTCCCCGGCCGTTGCAGGAGTCGAATGTTGTCGGCAAGGGAGGCACGGCGGGCTTTCTGGGCAAGGCCTACGATCCGTACACCCTCTACCCCGAAGGCGACGACATGGACATGAACAAGATGGATCGCATTCGGGTAGACGACCTCAAGCTGCGGCCGGAGGTCTTCGCCACGCGCCTGGAGCGGCGGGCGCGGCTGCGGGACGTTATCAACGCCGGCATGCCGGAGATCGAAAAGGCCGTCGCCGAATATGACCTCGACACCTACTACGATCGGGCGCTGAGCCTGGTCCTCTCCGGCCGGGCCCGCGAAGCCTTCGACCTGGAGCGGGAAAGCCCGGCGACCCGGAACATGTACGGCCGAAATACCTTCGGCCAAAGTTGCCTCCTGGCCCGGCGGCTGGTCGAGGCCGGAACGCGGGTCGTGGAGGTGATCTGGCCCAAGGTCGCCAACTCCGACCAGCATTCCTGGGACCACCACGTCGGCCTCACCGACCGGATGAAGAACAAATCGGCCCCGATGCTGGATGCGGGATTGTCCGCCCTGATTACCGACCTGGACCAGCGGGGCCTGCTCGACGAGACGCTGGTGGTGGCGGTGGGCGAGTTTGGCCGCAGCCCGCAGCGCGGGGTCAGCACGTCCGGCAACAGTAATAGCGCGGATGGCCGCGACCACTGGCCGTATTGCTACACGGCTGTCATCGCTGGTGGTGGCATCCGCCGCGGCTACGTCCACGGCGAGTCGGACAAGACCGGCTCCAGCCCGCGGAAAGACCCGGTCCATCCCGGCGAACTGTTGGCCACCATCTACCACGCCGTCGGCATCGACCCGCACACCATCGTCATGAATCACCTCAACCAGCCGCGCGAGCTGGTCCAAGCCGACCCAGTGCTCAAGCTCTTCGCCTGAGCACGAGCCTCAAGCAGACAGCGAAGCCGCACCGCCCGAAGGCGGTGCGGCTTTTTCGTTGCCGGTACACGCTCTCGTACTTGGCGGAAAAGGTCGCCGTTGGCTGTGATATTACCAGTGCGGAAAGCTCAATGACCGTGGGCGTGCTCGTGGGAGGCCTCGGAGAGCGGCGGTTCCAGGTTGACGTCCGCGGGCGCCCAGCCAAAGTAGTCCTGGAGCCATCCGCAGAAAAGCGTCAAGGCCACCAACAAGGCGACGGCCCCGAGTTGCCACCAGAAGTTGAGGATGGTGACAAATCCCAGACAGCGGCACTCGCCAGGTGCCAGCTGCGACCAGACCAATGCTCCGAGCACCGCAATCAAGGTCAGCGGCGCCCAACCTCCCTGGGCCAGCACCTCCCAGGTCTTCGACCAGTTCACGCCCCACGTCCACCACGCCAGCCAGGCGATCAGCAGCGACCAGCCGAGTGCCAGTTGGCCGACCTCTGCCAGCAGGTGCAGCAGCAGGCCCAGCAGTTGCCCGAGGGTGTTGAGGATTTCCATGCCGAATCGACCTTTCTCCGTTGGACGGTGCCGCAGGCCCCAGTCACTCAGTCAGGCGGTTGTCCCATCAACCCGTCAGGACTTTCTCAAAGATAACCAGGTTGTCGCCGCGATCCGGGTCCCAACGAATGCCGACGATGTCGTACTCCAGGGCGATGGCCAAGTGCAGCATCGGGCGATGCTGGTTGTGGCACTCGAAGCGGATTGACTCGTAGTCGTTCTGCCGGGCCCAGCTGTGGACGGCATCCATCAGCTGTGACGCGATCCCCTGGCGGCGGTACTCGGGCAGGACGCCATAAAACCAGGCGAAAAACACCGTAGGCTTCAGCTCAAAACCGAGGAAGAAGCCAACCGGGCGATCCTGGATGCGGGCAATCATCTGGAGGACGTTGTACCGGCCGCGGTAGCGGCGCAGGAACGATTCCTCGTTCCGGGGCGGGCGAAAGATCTGGTTGTAGAGCTGAACGATGACGGGCAGGTCCTCCGGCCCGACGATTTCGACGACGGCATCGGCCATTAATCGGTCTCCTGTCCAGCTACCGAAGTCGCCGGCATCCGCCGACCGGGGCCGGGGGTCAGCGCTCCGGTCGGTAGAGCGAGGCGATGAGTTCCTGCCAGGAGGGGACGTCCCAATGTTTGGTCGAAGGGGATGGTTCGTCGTCCGACTCCTCGGCGGCAGGAGCGGGGGCGTCCGGCGGCGGTTGCTCGCTCAAGGCGCGCTCCTGGCGGGCCCGGCCACGGCCGCGGCGGCGGCGTGGCCGTTCGTCCGCGGCTGACTCCTCGGCTGGCGGCGGCGCGGACGGAGCGGCAGCTTCTGGCGCTGTCTCCTCCGCAGCGGTCACGGTGGCGGGAGCCTTGCCGCGCCCCTCCGCCGGCGCCGACCGTCGGCCACGCCGCCGCCGTGGCCGTTTCGGCGCCGCCTCCCCAGCCCCCACGGCTGACTCCCCCTCTCCCGATGCCGCCGTGGCCTCCGCCGCAGCGCCAGCCGTCTCAACCCCCGGCTCGTCGGCAGGTTGCGCGGCCGTCACTCTGTCCGACCGCGGCGTCTCCGCTGCTGGTGCCTTGTCGCTCGGTGCCCGGTTGGGTGGAGGTTCCGGTTCTGGGGGCAGGCCGAATTCAATCGCCAGGGAACGCCAATGCTCCTCGAGGGAGGTATCGGTCTTCTCACTCATGGGATCGGTCACGGGGACACACCGGTCAGTCTTCCTGTTTCCATTTTACAGGAAGGTGTCGCCGGGTGCAGTGTCTTCCGGCCGGGGATGGGGCCGTTTTCCGATCGAGGATGACAGAGGCTGGGCGCCGGTGGCGAGTGAACCCGGGCCGCGCCGCAATCCAGAAGGACACCCGCCCCAACCGCTGACCCTGGCGAGCGGTGACAGCACGGTGTATAGTGATGCCACCTGCCGTGGTCGCGTGTCCGAGGTGGAAGTTGTTCGTGGCCGGGCACCGCGCGGCCCGCTCCCCGGCTGGCACGTGGCCGTAGCCCGGGCCGCGCGCCGATCTCCCACCAATCATTGGACGAGACCGTCGACGAGGAACATGCCATGCGACTGATCGTGTGTTTGGCCGTGGCGGGGCTGGGATGGGTCGGCCCTGCCCTGGCAGGGCCGACGACTTACCGCCTGCACGATGGCTTGACCGCATTCATTGCCAACACCGACGGGCGGGCCCTTACCCTCACCCTCGACGTCCGCGACCTCAACCTGGTGGAAAGCGGCCCACGGGAGGTGCTGGTGAAGGTCTACGATCCGCGAGGCCGACCCCTGATCCGGGAGATCATCCCGGACGATGGCATCCACACCCCTGCCTGCCAGTTTCCAGTGGCCGCCTGGGACCACGAGGCGTGGTACTATGCCTGGTGCCACATGCAGGGAGCGGCGCCGATGATGCGCTGGAGCGCTTTTTCCGCTCCCGAGCGGCTGGCTTCTGTGCCCAAGCGCACCTTCACCTACCGCCTTCCGGCGGGACCGGGGGGTGTCTACCGCCTCCTCCTGGTCGGCGCCACTGACCACTACGTCACACTGCACCTCGACCCCCCGGTGCCATACGGAGTGTCAGGTCATCCCGACTGGTTGCACGGCCACGGCGACCTGTATCGGCAGCGGTTTGTTTTTGTGCCCCGCGGCACGCGGGGGCTGCACGTCACCTTGGCGGAGTACGACCAACCTCGACAGCGACGGCTGAAAGTCACGGCACCGGACGGAAGGGTCCTCTTCGAGGGCGACGCCGCGGCTGGCTTCACCAAGGCCACGGTCGATTTCGATCGGTCCGGTCAATACGACGACCAACTGTTGCGCCTGGAGGTGTCGGCGGGCGGGGGCGATTACCTGCTGGGGTTGAAATTGCGGCGAGACAAGGACGCGGAGGTTACGTACCGCGGCGAGTTGGCAGTGGCGGCCGTCCTGGCGGATGACGAAGCGACGGCCCGAGCGGTGCGCGGCGGGGCGATCTATCAAGATGGGCGGGTCTTCTGGCAGCCGTTTCAAGTGCGTTTGCACGACTGGTTGAAGTCGATTCCGGCCGCGGACTTCGAGGTCAAGGATGCCCATGGCAAGCCGGTGCTGCCGGCGCCGCCGCACCCGGCAGGCGGCCGGGGTGCGGCCGCGACACTGCCGACCCGGCCGGGGTTCCTGCCGCTCAATGGGCCCTATTGGGGGTCGCCATTGTGCGATCGGATCATGCACCACTACCCGGCCCATCGCAATCGGGCAGCCTTAAACGTGGCCTTACGTGACCTGGCCAGCGGCTTGCGCTCCATCGGACCGAACGATCACGTGGCCGTGGCGGTCGGCGGGCCGTTTGCCAACATGGCCTACGAGTTTGGTAACTACGCTTGGCATTACTGGCGGCCGGCCTGGCGCATCCTCCAACAGTCCGACGCTCCGGCCGAGGTCAAGGACATCGTCCGCGAGGCCTTCCTGCTGTGCGGCGACCGCCTTGCCTTCTGCCGCAGCTGGGAACGCATCAACGGCAACTCCTTCGCTCAGGTCCTCTCTGCCCTGCGTTACTGCTCCGAGGCTACCGGCGACCCGCTCCACCGCCAGCTGTTCGAGACTTACTGGCAGCGCTTTGTCTCCGGTGGCTGGGGGGAGCGTGTCGGCGTCGGTCCCTCGGGCGGGGTGCAGGAAAACTTCGCCTACGATCATCATTACGGTTCGTACATCCTCACCACTTGGCAATCGATCATTGCCGACCTGGCCGACGACCGCTTTCGACAGGTCCATGAGCGACTTCGGACGCTGTACAGCTACACCCTGGCGGCGGAGGACATCCCCGCCGGCCCGTGGTCGTCGCGGACCCCGTACTATCCCCATTGGCAAATCGAAACCGACGGCCCGTTCGCCTGGAAAGGGCTGCCGGGACCGGATTTCACCGTGAGCGTCAACGACGGCAACGAGTGGTTCGCCGCCCGGCGGAAAGGCTACTACGCCCTGACCTACCACGGCCGGCTGACCCCCAAGTGGATCGGCCATGCGTTCGCGGGGCAAATCGGTTACGGCGGCGGCATGTTGTGTCAGCTGCATGTCATGGGCCAAGGCCCCGTAGTCGCGTCCACCCTCAACGGAGGCTACGGCGAGAAGATGCACCCCTCGCAGTGGCCCAATTTCCACATCCATTCCCTCGTGGGTCGCACCGCCGACGGCAAGCCATTGGTCACCGCCGACAGCGAACATGTCAACGCCCGCTTGGTCGGCCAGGTGGTCAGCAGCTCGGCCGAGGTCCGCGATTCGTCGGTCCAGGTCTTCCGTCGTTACACTTTCGAAGCCGACGCGATCGGCTGTGAGGTGCGGCTGAAGGAAACCAGCTACAACGAGTTGCTCGGGCTATGGATCCCGAATCCGATGCGTGGTCAGGTGGTCGAGGCCTTCGAGATGCTGCCGTTTGTGGCGCAGCAACCCCGTCGGCCGGGCCAGAAATCGGCCCTGCCGACGGAACTGACGGCCTTGGGGGCCGACGGCCAGCGACTAGGGCCCGTTGGTGCCGACAGCCTGACGGCGGCGGTGGTGGTCATCGACCGCGGCGGCTTTGGCGTCCGCCTCGAGCTGGACCAGCCACGGAAGGTCCGCCGGGGCGCTAACGACACGCTGTTGATTCAATTAATCGACAGTCCCACGCCGGCATCGCAGATCGGCCTCCAATATCGCCTGGTTCCGTTCGGAGCAAAATGAAGACTTCCCGTGGGCAGGAAACGGCAGCCACGGCGAGGAAGTTGTTTCCCTCCCTTGGTCGGAAGAGTCGGCCAGTCTGAAGGGACGACCCTCGGAGCCGTGGGCGCCTCGAAACACGACCGAACCGTCGCGAAGTGCCCAGCGGGTGCACCTCTGGACTTCGGCGGGGCGAGACTGTGGCGGCGGAGAGGGATTTGTTGGTTCGCACTCGCGCGAGGAATTCGAAATACTACCCGGGCACGCAGGAAGATTTATCGTCTGGCGCCTGCTAAGGAGGCAGCGAGCGCGAAACCCTGAATCGGCCTGGCGGGGCGAAGCTCAAGCGCACCGGAGCACATCGGCGCAACGGGACGGCGGACGGCGCGACGGCGCACCCTAGTTGGAATTTTTCTTGGCGCCGTGGGAATTTTGGGTATGTTCTAAGGTTGCAGGGCGACAACGTGGTCGCCCTGCCCCCGCCGATAGGAACCCGTCCCGAACCGCCCGCGGGACATCCCACCTGAGCTTCCATGAACCTGTGTCGGCGTTCGCTGTGGTCTCTGGGGTTCATCCTGTGCGTGGCCCCGTCGGTGGCCGCCGGCCAGCGGGTGGACTACCTGCGCGACATCAAGCCGCTGCTGGCGACCCATTGTGTGGCATGCCACGGTCCGCAGAAACAGCGCGGCGGCCTGCGGCTGGACACCGCCGCAGGCGTGCGGCAAGGCGGAAACTCCGGCCCTGCCGTCATCCCCGGGAAGAGCGGTCAGAGCCTCCTCATCCACGCCGTCACCGGCACCAACGAGGCTCGACCCATGCCGCCGGAAGGGCCACGGCTCAGCACCGCCCAGGTCGATCTCCTCAAGACCTGGATCGACGAAGGGGCCTTGGCGCCGGAGGAGTCCACGGTGGCCGAGTCGGCGACACCGCGGAGCACGCATTGGGCCTTCCAGGCGCCGAAGCGGCCACCAGTGCCCGGCGTGCGGAACCACAGCTGGGTGCGCAACCCGATCGATGCCTTCATCCTCGCCGAATTGGAAAAGCGAGGCCTGACGCCTTCACCCGAGGCGGACCGGATCACGCTCCTGCGGCGGGTCAGCCTGGACTTGATCGGTCTGCCACCGACCATCGACGAGGTGGACCGCGCCCTGAGCGACGATTCTCCTGACTGGTACGAGCGGGTCGTGGATCGGCTGTTGCAATCGCCGCATTACGGCGAGCGTTGGGGCCGACACTGGCTCGACCAGGCGCGCTACGCGGATTCCAACGGTTTCACCATTGACAGTGCCCGGTCTATCTGGAAGTACCGCGACTGGGTGATCGACGCATTCAACCGCGACCTACCCTTCGACCAGTTCACCATCGAGCAGCTGGCCGGCGACTTGCTGCCGAACGCGACCTTGGAACAGAAGGTCGCCACGGGTTTCCACCGCAACACCTTGAAGAACGAGGAAGGGGGGATTGACGTCGAGCAATTCCGCGTTGAGTCAGTGGTGGACCGGGTCAACACCACCGGGGCGGTGTTCCTCGGCCTGACGATCGGCTGTTGCCAGTGCCACGACCACAAGTACGACCCGTTCACCCAGCGGGAGTATTATCAGCTGTTCGCCTTCCTGAACAACGCCGACGAACCGACCTTGCCCTTGGCGACGCCCGAGCAACTGCGGCTCGACCAGCAGATCAAGGCCCGGCTCAAGGTGCTGGAAAAGGACCTCAAGGCCCTCGACACCACCACCCTGGCCAAGGCGGACAAGTGGACCAAGACCCTGACCGAGTCGGAGCGAGCCAAGCTGCCGGGTTGGCTGCGGGAGATCGTCGAATTGCCGGAAAACGGCCGAACCGAGCAGCAGAATCGCCTCCTGTGGTCAGCGTATCGTAAGCTGGACCAGCTTCGTCACGTGGTGGGAACGCTCAGCGGCGTCGGGCCGTTCCAGGCGTTGGTCCAGATGGAGGTGATTCGGCAGCGCCAGGAGCTGGAACGACAAATCGACGAACTGAAGGCCCAGGAGCCGAACATCGTCACCACCCTGGTGATGCAGGAACGGACCAACCCGCGGATGACGAACGTTCTCATCCAAGGGGACTTCACCCGCAAAGGCGTGGAAGTCAAGCCGGGGGTGCCGGCCGTGCTTCACCCGCTGCGGGGCCCGGCGAAAAACCGGCTCGATCTGGCCCGCTGGATCGTCGATCCGGCTAATCCCCTGACGCCGCGGGTGACGGTCAATCGCTTTTGGCAGGCGTTCTTCGGCATCGGCCTGGTGGAGACCGAGAACGACTTCGGCACGCAAGGAACCCCGCCGTCGCACCCGGACTTGCTCGATTGGCTGGCCACCGAGTTCATCGCCCGCCAGTGGAGCATGAAGGCCATGCACCGGCTGATCGTGACCTCGGCGACCTATCGCCAAGCGTCGAAGCATCGGCCGGAACTTTTGACGGTCGATCCCCGGAACCGCCTCCTGGCTCGGCAGAATCGGCTCCGCCTGGAGGCAGAAGTGGTCCGCGACGTGGCCCTGTCTGCCAGTGGCCTGTTGACGCCCAGAATCGGCGGTCCGAGCGTCTTTCCACCGCAGCCTGATGGCGTCTACCGCTTCACTCAGGTCAACAAAAACTGGCAGGCGAGCATCGGGCCGGATCGCTACCGCCGTGGAATGTATACCTTTTTCTGGCGATCGGCGCCACATCCGGCCCTGACGGTATTCGACGCTCCGGATGCCAACAGCACCTGCACGCGGCGGAATCGCTCCAACACGCCGTTGCAAGCCTTGACACTATTGAACGACCAAGGGTTCGTCGAAATGGCCCAGGGATTGGCGCGGCGCGTCCTGAAGGACGCGCCGCCCAGCGACTCCCAGCGGCTGCGATATGCATTCCGCGTCTGTCTGGCGCGGCCGCCACGCGACGCGGAGGAGCAGCGGCTGCAGGAACTGCTGGCCCAGCAGCGCGCCAGCTTCGCCGGCGCTCCCGACGATGCCCGGGCCTTGATATCGGGTCCCACGAAACCGGACGAGGACATCGTCGAACTGGCGGCCTGGACCAGCGTTGCCCGGGTGCTGCTGAATCTCGACGAGTTCATCACTCGAGAGTAGAAGGCTGAGGGTAGTACGCAGCCCGGAAGCTCTGACGAGAAAGCGGAGGGGACCAATGGCTCGAGATGACGCGACCCCGCCCTTGCTAACGCAGACTCGGCGGCATTTCTTCCGTGAATGCGCCATCGGACTGGGGGCCTTGGCCCTGACAGACCTGTTCAACGACGGCCAGACGTTTGCCGCTCCAACCATCAATCCGATGGCCCCGAAGCGGCCACACCATCCGCCGAAGGCCAAGAGCGTCATCTTCCTGTTTATGGCAGGCGGGCCCAGCCAGCTGGAGATGTGGGACTACAAGCCCAAGCTCCAGGAATACAACGGCCAGCCGATCCCGCGCTCCTTCATCGAGAACAAGCGGTTCGCCTTCATGAGCACCTTTGCGAAGGAGCCGCCGAAGCTCCTGGCCGCCAAGCGAACGTTCCGCCGCGCCGGCCGGCAAGGGACGTGGATCAGCGACCTCCTGCCGCACACGGCGGAGATCGTCGACGAGCTCGCCATCATCCGCACGATGGCGACCGACGTGTTCAACCATGGGCCGGCCAAGGTGTTCATGAACACCGGCTCGGCGATTTTCGGTCGGCCGAGCATGGGAGCGTGGATCACCTACGGCATCGGCAGCGAGTCGTCGGACCTGCCGGGCTTCGTGGTCCTCCAGTCCGGACCGCGCGGGCCACGCGGCGGCGCCAGCAACTGGAGCAACGGCTTTCTCCCCTCAACCTACCAGGGCGTGCCGTTCCGCACCAGCGGTGAGCCGATCCTTAATCTCACCAGCCCCAAAGGTATCACTCCCGAGCGGCAGCGCCAGGTCCTCGATGCCCTGCGCGATCTCAACGGCGTCCGCTTGGCCGACACCGGCGACGCCGAGATCGCCACGCGCATCGCCGCGTATGAGATGGCTTACCGGATGCAGACCAGCGCCCCGGAGCTGATCGACATCTCCCGCGAAAGCCCCAAGACCCTGGAGATGTATGGCGCCAAGCCCGGCCAGGTTTCCTTTGCCAACAACTGCCTCCTCGCCCGGCGTCTGGTCGAACGCGGCGTCCGCTTCGTCCAGCTCTACCACACCGATTGGGACCACCACGGCTCCGGCGCCGATACGCTGGAAGAAGGGCTGCCCGCACGCTGCCGAGAAATCGATCGGCCCTGCGCCGCCCTCATCCGCGACCTCAGGCAGCGCGGCTTGCTCGACCAAACGCTGGTGATCTGGGGGGGCGAGTTCGGCCGGACCCCCATGGGCGAGGTCCGCGAGCGAACCGGCCGCAACCACCACATCGACGCCTTCACCATGTGGCTGGCCGGCGGCGGCGTCCGCCCCGGCATCAGCATCGGCGAAACCGATGAGTTCGGCTTCGGCCCCGTGACGGATCGTGTCCACGTTCACGACCTGCACGCCACCATCCTGCACCTTTTGGGCCTCGACCACACGAAGCTGACCTTCCGCTTCCAGGGGCGAGACTTCCGCTTGACCGACGTCAAAGGGGAAATCGTGCACCGGTTGCTGGCCTAGGACCTTATCCCACAATGCCTGCGGCCCGGAATGTCACCCAGGCAGTGGCAAAATGAAGCAAGGCCAGATATTCTCCGCTTTCCTCTCCCAGCGGATTAGCAGCCGGCGAAAACGGCTCAACCCGGAACGCATCCGCTTCACCATCCAATACCGACTAGCTAGCTTGGGATGGTCGGCCCGTCCTGGCTTCCCTGCCGACACGCTGTGATAGGGGCTGTGTAGCCTCAGTCGCGGATCAGTTCCCGGATGTCGGGATGATCGTAGCCCCTGTCCGCGCAAAAATGCTGCTTCGTGCGCGGCGTCGCTTCTGGCCGCTCCCCAGGAATGCTCTGCAAGGTCTCCTCGACCAAGCGTATCATGCTCCTTGACACCATTGCCGGCCCTCGCCAGCAGGACACCGGTGCTCGCGGGAACCAACGACCGTTGGGTTCCACACTTGGCTCCCTCGGTCGGCTTAGGGCGCCTGGTTGTTCCCCCCGCCAGGCGGGGCCTTCGTCATGGCTCCGTCGATACGCTGCCATTCCCAGTCGATGCCCTTCGGTTCGTCTTCTTCGAGGCCTGCCGGCCAGAATCGGGCAAAAATTGCCGCCCCCACCAATTGCTGGAAATAGCGATGCAGGTTGCTTCCGAAGCCGAACTCACGCGGGGCCGCCTCCCACCGGCAACCGGTGCCCAACGCGTAGAAGATGCCATCGAGCACCGTTGGCCAAGGCAGGGGCTTGCATCCCGGATTCTTCCGCCGCCGCTGGCGTACCGGGAACAT
>JANWYO010000304.1 GCA_025055215.1 Gemmataceae bacterium
GCAACAGCCGACCGGCGTCGGCGAGCAGGTGCGGCGGCAATTGCCGCCGCACCTGCTCGCCGACGCCGGTCGGCTGTTGCGCAACACCACTTACCAGGACCTCCGTGTCAGAGCCGCGACGGTGTTTCCGCCCCCGCCCAAAATCGATCCCAAGAAGGTTCCCAGCCCGGCCAGCCTCGCCCAACGCATCGGCAACGCCGCTCATGGCCGAGAACTCCTCGCCGCCTCCCTTCGGAACGACCTCCAGTGCCTCAAGTGTCACACCATCCACGGTCTGGGTGGTTCCATTGGTCCCGACCTTTCCGTCATCGGCAAGAAAGCAAGCCGGGAAAACCTCTTCGAGTCAATCCTGCAACCCAGCAAGGCTGTCGCCGACCAATACGTCACCTGGCAGGTGGCCACGTCGAAGGGGCTGGTGCTTAACGGGCTGTTAGTGGAAGAGACGCCCGACAGCCTCACCTTGCGGGATGCCAACGGCAAAGACACGCGCATCGACAAGAGCGACATCGAAGCCCGAGCCAAGCTGCCGACGTCGCTGATGCCCGACAACCTGCTCGCCTTCATGACCGTCGATGACTTGGTCGACATCGTCGAATATCTGTTCAGTTTGAAGACGCCTTCAACGCCGGTGCTGCAATGGCACCTGGCGGCGCCTGTGCGGCCTAAGCCGGCCACGGTACCCATCGACTCCGTCGACATTCCCGAGCGGCATATCAATCTGCAATCGGTCTTCCACGCCAAGTCTCCTAACCCAGTTACTTGGCGGCCAGCCCAGGCGACGGCCCAAGGGTTCGTGGACGTGCGGCCTTTTCTGGGCACCAACAACGCAACCAGCTTGGTGTACGCCCAAGCGCACATCGAATCGCCCGAGGCCCAGCCGGGAGCGATCCTCTTCAGCGCCTCGACGCCGTGCAAGATTTTTGTCAATGACGATCTCGTTTACACTCGACGGGAAGCCCGGCCCGCTGTGCCCTGTGAGGAGAGCATCCTCGTGTCCTGGAAGAAGGGCCGCAACGTGGTCATGGTCAAACTGGCTGTCGAGCCGGGAAGCACCTCCGAGGGTTTCTTCCTGCGCGGCTTGGCGGAGCGAGAGTTGAAAGCCATCTTTGTCACGCCGAAGGCACCATAGCTGTGGCCCAAGGAAGCAGGGTGCTCGCGGCCTCGCGCGCTCCGGCGTCGGCCGTACGGGTATCGCCCACGGCGGTCCCCGCAGGGCCTTCGCCCTAACTGTGCCGGCCGCGCCCTTTCCCGCGGCGTTGATCGTCGCACACCCGAAAATCGAGTTGCCGCCGCTGCAAATCGACTCGAACCACGTTCACCCGCACCTTGTCTCCGAGACGATAGCGGCGACGCGTCCGCCGACCGATCAGGCTGTGGGACGCCTCGTCGAAATAGTAGTAGTCGTCGTTCAGGGTGCTGATGTGGACCAATCCCTCGACCGGCCATTCCTCCGCCTCGGCGAAGAAGCCGTAGTCGGCGACACCGGTGACGATCGCTTCCAACTCCAGGCCGATGCGCGTGGACAGGAACGTCAAGAGCTTGAGCTTGATCAGTTCGCGCTCGGCCAGATCGGCCCGGCGCTCGGTCTTGCTGCAATGCTCCCCCAGGGCGATCAACTCGGTTTCATCGCCGCGCGCCCGGCCCGTCCGCAGCCACCGCTTCAACAAGCGGTGGATCGTCAGGTCGGGATAGCGGCGGATGGGAGAGGTGAAGTGGCAGTAGTGCTCGCTCGCCAGGGCATAGTGCCCCTCGGCGATCGGACTGTAGGCGGCCTGTTTCAGGCTGCGAAGCAAGGCATAGTGGACCGCGTGCGCCTCCGGCTGGTCCGCCGACTGGTTCAGGATGCGCTGCAAGCAAAACCGGTCGGTCTCTCGCTCGATCTTGTAGCCCAGGATCCGGGCGAACTCAGCGAAGGCCTTGAGCTTGTTCGGCTCCGGGGCAGGATGCACCCGACGGAGAAACGGCACGTCCAGCTCCGCGAGGTGCTCGGCCACCGCTTCGTTGGCCGCCAGCATGAACTCCTCGATGATCTGGTGGCTGATGTCGTGCTTGACGAAATGGGCCCCGCAGACCTGCCCTTGGTCGTCGAATTCCAACTCGGTCTCCGGCATGTTGAGTTCCAAGGCGCCGCGCTTGAGGCGGCGCTGGCGGAGGACCAGGCCCAGTTCGCGCATGTGCAGCAGCAGCGTCAGCACGTCCGGTTCCAGGCGAGCCGCGGGCGGCGGCTCGCCGTGAGCGTCGTAGTGCGCGAAGATGGCCGACACCTCGTCGTAGGTGAAGCGTCGCCGGACGCGGATCGCCCCTTCCACGAAGCGGACCCCGGTGCGTTGCCCGGCGGCGGTGAAATCCATCAGGGCGCTGAGGACATAGCGGACTCTTCCCTGTTGCAGGCTGGCCACGCCGTTGGAAATCAACTCCGGGAACATCGGCAGGACGCGCTGCGGCAGGTAGACGCTGTTGCCCCGTTTGCGCGCCTCGCGGTCGAGGGCACTGCCGGGCGGCGCGAAATGCGCCACGTCCGCAATATGCACTCCCAACAGCCAGTGCTTGCTGCGGCTGTCGCGCACCAGCGACACCGCATCGTCAAAGTCCCGGGCGTCGGCAGGATCGATGGTGATGATCGTTTCGCCGGTGAAGTCCTCTCGACCGTGAACGTCGTTTTCCCGAAAACCCTCGGCCGCGGCCCGCGCCTCCTCCAGGGCGTCCTCCGGGAACTCGTCGGGGAGGTCAAAGGCGCGGATGATCGAAAGCGTATCGACACCTGGCTGGCCGCGCGGCCCCAGGACCTCGGTGATCACCCCCTCGCCGCGGTCTTCCGGCGTGGGGAAGCGGAGCATCTCGAAGACGACCTTGTCGTCGGGTCGGGCACCCTTGGCGCCCGGATCGCCGACGAAGATGCTGTGGCTGAAGACGGTGCCATCGACGCGGACGAAGCCTTGGCCGTCTCGCTCGAAATAGGTGCCGACGAACTGGCGGGTGGCCCGTTCCAGGACGCGGATGATCTCGCCGGTCGGGCAGACGTCGGGGCGCGTCGGCTGGCGAAGGATGCGCACCAGGACCTCGTCGCCCGTGACGGCATCGAGGCAGTGCCCCTCTCGAATGAAAATCTCCGGCGGGGCCGTGCCCTCGATCACGTGCGGCCGGACATATCCCGCGCCGCTGCCCACCTTGCGAAAAATGCCGGCGACCGTGCCGTGCGGCTGCCGCGGCCGAACGGTGTGGTTCTTCCCCATTTCGGCCCGGCCTTCACGGACCAGCCGCTTGATTGCCCCGCGGAACTCGGCGTAGTCTGCGGCGGGCACCCCCAGCTTCCGCGCCAAGGCCTTCGGCTTCAGCGGTTGGTAGCTCCTCTTGCTCAGCTCGGCCAAGATCAGCGTTTCCCATTCCGCCATGCGTCATCGGCTCCCGGCAGGCCCCCGACACCGCCTCACGGCCGGTTCCGCCCGGCGACCGTCACGGCCGCGGGGCCGTATCCAGGTAAAGCCCCAAGGCCTCAGCCAAGGCCGGCAGACTGCTGGGGTGGTCCCTCAGCGTCGCGGCAAACGCCTGAAAGGTCTTCTCGGCCTGTCGGCGATAGCTGGCGTCGCCTGTCTTGACTGCCAGGCGGACGAGGTTGCGGGCGGCCAGGCTATTGGCCGAAGGCTGGGCACCGTCGTGCTGGTCTTTGGAACGAGCAAACAGCTGTTCGTGGTCGTGCGAGGTGTAAAAGAATCCCCCTTGTTTGTCGTCGGCGAAGAGCCGGATCATGGTGTCGGTCAAGGCCCGCGCCTCGGTCAGCCAGCGGTCCTGCCCAGTCGCGTCGTGCAGGGCCAGCAACCCGTGCACGAGAAAGGCATAATCGTCGAGATACCCGTTCAAGCGGGCCTCGGCCTGCTGGCCGGGCCGCGCCGCATAGGTCCGCCGCAGCCGACCGTCCTTGGTTTTCATCCGACTGAGGATGAAGTCGGCGGCGCGAGCGGCGGCCTCGACGTAGCCAGGCTCGCCCAACGCTTGGCCAGCCACGGCGTAGCCGGCGATCATCTGGCCGTTCCAGGCGGTCAGGATTTTGGTATCGAGGAACGGCCTGGGGCGCTGCATCCGCAGGGCCAACAGCCGACGACGCAGCGGTGCCAGTTCGGCGTGCCGTTTTTCGCGCTCGGCCCAGTCATCCCCCTCCGCTCCGGTCGGTGCCAGCACCAGGATGTGATACTTCCCTTCGAAATTGGCCGGGCCGGCTGCCCCATAAGCCTGGCGGAACCGGGCGGCATCCGCGCCGAGGGCCTCGTCCAGTTCCTTGGCTGTCCACACGTAAAAACGGCCTTCATGGGCTTCCGTTTCCGCATCGAGAGCGGAGTAAAAACCGCCGTCCGGGGCGGTCATTTCCCGGCGGACAAAGTCGAGCGTTTCCCGCACCACGCGACGGTAGCTGGGGCGCTGCGTCAATTGAGCGGCCTGGGCGTAGACTTCGACGAGCTGGGCGTTGTCGTAGAGCATCTTCTCGAAATGGGGCACCGTCCAAGTGCGCTCGGTGCTGTAGCGATGGAACCCGCCGCCGAGTTGGTCGTAGATCCCACCCGCGGCCATGTGGTCGAGCGTGACCGTCAGGATTTTGGTCAGCGCGGGCGACTTGGAGCGCCGGACCTCGGCCAGGATGAGGTTGAGATACGGCGGCAGGGGAAACTTGGTGCCGCGAAAGCCGCGCTCCCGCGAGCCGAAGCCACCGTACACCGGATCGAATTCCTCCTGCACCGCCTCGACGGCAGCCTGGACCAAGCGGCGGTCGAGGGGCACCGGCACCGCGGCCGGCCGCTCCCGCGCCAGGGCCTCACGGGTCGCGGCGGCCAGACGATCGGCCTGCTCCAGAAGTTCCTTCGGTCGGTCGGTCCAAAACTCATGAACGATCTTCAGGATGCTCTTGAAGCCGCGGACCGTCTCCCCCTCGATCATTCGGTCTTCCCGGGGCCAATAGGTGCCGCCGATGATCGGCTTGCCGTCGGGGGTCAGGAACATCGACATCGGCCAGCCTCCTCGTTGGCCGAGAACGTGCAGCGCCATCATGTACACGGCGTCGATGTCTGGCCGCTCTTCGCGATCGACCTTGATGCACACGAACCACTGGTTCAGGAGCTTGGCGACTTCGCCATTGGCGAACGACTCGCGCTCCATGACGTGGCACCAATAGCACGAGCTGTAACCGATGGAGAGGAAGACGAGTTTGTTTTCCTTTTTGGCCTTGGCGAATGCTTCGGGGCCCCAAGGAAACCAGTCGACGGGGTTGTGGGCGTGTTGCCGCAGGTAGGGGCTGCTTTCCTGGGCCAGGCGGTTGGTCGGGCGAGGCTGGTCCTTGGGGGGCTCGGCGGCCAGCCACGGACCGAGGACGAGGAGGACGAAACCCGGGTGCGGACTCATGGAGGTTCCTCGGAGCAAGTCGCGGTCGATGGGGCGGTTCGCGTCTCCCCCCATCGGGCAGACGCGAACCAATTCACGTTTTCACGTTGGCGCTGCCGCTTACGGCACCATCAGCGTTACTTCACCGGGCGGCAGGCATCCCTTATCATCGCAGGCATGGAAGCGCACGCGGACCGTGAGCGGCTTGGCATCGTTCGGCGAGCGCTTGACGGTGGCCTTGATCTGCACCGTCCCTTCGTAGGTCCGGTAGTCGCCCACGTCCTTGTCCTTGACGAGCTTGCCGGCGGGATAGTCGATGGTGACTTCGGGCTTCGGCGTGTGGTCGATGGCGACGACCGTGGCCGTCGAGGCGAGCGTCTCGTTGCCGACGGGGTTGGCGTAAATGTGCCAACCCTTTTCGATCGACAAGGTTACGATGACGACTTGGGTGCCGTCCGGGCCGGGCGTCTCCGGCATGGCCCTGGCAGTCACCTTGACGACTGCCTCGGACTTGCGCGGGCCGGCGGCGGCGACCGCGACCATGCCGGCCAACAACAACACGCTCCATCGCAACGTCCTTCGTCGCACCATGGTTTGCTCTCCTGATTTAGACCCAGTCTGATCCTTGACACCCATGCATACTATCCCCGGACGGGTCGCGTTCGCCAAGGGGAAAATCCTGGACGGCGACGCCACGAGCCGGCATCATGACAGATCCACCCTGTGCGAGGAACTTGCCATGCGCTCGATGATGAACGTCGGTTTGTTCGCAGTGACTCTGGTGACTTGGGCGGCATACGCGGCTAATGACCAGGCGGCGGAAGAACTCGCCCGGCAGAAGGAAAGCGTCAAGGCCAATTGGCTGAAAGTGGTGGGCAAGGAAGCCAACCTCAAGGAGACCGACAACCTGTTGCTGGTGGCCCCGCTCCCCGAGGAGAAGCTCGATGCCCTGGGAGCGAGCTATGAGAAGCAGTTGGCAGTGGCGCGCAAGGCTCTCCAGATTCAAGAGCCGTTGTGGAAGGGGAAGCTCGCCGTGTATGTCTTCCCCGAGCGTTTCCAATTCAGCTCGTTTGTCCGGAGCGTTGAGAAGCGCCGCCCCGAGGTCGATGATCTCAGCAGCTCGGTCCTCAGTGGCGACCTCCCGCATGTGGCTGCCGGCCCCGCCCCCGACAAGGGACCGACAGCGGAGCAGTCGGCTGGCTATGAATTGGCCACGGCATTGCTGTCGCGCAAGGTTCGCACCGACCTCCTTCCCGGTTGGCTGGTGGAGGGCTTTGGCCGGGCGACGGCATGGCGGGCGAATCCGACGGCGTATGCCAGCGAGCGGGCCTTGGTTCGCAAACTGGTGAAGGTGCGCAGCGCCCGGGACGTTTGGGAAGGTCGACTTCCCGCCGCCGAGGCCACGGTCCTGCGTGCCAGTCTGGTGGATTTCCTGGCGTATGGCCCCGGAGCGGGAACTTTCCTGAGCCTGCTTAATGGTTTTAAGCCTGGAGAGGGCGAAGAGATGCGTTCCTTCTCCCAGGCTATGGAGTACGCGAACATCAGCCCCGAGCGGCTCGACAAGGAATGGCGTGCCTGGGCCGCGCGCTGATGTCCGCTGGCGAACTCGGGTTAAGGTCCGCAACCGGAGATAAGATTTTAGTCTTGAATACCCCGACCACCCGTCAAAGTGAGGAAGATGCGAGTAACAGAATTTCCGGCGCGAGTCGTCCGATGCCTCGTTTTGCGCCCGTTGATCAATCGTTTCGCGTTCGCTCGGCACGCAGCGAGGAAACGATGAATCATGGACGCTCGCCAGCGCTCAGCAAGCGTCTGCCATCCTCAACCGAGCGCGAACCGATCTCCTCCCGCACTCCCAGATGGAGGTCGCCGCTGGTTGGGTTTGACCAGGCCGATCACTCCGCGCTAAAATACCGTGAAGGCCACGTCATGGAAGGCGGGGCCTGGCAGGTTGCGGAACTAGAGAGGGACAGGAAAGATGCGCTCTGTCAGCCCCGATCATCCGCTCCGGCGGTTGTTCGCCGGCATTACCGAACAGGCGTTTCTCACGACCCTCGGCGTCGGGGACCCACCCCTGATCGACTACCTCTCGGAGCTTCTGACCCGATTCATCCACATGGATGCCATTTACCGGCTGCGGAACGCGGCGGGGCGTCGCCTGGAAGAAGTCGCCGACATGATGCTGGAGGCCAACGAGTTGCCGCGGGAGGGGCGCACCTACCGCGAATTCCACCGCCATATCGGCGACTTTACCCTGTTCTGGACCGGGGTCTATCCTGAAGCCGTCCAGCGGTTCCGCTCCGGGCTGCGAAAGGATCGGTTCATCGATTATTGCGAGCAGGGAAAGCGGTCCTATTACATCGCCAGCACTTACGAAGACGACGAGCTTTGCCGCGAGCAAGCCCCGATCCTACGCCGGCTCAGCGATGAGTTTGAGCTGTGTGCCTATGGCCTCAGCCAAGTCCGGCGGGAATGGGAGCGGCAACTTCCGTCCCAAGCCGACGCCGCCCGTCGCCGATTGCTCGGTTAATCGCTGCGGATTTGATCGGCTCGCTCACGTCGCGGAGCCGAGTCCAAGCGCCGGCTCACGCCTGCCGCGTCGAAGGTCGCCATTCGAGTCATCACGTCGGCCGCGCTTTGAATGAGATGCACCGCGAGGACAGCCCCGCTCCCCTCGCCGAGGCTCATGTCAAGTTCGAGCAGAGGTCGTAGTTTCAGCGCCTCAAGGACCACGGCGTGGCCCGGCTCGCGGCTGCGATGGCCGGCGACCAAGTAGCCGGCCAGGGCCGGCTCCAGCCGGACGGCCAGTAAGCCGGCTACCGAACTGATGAAGCCATCGAGGACCACGAGCATCTGTCGAGCGGCGGCTTCGATGGCCGCCCCGACCAGGCCGGCAATTTCCAAGCCGCCGACCGCGGCCAGCACCGACAACGGCGGCGTCGCCGGCGACAGACCGTGGCGTTGCACGGCCTGGGTCACCACATGGAGCTTGTGGCGGTAGCCGGCGTCGTCCAGGCCGGTGCCGCGGCCCGTAACGGCCTCAGCGGGCTGGCCCGTCAGTGCCGCCGCCAAAGCGGCGGCACTGGTGGTATTGCCGATCCCCATCTCTCCCAGAGCGAGGACGCGCACGTCGCTGAGTCGCTCGGCCACGATGCGTCGCCCGGCCGCCAGGGCGGCGGCGACCTCGGCAGGCGTCATCGCCGGTCCGTGCAGGAAGTTCGCCGTTCCCCGGGCCACGGCCAAGTCGGGCACATAGTCCGGGTGGTGGGCCGACACGGGCGTTTTCATCCCCAGGTCGGCGACCACCACACGCATACCCAACCGGCGCGCCAGCACGTTGACGGCGGCAGTCCCCTGAAGGTAGTTGACCACCATCTGGGCCGTTACTTCTTGGGGGTAGGCGCTGACCCCCTCCGCGGCAATTCCGTGGTCGGCAGCCAAGACGAGCACGGCCGCCGGCTCGGCTCGGCAGGCGAGCGTACGCTGGGCGGCACAAAGCTGTCGGCCCAATTCCAGGAGCCGACCCAGGGCCCCGCGGGGCATGATCAACTCGCCCTGATACTCGGCTGCCCGGGTCCACCAGTCCCAGTCGAGGGGCGGAATCGTCATGGCCATCACCGATTGAAGACTTAACCAAGGTCCGGGTCGTCCGTCGCGCGGTCACTCGCCGCCAACAAGTTTATCCCATGGGAGCAAGTGATCCGGTCTTCGATGAACACCGGCGCCTGGCGCTCTAATACCCGGCGGAGAACCTTGAGGCAGTTACTCTCTGCGGGAAAGTTACGGCGGCGGATTTGCCGAAGCAAACGTGGTCGTGGACAAAGCGTGGATGAGTTGGCCTCGAAGCCGCAGTGTTCGCGATTTGCCCAATATTCTGTTGGCATTTGGACTCAGGTACGGTATAAAAATTGAAAGCGAACAAGACAAGCGCCTAGACGAGCCGCGAATATCCCGTCACGATTCGGCTCCGTGATCCCCCCTTTCACGGCCGAGTGAGAGTGAGTCCCTTGCATGTGACCGACCGATCGGCGTGCGTCGTTGAGTGGATTGGACGAAGATGGGTCGCGGATGGGGCAGCGCCCGCCGAACCGCGGGCCCTTCTTGGGGAGTTGGCCTGCGCGTTTGGTGCCTCCGGTGCGGGTTGGATGTGGATGCGATCTGCCCCCGTACCGACCTGTTGGGTCCATGCTGAGCGTACAGAAACTCCCGCGTCGCAGTGGCCTTGGGTCAACCAACCCTGGCTGTTGCCCTTGGCGCAGCACGAAACCACGGCGCTGGCGGTTCGTGCACCCGACGGGTGCCCGTTTCTCCTGGCAGCGGCGACGGCGGTAGGGAGGGAGGGGCTGGTTTGGCTGGAGGGCGGGTCGGAGGACTCTTGGACACCGCCGCAACGGCGTGCGCTGTGGCTGGCGGGCCAGACCCTGGCCGCACTGTGGACCCCGACGCCTCAAGAAAGGGCCGACCGTGTTGCGGATCGTCTGGCTGACGCCGCCGTGGGCGGCGCGCGGCTGGCCCATGCCTTCGACAACGTCTTGACCGGGATTCTCGGCTTCGCCGAGCTGGCCTTGAGCCAGACCCCGGCCGGCTCGGCCAGCCACCAGTACCTGAAGGAGGTGCTACGCGCCGGCCAAGAGGGGGCGCGACTGACGCAGCAGCTGCACGACTTGGCCCGCAGTGGCAGCTTCCCGCCGGGCAGCGCCTCGCTTGCCGAGGTAGTGGCCGAGCAGGTGCAGACCGTCCGACCCCTCCTGGGGCCGCAAGCGCGGCTGCACTGGAGCGTGCCGGCAACACTCCCGCTGGCGGCGATCCACCCCGATGCCCTGCGGCTGCTCCTAGGTCAACTGCTCGAAAATGCCCGCGACGCGCTCCGAGACGTGGGAGAGATTAACGTCTCGGCCCGGGCCCTGGAGTTGGGCCAGCAAGATCGCTGGGCCTGGTTTGGCCGCCCGGTTCCGGGTCGTTACGTAGAGTTAGCCATTCGCGACACCGGGACGGGTTTGAATGCAGCTGTCCGACCGCGGCTGCTGGTGCAGCCGCTGGTCACCACCAAGCCCCGCCATCTCGGGTTGGGGTTGGCGATCGTGGCCCGGATTGTCCTTAGCTGCGGAGGTGGCCTGCGGCTGGAGGACAACTCCGAGGGCGGCACCCTGGTTTGCGTGCTGCTCCCCCTGGCCCGAACAACCTTAGGAATCACACGCCCCGCTTCGTAGACCCCTTATAATCGGAGCTTGTCCCATGCCGACCGCCCTGACCCGCGATAAAGACCCCGGCGGCTGGCACTCCACCGCCCACATCCGCATCCTGGTGTTGGACGACGACCCGGCCGTCTGTCGGCTTATCCAATCGACCCTGGCCGAGGAGGATTTCGGCGTCGATACGGTCTCAGACCCGGGCCAGATGGAGTCAGCGCTGCAAAACCCAGCCGGCTACCACGTTATCATCCTCGACTACGTGGTGCCCGGCTTGAACTCGGACCAACTCCTGGCCTGGGTGAAACAATACCAACCCGATGCCAGCATCATCGTCGTCACGGCTTACCCGTCGGTGGATAGTGCGCTGAGTTGCCTCCGGGCCCACGCCCACGATTACATCACGAAGCCGTTCCAAATCGAGCACCTGCGGCGCGTGGTCGTTCGCTGCCTGGAAGAGAAGGGCTTGCTGCGCCTGTCGGAAGAAGCTCTCCGCGAAACCCTGGGCGCCACCATCCGGGAACGCCGCAAGGCCCTCGGTCTGACCCTCGCCCAACTCTCGGATCGCACTGGCTTGTCGCTGGGTTACCTGTCCCAGATCGAGCTGGGAAAAAACTCGGCATCCATCGAGACGCTGTATCGGATTTCGCTTGGGTTGGGGGTCAAGTTAGCCGACCTGTTCCACGCCGTGCAGACGAAGATGTGATCCCGGCCCGCGCGCATCGGGTCGGGGCGGTGCTCGCCGGGAGCGACCCGCCCCGAAATCACACCGAGGGTGGCAGCGTCTGGGCTTTTTCTCCGATCAGCTCGGCCGGCTGAGAGTGGGCGAGGAGCCCACCGTGGGATCAACGAGGGAAGCGGGCCTCGGTGTCGCCAGCAGACCCGGACCCGCCGGCCATCACTTTCCGGCTTTCTTCTTGGCCTCGAATTCGCGAATGTACTTTTCCGGATCCTCGTTAAAGGCATCGCGACAACCGGAACAACACACGTAGTAGGTCTGGCCCTTGTAAGTTACGGTGCTGGTCCCCAGCCCGCCGCTGACGACACATTCAGCCTTCTTGGCGGCGGTTGCCAGACTCTCCCCTTCTTTCGTGGCAGCAACTTGGAAGTCGCGGGTGAAGAGCGTGCCGCCGGTGGAATGCGAAGTCTTATAGACGAAGCGGATCCCCTCAGCCGCCGTGTTCATGGTGATGCGCTGGACCGCCTTGGTCGCCGGGTCTGTCCAATCGAGCGTCAGGTATCCGTTCTTGAAGGTTCCTTCGTAGGTCTTCTTGTTTCCCTGAGTATCGGTGGCGATCAGCTGGTAGACCTTCTTGTCGGGGAGATAGCGGAGTTCACCGCTCTTGAGGATTTTTCCATTGGTGACGGTCATGGACAACCAGACGTCCTTGCCCTTGAAGCGCCAGCTCCAGTCGATGGTCTCCTTCCACACCTCTTTGGTGGCGACCTTGGCCCTGTCTGGGGCGCCGCTGCCGTTCCAGGTGCCGATGAAGTCGTGAAAATTCTGCAACGCCTCCATGGGAGTGGTCGGTTCGCCGTCCTTGGCTGCCGCCGGAATAAGGAGCGCCCCCCAGGCGGAGACAATCAACGCGGCCAGTATGTACCTCATGGCTCAATCCTCGTCGGATATCTGGGGAAAAGTCGATGCTTCACGATTATGCCCCAAACCGAGAAGGTTGTCATCCCTTTTTCCGTGAAGGTGGCGGTTCGCGCGGTCTTAGCCCCGGTACACATGGCGGACAACCGGGCGAGCCAAAGCCTGTCCGTGGGTAGAGGGCCTCCGAAGCACGGCGGACTCGATCCGGTCTTCAATGTCGTTGGGGCTCGCCGACGGCATCTCACCGGTCGGTGGGACGCCGGCCGCCGCCGAGTCTGGGGGCAGCGGCCGGCGGGCAAGAATACTCGCCTGGAGATTCACGTCCCCCGCTGCGAGCGCGAGCGCCGCGAAAACGGCCACCAGGATGTCAAACGCGGCTCGCCAGCCACGCGGAGCCCATGCCGCAGTACAATGATTAGTGACGGCATGACTTTTCACTTGCGGTGCCTCCCCGCCTGCTCGCCCACGGAGACCTTCGGCTCTATCCGAAATGTACCATGCATGAACTAAGTGTCATGCAGGAAATCCTGACCATCGCCAGCGAACACGCTCAAGCCCACGGCGCGCGACAAATCTGCCGGCTGACATTGCGCGTCGGTGAATTGTCGGGTGTTTGCCCGGACGCACTGCGGCTGGCTTTCGCGGCGGCGGCCGGCGGCACGCCAACCGCCGCCGCCGAGCTGCTCATCGACTCCGTCCCGGTGCGGTGCTGGTGCGCCCATTGCCAACGCGAGTTCGCCCCCAGCACCTCCTTTTACGAATGCCCCGATTGTGGGCAGCTTTCAGCGGACGTGCGTCAAGGGTGGGAGCTGGAAATCGCCCAATTGGAGATCGTCTAGGTGAGCGCCGAGGTAAGCGTGCCCGGACCTGGGACGGCGACGTCCGCGGTCCCGCGCGTGCTGACCATTGAGCGGGCCGTCCTGGGACGGAATGCCGAGCGGGCGGCAGAAAATCGCCGAGAATTTCGCCGCCGGGGCGTCCTGGTGTTGAACGTCGTGTCGGCTCCCGGCTCGGGAAAGACCGAACTGATCGAGCGGACGTTGCGCGATCTTGGCGACCGGCTGCGTGCCGCGGTCATCGTCGGCGATCTGGCCACCGACCGTGACGCTCGCCGCCTCGCTCGCAGCGGCGCCCTCACCGTGCAGCTGACCACCGGGAGTATCTGCCATCTCGAAGCCGGCATGATCGCCCACGCCTTCGCCGAGCTTGCTCCCACCCCCCTCGACTTGCTGGTGATCGAAAACGTCGGCAACCTGGTTTGTCCCGCCGCTTACGATCTGGGCGAGGACTTGCGCATCGTCGTGATGTCGGTCACCGAAGGCGAGGACAAGCCACTGAAGTATCCCGTCATCTTTAAGACTGCCCAGGCGGTCGTGATCTCGAAAATCGACCTCGCCGATGTCGTGGGTTTCCATCGGGAAGAGGCTTGGGCCAACATCCGGGGTATCGCCCCCCAGGCTCAGGTGTTCGAGCTGTCGGCCCGGACAGGGTCCGGTCTGGAGGCTTGGTATCACTTCCTGCTGACGCACGTTCACCGCACCGGTGCCGGCCGTGCGGCGCGACGCCTCGTCGTCCGAGGCCGGGTGCAGGGCGTGGGCTTTCGGCCTTACGTTTGCCGGCTGGCCATGAGCCTCGGGCTGGCGGGGGGTGTCCGCAACGTTGCCGAGGGAGTGGTCATCGAGGTCGAAGGGCCAGGGGCGTTGCTGAGCGAATTTCAGAATCGCCTGACGACGGAGGCCCCCGCAGGCGCGGTGATGGATGAAGTCTCGGTGACGCCTGTGGAGCCGACCGGGCGTGTAGGCTTCGAGATCGTACCGAGCGGACCGCCGGCGGCGCCGGCGGTCCGCGTACCGCCGGACCGGGCAACGTGCCCCGCGTGCCGGGCGGAGGTTTTCGCTGCCGATAATCGCCGCCGTCACTATCCGTTTACCAGCTGCATCGAGTGTGGGCCGCGCTACACGATAATCGAACGGCTTCCTTATGACCGGTCGGCTACATCGATGCGGGGCTTTACGCTCTGTCCTCCGTGCGCGACGGAGTACCATTCCCCCGCTGATCGCCGGTTTCATGCCGAGCCGAATGCCTGCCCGGCGTGCGGTCCGCGTCTAGCGCTTTGGGACAGCGCGGGACGAGTGCTCGCTGGGACGGACGAGGCCGTCAAGGCCGCGGCGGCGTTGCTGCGGGCAGGGCGTATTGTCGCCCTGAAGGGATTGGGCGGCTTCCAGCTCCTGGTCCGGGCCGACGATGCCGCCGCAGTCGGGCGCCTGCGGCAGCGAAAGCAGCGTCCCGGCAAACCCTTCGCGGTGATGGTCAGCAGCCTGGCCGAGGCGGAAGAATTGGCCTGTCTCACCGACACCGAGCGTCGCTGGCTGACCTCGCCCGAAAACCCGATCGTGCTGGTGACGGCTCGGCCCGGTGATCGCCTGGCGCCCAACGTCGCTCCGGGCCTGCGAAGCGTGGGACTTTTCCTGCCGACGACGCCGCTCCATCATCTCCTTCTGGCCGAAGTGGGCGTGCCCGTGATCGCCACCAGCGGCAACCGCGGCGGCGAGCCGATCGTCATCGACGAGCACGCCGCCATCCGCGACCTGGCCGGCATCGCCGACGCCTTTCTGGTACACGATCGGCCGATCGTTCGCCGGGCGGATGACTCAGTCCTGAGGTTGATGGCGGGGGAGCCGATGGTATTTCGGCTGGCGCGGGGTTTTGCGCCGTGGCCGTTGCCATTCCTGGAGCGCCGGGCAACGCAGGCCGGGGCACCACCGTGCCTGGCGACGGGTGGGCATCAGAAGGTGGCTTTGGCGGCGTGGACGGGACACCAGGCCGTGCTGGCACCACACCTGGGCGACATGGACGATGTGGCCACGCGGGTCGCCTTCCAAGGAGCGGTTCGCGATTGGGGCCTCTTGTATCATTTCGAAGCGGCGACCATCGTCTGCGACTTGCACCCCGATTATTTCACCACGCGCTGGGCCCACACCCAGGGTCGGCCGGTGGTCGCCGTGCAGCATCATCACGCCCACGCCGCAGCGTGCGTGACCGAGCATGGACTGTTTGGCCGACCCGTGCTCGCCTTTACCTGGGATGGCACAGGCTACGGCCCCGACGGCACGGTCTGGGGTGGGGAGGTCTTGGCACGCTCGGCTGAGGGCTGGCTTCGCCGAGCGTCGCTTCGACCTTTCCCGCTCCCCGGCGGCGAGGCGGCCATCCGCCACCCCAATCGCACCGCCTTCGGCTTGCTCTACGAGTGTCTCGGGGAGGACGGGCTTCGGCAGCACACGGAACTGCTCGATGCGCTGGGCTTGTCACAACAGGAAGCTCACCTCCTCGCCGCCATGATCCGACGCCGGCTGCAAACCCCCGCGACGACGAGCGTCGGCCGGTTGTTCGATGGCATCGCGGCGCTGCTCCTGGGAATCCGAGAGGTCAGCTATGAGGGGGAGGCAGCGATCGCCCTCGAGGCCGTCGCTGCCCCGGATGCCCCGGAGTGGTACCGTGTGTCCGCGGGAGACTGGCGGCCCATGCTCCGCGCGATGCTTGAGGATTGGAAAGCGGGCCGGGACGTGGGCGCCATGGCGGGTGCCTTTCATGCCGCCTTGGCCGGCTGGGCCAAGGCGGAGTCTGAGACACTGCCAGGATGGGACGTGGTCCTCGGCGGTGGCTGTTTTCAGAATCGGTTGTTGTTGGAGCGGACCGTGGCCCTGCTACGCGACGCCGGCCGGTCAGTTTATTGGCCCCGAATGATTCCGCCGGGCGACGGGGGGTTAGCGGCAGGGCAGCTGGCCACCTGTCTGCTGCAACCGACTTCACCTCGGTGACGGAGGCCCATGATGTGCCTGGGCGTTCCCGGTCGAGTCGTCGACATCGATCCGAGCGACGAGTTTCGCTACGGCGTTGTCGAATTTGCCGGGCTGCGGCGCAAGGTCTGCTTGGCGTGTGTCCCCGAAGCCCAGGCCGGCGATTACGTGATCGTCCACGCCGGTGTCGCCATCAGTCGAATCGATGCGGATGAGGCCCGGCGACTCCTTGACCAGTTGGCGGCAGAGGACGCGGGGGAGGGGGAAATAACGTGAAATATGTCGACGAGTACCGCCAACCGCACCTCGCTCGCCGCCTGCTCGACCGGCTCAACCGCCTGGTCAGCCGTCCCTGGACCTTGATGGAGGTCTGCGGCGGGCAGACGCACACCCTGCTGCGCAGCGGCATCGACCGGCTGGTGCCGACTTCCCTGCGGCTGGTTCACGGCCCCGGCTGTCCGGTGTGCGTGACGCCGCTGGAGGAGATCGACCGCGCTCTGGCCATCGCCCGTCGGCCGGAGGTCATTTTCTGCTCGTTTGGCGACATGCTGCGGGTTCCCGGCAGCCGAACCGACCTGCTCCACGTCCGCGCCGAAGGAGGCGACGTCCGCCTGGTCTACTCGCCCTTGGACGCCGTGCGACTGGCCCAGGAAAACCCCAACCGCGAGGTGGTTTTCTTCGCCGTCGGCTTCGAGACCACCGCTCCGGCGACGGCCTTGGCCGTGCAGCAGGCGCGGCACCTGCGGCTGACCAATTTCTCCTTGCTGGTGGCCCACGTCCGCGTGCCCCCGGCGTTAGAAATGATCCTGACTTCCCCTGGAAACCGGGTGCAGGCGTTTCTGGCGCCCGGACACGTCTGCACCGTTATGGGGTTCGAGGAGTACGAAGAAATTGTGCGTCGCCACCGCGTGCCCGTGGTCGTCACCGGGTTCGAGCCGGTCGATCTCCTCGAAGGCATCCTGCGAGCGGTGCGTCAATTGGAGGGCGGCCGCGCCGTGGTGGAAAACCAATATGCCCGAGCGGTCCGCCGCTCGGGCAATCGCTCGGCCCGACGGATCATGAGCGAGGTGTACGAAGTCTGCGATCGGTCGTGGCGCGGCCTCGGCCTGCTGCCGCGGGGCGGCCTCCGCCTGAAGGCCGAATACCGCGATTTCGACGCAGCCCAGCGCTTTCCAATGGCGACATCGGCGGCAGCGGAACCGAGCGAGTGTCGCAGCGGCGCCGTCCTCCAGGGCCTCATCCGGCCCGACGAGTGTCCCGCCTTTGGCACGCGCTGCACCCCGGAACGGCCGCTGGGAGCCCCCATGGTGTCGGCCGAAGGAGCGTGTGCCGCCTACTGGAAATATGGCCGCGGCTTGGCCCCCGTAAGAGGAGGCCATCCGTGACCGAGCCGGCCGAATGGGGACTGAGCTGTCCCTTGCCCCACACCACCGGCGACCGCATCCTCTTGGCTCACGGCGAAGGAGCGGGGCTGACCCGGCGACTCATCCGACAACTGTTTCTCGAGGCTTTCGATAACGATTACCTCCGTCCGTTGGCTGATGCCGCGGTCCTGCCCCCCGTGGGCGAGCGATGCGTGGTGACGACCGACAGTTTCGTGGTCAGCCCGCTGTTTTTCCCAGGTGGTGACATCGGCCGGCTCGCCGTCCACGGCACGATCAATGACTTGGCGGTCTGCGGCGCTGAGCCGTTGTACCTCTGCCTGAGCGTGATCCTGGAGGAGGGATTGCCGTTGGAGACTCTTCGCCGCGTCGTCGGCAGCATCCGCGACGCGGCTCGATCGGCAGGGATCCTGGTCGTCGCTGGCGACACCAAAGTGGTGCCACGCGGTGCCGCGGATCAACTCTTCTTGACGACGACCGGCATTGGCCGCCAACTTCCTGGGTGCGATTGGGGGACTCATCGCGTTCGGCCAAGCGATCGCCTGGTGCTGAGCGGTGCCGTCGGCGACCACGGCATCGCGGTGCTCGCCGCCCGGGAAGGACTGGGGTTGGGAACGGCGGTCTCCAGCGACACCGCGGCGTTGCACGGACTGGTGGCGGCCCTGGTGGCGGAGGGGATCGACATCCACTTTTTGCGGGATGCCACCCGCGGCGGCGTGGCGGCGGTCTTGCACGAAATCGCCGAGGCGGCCGGCGTCAGCTTGGTACTCGACGAAGCCGCTGTGCCCATCCACGAAGCCGTCCGGGGCGCCTGCGAAATCCTCGGGATTGACCCGTTGTACGTGGCCAACGAAGGAAAGCTTCTTGCCGTCGTGGCCGAGGCCGATGCCTCGCGAGCGCTGGCGGTCCTCCGCCGCCATCCGCTGGGAGCGGAGGCGGCGCTGGTGGGGGAGGTGACGGCCGCCAGCCCGCCGCACGTCTTGCTCCGTGGTTCGCTCGGCACGCTGCGGGTGCTGGACGAGCCGACCGGGGCGCCGTTGCCGCGCATCTGCTGACGGTTGGGCTTGCCGCACCGAGGGTGCCGCTGTAAACAGCCGACAGCCCAAGGACGTGCGTCGTGCCCACGGAAAATCGGCAAGGTTTGGCCGATTTTCGGCCGACGAAGGTGTCAAGGAGGACCGTACCCATGCCGTCCGACGCTGCCCGCCGTTACGCCGAACTGACCGACGACATCGTGGCGTTCCGCCATTACTTGCAGGCGGAGCGGGGACTGTCGGCCAACACGGTGCTGGCTTACGGTCGGGACCTCGACCGCTTCGCCCAATGGGTGGCCAGCGGCGGCTTGCCTAACTACCTGGCGCCGACCGTTCGAGAGTTGAGCCAATACATCAGCCACCTACGGGACGAACAGCTGGCACCGTCGAGCTGTGCCCGACATTTGGTGGCGTTGAAGATGTTCTACCGCTTCCTCCGCCTGGAGGAGCGCGTGCAACAGAGCGCGGTGGAACTGTTGAGCGCCCCGGCACTCTGGGAGCGGATCCCGCAGGTACTCAGTCCGGAAAGCGTGGAAAAGCTGCTGGCGGCCCCTCAGCCGACCGACCGTTTCTTCCTTCGCGACCGTGCCCTCCTCGAAACCCTCTACGCCACCGGCAGCCGCGCCTCCGAAGTCGTCGGCCTGCTCATGGCGGACCTGCACCTGGAGTCAGGTTTCTGCAAGTGCACGGGCAAAGGGCGTAAACAACGAGTAGTGCCGTTGGGTCGGCCGGCGATCCAGGCCCTGCGCGAGTATCTCTTGGGGCAGCGGCCGGAACTCATCCGCGCTAATCCGGACGTGCCTCATGTGTTCGTTAGCCGCGGCGGCAAGCCCCTGAGCCGGGAAATGCTCTGGGCGTTGGTGAAGAAGTACGTTCGCCGAGCCGGCCTGAACGCCCGTGTCAGCCCGCATACCTTGCGGCACAGTTTCGCTACCCACTTGCTTGCCGGTGGTGCCGACCTGCGCACCGTGCAGGAGCTTCTGGGACACGCCAGCATCCGCACGACGCAGCACTACACCCATGTGGACCGCAATCGCCTCAAGGCGATCCACCAGCAGTTTCATCCCCGAGGCTGATCGACCCGCCCAACGTGCCGTCGCAATCGCGTTTCCATCTGGCCCTTTGCCCGATCGGGACGGCAGTTGACGAAGCTGCCGCTCCGGCTGCCAAGGTCGCGGATGGGAATCCCAGGTGGATCGATCTCGCTAGGCCATGAGCACGCGAAACCTCCTTGTGTCCGCCGCGCAGTCTTGCTCCGGAAAAACCCAAGACAGATTTTGGCCGGGCATGTCCATCTCCTCCTCGGTCTGCTGTGCCCGCGGCGCCTTGGAATCGTTAACAGGGCCTGGCTGACCCGGACACTGTCAAGGTTTCAGGCTTACGAGGCGCGGCCTGGCCCGACGCGGAAGGGTCGCTGACCGATGGCATCTTTTTTGTCGTCAGCTCGCGCGACGGGCTCACCGAGGCGTTGCCCGGCGATCATCATTTCGATCAGACCGGGTTCATGGCGTTGCTGAAATGACGCGGGCCAGATGTGGAGGCGTGGACGAAGCCGTGGCCGCATGGTGCGCCAGTCAAGGACTTGGTGATGGTGATGCCGCGTCTTCCGGCCCAGAAAGAGGCGAGGGTGCTGGTGCTGGCAGGAGTGTTCACGCGGCGTCAAGGGTTCGCGCTGGCCGATGGAACCGTGCCGAGGTTCGGGAAAGATGCGCCGCAGGCCCGGGATTAGCTCCTGGAGTTGTGCCGGGCGCCGATCGAGAAGACCGGGCGGGACCGGGGCGCCGATGTGGGCTGGGCTGCGGATGGCGGGGCTTCGATTTCTCCGGCCCGTGTTTGCGACCGTCCCGATCTCGTGCCGGGTGGGGACTGCCTGTAACGGTCCATGACGTGGAACACTGTCCCAGGGTTGGGAACCTGACGATGCTGAAGGGTCTCCCGCTGACCACGCTGTACTGCTCCAGCACCCAGGTGACGGACCTGACGCCGCTGACGGAGCCAAAGCTCCAGGACTTGCGCTTCACGCCGAAGACCATCGTCAAGGGCTTGGACATGATCCGGGCCATGCCCAGCCTGAAAACGATCGGCATTGATTGGCGGGGAGACAAGGCGTGGCCGGCGGCGAAATTCTGGCAGCGGTGCGACAAAGGGGAGCTCAAGTAGCAGCCAAACCGCCTGGGGGCCGGGGCGCCGTTGCCGATCTTGGTGCGAATCAGGTTATCCATCAACCCCGGCAACAGGCCGTGGGCCGGTCAAGGCTGAGGACGGCGACTTAGTCGCGATGCCTGACCGGCGGTGAGCTGGTGCTCGTGCCGCTCGATGCGACTTGCTGCCGGACCATGACATGCTTAGCGGAGAGGGCGGGATTCGAACCCGCGGTGGGGTTTGACCCCCACGCCGCTTTAGCAAAGCGGTGCTTTCGGCCACTCAGCCACCTCTCCCTGGCGACGGCGCCACATATGAGGTTATCCTACCATCCTACCGGGGGGTGGGCAATCCGACGCCGGGCCATGCCCCGAAGGGCCATGCGACGCCGCGCCATGCCCCGAAGGCCGGGGGTTTTGCACACCGGGACCGCCCCGAGTAAGCCCGAGGGCCATGCGATGATGCGCCAAGCCCCGCAGGGCCATGCGACGATCCAGTTTCATCCTTCTTCCTCCTCGCGGAGTTTGGCGAGGACGCTGTAATCTTCGAGGGTCGTGGTGTCGCCGGTGGTTTGACGGCCGCTGGCGATGTCGCGTAACAGCCGGCGCATGATCTTGCCGGAGCGAGTCTTGGGCAAGGCGTCGGTGAAGCGGATTTCGTCGGGCCGAGCTAGGGCGCCGATCTCCCGCACGACGTGCTCGCGCAGTTCGTGTTTAAGTTCGTCACTTGGTGTCACGCCGCTGACCAGGGTGACGAAGCAGGCAATCCCTTCGCCTTTGATTTCGTCGGGCTTACCGACCACCGCGGCCTCGGCCACCTTGGGGTGATGCACCAAGGCACTTTCGATCTCCATGGTGCTGAGCCGGTGGCCGGCCACGTTAAGCACGTCGTCCACCCGTCCCATGATCCAGAAGTAGCCGTCTTCGTCCTTACGGGCGCCGTCGGCAGTGAAGTAGACGTGGGGGACTTGGCTCCAGTATTGCTGGCGATAGCGTTCGTCGTCGCCGAAGATGGTGCGGAGCATCGATGGCCAGGGTTTCTGGATGACCAATAAGCCGCCGGTGTTGGGCGGCACCGGCTGGCCCTGGCGATCGACAACCTCGGCGACGACGCCGGGCAGCGGCCGGGTGGCCGAGCCCGGCTTGGTCGGAATCGCACCCGGTAAAGGGGCAATCAGGATCATGCCGGTCTCCGTCTGCCACCAGGTATCGACGATGGGGCACCGGCGGCCGCCGACGACCTCGTGATACCAGATCCAGGCTTCGGGGTTGATGGGTTCGCCGACGGTCCCCAGCAGGCGGAGGCTGGAGAGGTCGTGGGCCTTGGGCCAATGGTCGCCCCACTTGATGAAGGCGCGGATGGCGGTGGGCGCCGTGTAAAAGATGGAAACGCGATATTTCTCGATGATGCTCCAGAAGCGGTCCTCCCGCGGATGGTTGGGGGCCCCTTCGTACATCAGAGAGGTGGCCCCATTGGCTAACGGCCCGTAGATGACGTAGCTGTGTCCCGTGACCCAGCCGATGTCGGCCGTGCACCAGTAGGTGTCTTCCTCCTTCAGGTCGAAGACCAGTTTGTGGCTGTAAGACACCCCCAGCAGATAGCCGGCGGTGGAATGGAGGACCCCTTTGGGTTTGCCGGTCGAGCCGCTGGTGTAGAGGATGAAGAGCGGATGTTCGCTCTCCAGCGGTGTGGCAGGGCAGTCGGCGGGCGCGTCGGCCATCAACTCGTGCCACCAGAAGTCCCGGCCCGGTCTCATCTCGATTGGCTGCTGGCAGCGATTGAAGACGATGCATTTTTCCACCGTGGGGGACTTGGCGAGGGCGGCATCGACGTTCTGTTTCAACGGAACGACCTTGCCACGGCGCCAGCCGCCGTCGGCAGTGATGATGAGTCGGGCCTGGGCATCGTTATTGCGGTCGGCAACGGCGTCGGCACTGAACCCCCCGAAGACGATGCTGTGCGTCGCCCCAATGCGGGCGCAGGCCAGCATGGCGATGGCCAACTCCGGGACCATCGGCATGTAGATGGTGACTCGGTCCCCCGGTCGGATCCCCAGCCGCTTCAGGACGTTGGCGAAACGGCAGACCTCGCGGTGCAGGTCCTGATAACGGAGGACTCGGGTATCGCCCGGCTCGCCCTCCCAGATGATCGCTGCCTTGTTGCGTCGCGGCCCGGCCAAGTGGCGGTCGAGGCAGTTGTAACTAGCATTGAGCTGGCCACCAACAAACCATTGGGCGTGCGGTTCGTTCCAGACCAGCACGCGATCCCACTTGCGGAACCAATGCAGCGTTTCGGCCTGGGTCGCCCAAAAGCCCTCGGGATCGTCGCGTGCTTGTTGCCAAAGACCTTCGTACTCAGCGAGGCTGCGCACGTGGGCCTGGGCGGCGAAGTCGGGCGGCGGGGGGAAGACACGGCTTTCCCGCAAGACGCTGGTGATGTTGGCGGCAGCGCCCGTGGACATCGCGGAACCTCCGTGGGGGTATGCGAACCGTCAGCAGCGTGGAATGCCGCCATTCTAAAAGGCCGGCGAGGGGCCGAAAAGCCGGCCCGGGCGTGGCCGCCCGGGCCGGGCAATCACGGCCCGGTGGCGCCACGCCAGGCTCCATGAGGCCCGGCAGGTTCCCCGAGCCACCAAAACCCATCATGACCGCTGGTAACTCAGGACGAGGCGGCCCAAGCGAAGCCGGCGACTCCCATTGCCGAGGTCGACGAACAGTTGGTCCAATAGGCCGCGGATCGGCCGCCAGTCGGAGCGGTAATAGTTGTGCTTGCCCTGACGGCGGAAGACGACCAGCCCGGCCAAGCGCAGGCGGGTGAGGTGATGGCTGACGGCGGGCTGGGCTTGGCCGAGGAGCTGACAGAGGCGCGAGACATGCATCTCGCCGTGTTCTTCCAGGGTCAGCAGGATGCGCAGCCGCCACTCGTCCGCCAGCAGTCGGCACATCCCCGTCAGCTCTTCGACGGTGCGCTCGGAGAGGTGCCAGCTGGCGCGGGCAGCGGCCGACCGGCGACGGCGGCGACGCTGGCTCGGCAGGGTACTCATGGAGCAAACTCCCTCGCGGCTCCGGCGGAGGCGCGGTCAGCAGGCGGAACCGCCGTTAACTTAAGCCGCACCAGAGCAGCGGCAACCCGCTTGCCCGCTCAGCGCCTAGTCCCAGACCGCCGCCTCCTCCCCGTCCAGTCGCAGCGTCAGGCATTTGGCACTGCCGCCCGCTTTGAGAAACTCGTCGAGCGGAGTGGCGATCGACCGATAGCCCCAGCGCTGCAACTCTTCCGCCATCCGCTCGCAACCGGTGTTGTGGATCACGGTCCGGCCCACGACCACGGCATTGCAGCCAAACCGGTGCGCCTCGGCCTCGGAAACCGTCAACAGCCGGGGGATGTGCGCTTGAAGGACTTTTCGGCCGTAGGCGTCAAAGGCCTCCGGGAACCAGATGGCTTCGCCGGGTGCCAAGGGGCAGAAGCAGGTATCGAGATGGTAAAAGCGGGGATTGACCAATTCGACCGGCAAGACCTGCTTCCCGATGGCCTGGGCGATGTGCTGGTGGCCGCGCACGTCGCTGCGAATGCGGTAGCCGGCGAAGAGCGTCGGGCCACAGAAGAGGGCATCGCCCGCCCCCTCGAAGTAAACGCCCTCGGGGAGGTGCTCGACGGTGAAGCCGTGGGCTGCAAACCAGGCTTCGAAATGCGGTGACTCGCGGGCGCGGACGTCGTGACGGAAGCGGGAGCTGAAAAAACGTTGCCGGAAGACCAGGCCGGCGTTGGCGGTGAACACAAGGTCGGGCAAGCCGGGCTGGGGCGGCAGCAGCTCGACCGTCACCCCCAGGCTGACGAGAATGTCATGAAGCGCCTGCCACTGTTGCCGCGCCTCGCTGGCCACGCTGCCGCGGGAACGGCTCATCCACGGATTGATCTCGTATTCGATGCCGTAGTAGTTAGGCGGGCACATCAGGATCCGTGGTTGCCGCATGAGGCACCTCCTGTCGCGGCCTGCCGGCAGACCTCGCATGCCACTGGCGCGGTCCTGGCGGCGGCCAAGCCGCCAGGACCACCTTCAGCTGCTCAACCCCAGCTCGGCCACCAGGACGCGCAAGAACGGCTCCGCGTCGGTGACGATGCCGACCGTCTGGATGCTGCCGCGATCGACCAGCTTCGTCACGGTGGCGGGGTTGATGTCGACGCAGGCGACGCGCACCCAGGCGGGGAGCAGGTTGCCGGTGGCGATCGAGTGTAACATGGTGGCCACCATCAGGGCGAAGCCGACGCCTCGGACGTGTCGCCGCATGGCCCGTTGGGCCTCCAGAATGTCGGTAATGACGTCGGGAAGCGGTCCATCATCGCGGATACTGCCGGCCAGAACGAAGGGAATCCCGCGGCGGATGCATTCATACATGATGCCGCTCCGCAGCAGGCCGCGTTCCACCGCCGCCCGGATCGAGCCGAGCCGGCGAATGGTGTTGATGGCTCGCAGGTGGTGTTCGTGGCCCTCCTCCGCCGGCAGGCCGCGATCCAGACACACCCCCAGGCTGGTGCCGTAGAGCGCCTGCTCGATGTCGTGGCTTGCCAGGGCGTTGCCGGCGAAGAGCACGTCCAGAAAGCCGCCGCGGATCAACCGGCAGACGTGCTCCACCGCCCCGGTGTGGACCACGGCCGGGCCGAGGACAGCCAAAATCTTGTCCCCCGCAGCGCGGCAGCGGCGCATGGCCGCAGCAATTTCCCGGACCGTCACCCCTTTCGGCTTCTCGCTCGACACCGGGCTGGCCATGAACTCAAAAAGGTTCTGGCGATGCGCCGACTCGGCGGGGAAGACGCGCAGGCCCTGCCGGCCAACCACGATCCGGTCCCCTTGGCGCACCTCCGCCATCGGCACGCAGCGGGCCGTTCGGGCTTCGGGATCGACCAGGATGCCGCAGTCCATCTCCTGGTCCTCGACGTCGATCCATTCCCCGTTCAACCGCACCTGCGTCCGGTAGTTGGTTGTGCTGTAAAAACCCTCGGGAAAGGCCCCGTCCATATCGGCCTCGACAACTCGGCAGTCGTGCGTGGCGACCGGCGTGGCACCGTGGTCGTGGATGACGTTGAGGATTTCCGCCAACGCCCGCTCGGACGCGGCCTGCACCTGGATGCGGGCATAGCTGGGGTCTTGCTGCCGCTGGCCAATGCGGATGTCCTTCAGCACATACGAACCGCCGCGGGTGAGGATCTCATCCAGAACTTTCGGCAACAGCAACGAGTCGATGATGTGACCTTGCAGTTCGACTTCCTCGACGAAGCCGGTCGGCGCCGGCGCGATCGGTGCGTGGCTCATGGTCCGTTCCCTGGCTTGGATGATCCCTGCGGCTTCGGCTCACTCGTCAGCCGGCCCCCGGTCCGCAGCACCTGGGCCAGCATCGCCTTGGCGTCGTCGGGCAGCGGCCCCTCCTCGATGACGCGGATCGTCTCGTCGACAGGATACTCTACCCGGTGGAGCTGCACCCGCGAATTCTCGATCACCGCATACGAGGCCCGAGGATCCCCGTCCCGCGGCAAACCCACACTCCCCGGGTTGATCACCAGCTTGTCCCGCACCGTCAAGATGTACGGCTGATGCGTATGGCCCACGCAGATGACGTCGGCATCGACCCCGTCCAGACATTCCTCCCAAAAGGCGGGATCATTGGGTGCCCACTCATCGAGCGGATCGCGCGGCGTGGCATGCACCAGGAGAAAGCGGTGCCGTTGCAGCGTCACCATCTGCGAGACGGGCAGTTCCGCCAAATAGCGAAAATCCTCCGGGCTGAGCCGTTGCCGCGTCACCGGCCGCGTCACCGCGGTCAGGTAGCGGAACCCGCCGCCCTCCGGGACGCGGACGTTCTGGACCGTGTCATGGTCGTGGTTGCCCCGGATGCTGTAACGGGCCTCACGCCGCAGCCATTCAAGACAGGGGCTTGGCTCGAGGGCATAGTCCACCAGGTCCCCAAGACAGATGCACACGTCGTAGCGCTCCCGGATGGCTTGCAGCGCCGGCCAATTGGCGTGAATGTCGGCCAACAGGAGGACGCGCATGACGACCTCTTGTCACTGGTTTTGACCGGGGACCCAGAGAACGTCCCGGACCCCGTGATCATTGAGCACCCGGGCCAGGACAAACAACAGGTCCGACAGCCGGTTCAGGTAGATCAACACCTGCGAATTGACAGGTTCCTGCCGCATCAGGGTGACGACCGCCCGTTCGGCCCGCCGGCACACCGTGCGGGCCAGGTGGCAAGCCGCCGCCGCCACGTTTCCCCCGGGGAGCACGAAGCTGGCCAACGCCGGCAACGGAGCATTCAGCCGATCGATGGCCGCTTCCAGCCGGGCGACCTGTTCGGGCCGTACCCGCAGTCGGTTGGCTGCGGAGGGTGCTTCAGGAACGCACAGGTCGGCACCGACGTCGAACAGATCATTCTGGATGCTGCGCAGCAGCGCCGCTTCCGCCATCTCCGGGGCTTGAGCCAGCAACCAGCCGAGCACCGCGTTCAGCTCATCCACGGTGCCGTAGGCTTCGACCCGCGGGTGGTCCTTGGGAACCCGCCGGCCGTCCCCCAGGCCGGTTTCGCCGCTGTCACCGCTTCGTGTGTAAATCCGCGACAGGTAGACCATGAACCGCCTCGGACCCGGCAGCGAGCCATGACCACCCTTATTTTACAACTCCCTGCCATCGCCGTTCACCGGCGGCCACATCAGCTCCAGCAACGGGACAGGGAGGCGCGGCATCATAACTCGTGCTCCCAGGTCGCTAATTGGCGATGCAGGTCGTCCCAGGAGACCGGCACACTGGGCAGACGGAAACGCTCCTCGGCCAAGGTGACGATGGCTGTCTGCTCCAGGCGGGCACGCTGTACCTCGGCTTCGAGGCGGCGAAGCCAAGAAGGCACGTCGAGCCCCACGCCGGCGGGAGTGGCACTCAGTTGGCGGAGTTCCTCCCGGAAGCGGGCAAACATCGGCCCCCCTCCGGGCGTCTTCGCTTCCGCCATGACCGGCTTAATGGCGGCGCATAGGCGGTCCAACCGCAGCGCCTGCACGAAGCGTTCGTGCAGGCGGTCGGCCACCGTGCGCAGCCTCATGCCATGCTCCTGTTCCAGCCGGGCCAATGCCTGCAACTGTTGCTCCGCCAGCGGCTCGGTCAAGCGGGCGAACTCCGCTTCCCACAACAGGGCGGCCTCCGTCTTGCCGGCCCGCGCCAGCACTTCGTGCACCACCATGAGCGGCCTCAGCTGCCACACGTGCCGCTCGTAGCCGACCTTCAGCCGCAAAAATTCCAGCAGCCGATACAGGTTGTCGCCGTAGTCCGAGTAACTCGTCGTGGTGTTGTAGTCCTTGTACTCCTCGTAGTTCTCCACCACCGCCGCCAACGCGACTCGCAATAACCGGATCGCTTGCTCGTGAGGATAGGCGCCGGCGTCGAGGTCCTCCACCAGGCGGATCGGTTGCAGCGGGTCGGGGTTGGCGCTTAAGTAGCGGAGATAGTCGCCCACGCCCCGATGCAGGATGCCTCGCAGGTTAGCCAGCGTCATGAAGCGGGCATGGAACAGATCGCGGCCGTAGCGGCGAATGAAGTCCCGCAACAGTACCCAATCCTGCTCCTGGCGCAGACTGTCCAACGCGGAAAGCGTGACGGTCCGGCTGTGGTCGACCCACAGCCTCAGGAACGGCGACGTAATCGCTTCGAGGACGTTCGCCAATGGCCGGTCCGCGGCGTGCTCCGCGGTCCAGTGGGCTGAGGAGCCCACCACGGCCTCAATCACGGCTTGAAAACCGGTCTGAAAGACCTGATTGAATTCGGTCAGCCCCTGTCCTGGGACCGGTCTTGCCTCCTCCATGACCCGAGCAAGGCGGACCAGCTGGTAGGTCTCCCGCAAGAGGCCGACTCGCGGCAGGCTCGCGCATAAGGCCCGCAGTACCGTCTGGGCGATGCGCGCCCGCAGGATGGTCCGCGGGGTACCACCCGCGTCCAACGGCGGGAAGACCAACGGCTCGTCGCGGAAGCGAGCCACCAATTCCGGCAGTAGCGCCCGCGCCGCCTCCAGGTCGCCCCGGTACAACGCGTGCTCCAGCCGGATGATGGATGGCTCCCACGCCGGGCGGTCCGGCTCGGCCGGCCCCGGCTCCGAGCCTTGAGCGGCATGCAGCGCCCCCACCGCCATGAAGGCGTCCAGACAGGTGCCAATCGCCGCATACACCAGTCGTTCCTTCAACACCCGCCGCCGATCGAACTCAATCATCGATTCGTAGCCGCCCACGGGCGAAGGCACGGGGCAAGCGTGCAGCGCCTCGAGAAAAGCCAGGAGCTGCCGTTCCTTGGCCCGGGCCTCTGCCAGCCAGTCGGCCAACCGCGGGGGTTGGCCGTACTCGCGGGTCCGGGCGGCGATGGGCCAAAGCCGAGCCAACGTGGACAAGAAACGCAGCCGGGCCAGCAGCGGCTCGGCGCGGTCTTCCAGGGGGAAGTCCGCTCCTAGCCGGGGCTCCTCGGCCACCGACCCTTCGTGCTCGTCATCGGCGCTGTCGCGGTAGGTCACGTTCTCGTAAGCCGCGCCGTACAACTCTTCCTCTTTCTCATCCTCCGCGGGGGCCGCCGTCACTTCCGCGGTGAGCGCCGGCGCATTCCAGAGATCGTCGGCGTTGGCTTCCAGGTGGTCGAAGAAGCGCTGGATAAGGTCGAAGTCGATGCGCGGCTCGATGGTGACCAGCAACATCCAGCGCAGGGCAAGGGTGTGGAAAGAGAAGTCGTTGTCTTCCAGCGGCACGTGTTCGTGCTGGCTGAGCCAATTCATCAGCAAGGCCATGCTGGCGCGGAAATCCTTTTTCCGCAGCAGGGCCTCAATGACCAGGGCGAAGGCCTTGGGAGAGCGGAACCCCTCGAGGTGCTGTCGCCAGAAGGCGAGGTCGCCGCTGGCTTCGCCGCGCTCGTGCCAGCGGGCCAAGGCCCGGGCCACGTGCCGGGCCGAGGCAACCGCCTCGGCGCCGTCGATGTGCCTGACGTCGCTGACCGTGGTGGTGGCGAATCGGTCCCACCAGCGGGCCAGCCGTTCGGCCGCCGGCAACAAGTTGTCGGCCAGGGAGGCCCGGCCGGTGGCCGCCGCCTCGCTCAGCAGTCGGCTATACAGGTGAAAAATCTGCTCGATAACGACGATCAATTCGTCGATCCGCGGATCGCGGACGCTGTCTTCGCGGGCGGCCGACAGGGGGAAAAGTCCCTGAAAGCCGAGGATGTTCCACGGGTCGGCCAAGGCGCCGCACTCGATGCCGCGCTGCAACAGCTCTTCGACCTCCGGGACCAGTCGCGCGGCTGCTTCGAGGTCGCCCTGCTCGGCCAACAGGTGGGCGGCGGCCAGCCGTCCCAGCATGGCGCTCATCATCCGAATGGACGGGACGGCGACGCGCTCGGCTTCCTCCTGACTCGCCTGTGGATAGCCGAGGGCCGCGAACACCAAGGCCAGGTGGCGTTGTTGCAGCTGGATGGCCCGCTGCCGGGCGAGCTGTTCGTTAAGGTGCTGCCGGGCGCCGCCGAAGGGCTGCCGCAGGGCGGCAGCCTCGGCCCGCAGGCGCGACCCGTGTTCGCCGCCGACCTGCTGGAGCTGCTGAGCGTAGAAGGCGTCGCGGCAGCGGGCGATGCGCGGCAACAGCGTCGCCAGGCTGGCGGAGGAATCGTGGGCGGCCGGCCCGCTGCCGCTGATCCCGGCCGCCATCAGCATGGTGCCGGCCAGTACGGTGGCCGCCTCCAGCAACGCCTCCTCCGGCCGCGGGGACTCCCCCACCCGTTGCATCAAGGCATCCAGGACCACCGGCCGCACGACAAACCGCCGATACCTCCCCTGCTCGTCGATCTGATGCGGGTCCCACTCCCCGAAGACATAGTTCGGCCGCCGATTGACCGGATGTCCATGGTCATAGGCCCTGGGGTCGAGGGCCAATTCGTCGAGCAACTCAAGATCGAAGGAGGCTTCCAGCCGCAGGCTGGGATCGGTCCGCGCCAAGATGTCGAGGGCCACCGACACGAGATCGTGATACCGGCCTGGCGCCACTCCCGCCCCCCGCAGGTACAAGGGGATGGGCCGCACACGCTCCCGGGGATACGGCTCGCCTTGGGGGCGTGTCTCCAGGATGGCGATGGGGCGATGGCCGACGTAATCGTTCAGGCGGAGGAGGCTGCCGCGGATGATCCGTTCGCTTTCGTGCCAGGGGCCTCCTTGGGCCAGGATTGCCTCAAAAAATCGAGCCACGAGAAACGGCTGGAACAACTCCGCGTCGCTCCAATGAGCAAGGACATCAGCATGATGTCGGCGATAGGCCCGCGGCAAGTCGCGCAGTCCCAACGGGAGGACGGCCTCCACCTGCTCGGTGTTTCGGAAGGCCGCCGCGCCGCTGGCCTTTAACTCGGCCAGGCGCTGACCCAGCACCTCGAGCAGGGCGCGGCACGGGTCGCTCGCCCCTTGCGCCGCCAACCAGCGAAATGCGTCCGCCAGCTGCCGCTGGAAGCGGCAATCGGGCCGACCTTCGGAATAATTGAGATAGCCCAGTAAGGCAGCCCAACCAGGCGGCTCCATGGTCTCGACGTCGTCGTACGCCACCGGTCCGGTCCCTCGAAGCGTCGATGCGAATGACGGCCTCCTGCCCTCAGTGAGGATTGTTCGATCTTAGGGCTACCGCTCGGGGATGACAAGCGGGCTAGACCGGCGGGAATCGCCCCGGGACAATGGGCGCGTCGCCTTTCTGTCGTGAGGGGTGTCATGATTACCGTCGTCGTCGGCGCGGCAGGCCAACTCGGGCGCGACCTCTGTCCGCGGCTTCCGGGCACCGTCATTCCTTGGACGCGGGCGGAAGTCGATCTCGCCCGGCCGGAGACCATCCGCCCGGCACTGGCGGCCCAGCGGCCCGACGTTGTCGTCAACTGCGCTGCTTACAACTTCGTAGATCGGGCAGAAACCGAGGTCGCGGCGGCCATGGCGGTCAATGGCTGGGGCGTGCGGGAGTTGGCGGCGGCCTGTCGGGAGTTAAACGCGGTCCTCGTTCACTTCAGCACCGACTATGTCTTTGGGCTGGAGAATGACCGGCGAACACCCTATGCCGAGGGTGACGCCCCGGGGCCGATCAGTGTCTACGGCGTGAGCAAGCTGGCAGGGGAATATTTCGTCCGCGCCCTGTGTCCCCGGCACTATGTGATCCGGACGTGCGGCCTGTATGGCGTCTGGGGAAGCGGGGGCAAGGGTGGGAATTTTGTCGAGACGATGTTGCGTCGTGCCGCGGAGGGCAAACCGCTGCGCGTTGTCGCCGACCAGGTCTGCACGCCCAGTTACACGGTGGACGTCGCCCGGGCCACGGCGGCCCTGATCTCCACCGGTCGCTACGGGCTGTACCATCTGACCAATGCCGGGGAATGCTCCTGGTTTGAGTTCGCGGGCACCATTTTTGAGCTGGCTGGCGTTCGCGCCGATCTGTCGGCGATCAACAGCCACGCCTACGGGGCACCCGCTCGGCGACCGTCGTATAGCGTCTTAAGCCATGCGGCTTACGAAGGGCTGGGGTTGCCGCCGTTGCGGCCATGGCGGGAGGCATTGGCCAGCTACCTCGAGGAGCGGCGGAGCCGCGCCGGCGAGACGGCGGCATCGGCGGGTCGCGGCGGGGGGGGGCGCCGGGGGGGGGGGGGCCCCCCCCCGGGGGCGGGGGGGCGGCC
>JANWYO010000320.1 GCA_025055215.1 Gemmataceae bacterium
TTGCCCGACCGGGCGGGGCCGTCTTTGGTTATTATCTTGCTTGGTGTGGGGGCCTGGCGGCTTCAGCGGGGGCGGGGGGGCGGCCGCCAGCCGCCCCGCCGCCTCCCCCTCACGCCAACAGACCCGAGATCGGCTCCCCCGCCGCGATCGGCAAGGGCCGATTCAGCGGATCGTACACCTCCGTCCGCGGGTCGATCCCCAAGAGCGCGAACATCGTTGCCGCCAAGTCGTCAGGCTTGACGGCGTCTGCCGCCGGGTACGCCCCCGTCCGATCCGACGAGCCATGCACATAGCCCCGCTTCAGGCCGCCACCAGCCAGCAAGGCGGTGTAGCATTGCGGCCAATGGTCGCGACCCGCGGTGTTGTTGATCCGCGGCGACCGGCCAAATTCCCCCATCCACACCACCAGCGTCTGGTCGAGCAGGCCCCGCTCGTCCAGGTCACGGAGCAACACCGGCAGCACCTGGTCGGTCAGCGGCAGCAGGTACGATTTGAGGATCGGATACATCGGATTGTTATCGAAGCCGTGCGTGTCCCAGCCGCCAGAGTTCATCCGACCGCCAATCGACCCCGACAAGTACACGTTCACGAACCGCACGCCGGCCTCAACCAAGCGCCGGGCCAGCAGACAGCTTTGGCCGTAGGTCGTCCGCCCGTAACGGTCGCGGACGGCCGGCGGCTCCGCCGCCAGGTCGAAGGCTTTTTTCACCGCCGGCGAGGTCAGCATTCCCAGGGCCTTCTCGTACGATGCCTCCAGGTTGCGCGCTCGCGCCGACCAATCGAGCAGCTCCGTCTGCCGGTCGATCAGGCGGAGCATTTCGCGACGGTTTTCCAGGCGCTCTGGGGTCAGGCGGGCCGGCAGCCGCAACTCCGGCAGGCCGAAATCGGGGCTGTTGGGGTCTTGGCCGACGAAAAACGGATCGTGTGTCTTTCCCAGGAAGCTGGCGTGTTGTCCCGGTGTGATCGAGCCGTCGCGGAGGACATAAGGAAACGACACGAACGTCGGCATCGGGAATCGCGCCGGCGCCAGCCGATCGACCACCGACCCGTAGGCCGGAAACAGATCGAGGGTGTCGCGCAGCCGGATGTCGTCCAGGGGCGGGGCGTGGCCGGTGAGGCTGTAGTAACTGGCGGCGTTGTGTGTCTTCATGTCGTGGTGCAGGCTTCGCACCAGGCAAACCTTGTCCATCACCTGGGCCAGCCGTGGCAGGCGTTCGCTGATGAACACCCCGGGCGCCGAGGTGGCGATGGGTCGAAACTCGCCTCGAATCGCCTCGGGAGCGTCCGGCTTGAGGTCGAAGGTGTCGAGGTGGCTCGGCCCACCGAACTGATGCAGGAAAATGACCGATTGGGCCCGCGCCTTCCGCCCGGAGTTACCCTCCGCCGCTCGGAGGAACCTGGGCAGTGATACCCCCAGCATGCCCAGGCTGCCGACCCGCAGCAGGTCTCGCCGTGACCAGCCTCCACGCCGAAAGTCCAGGCATGATGACGACCGCATGACCAACTCCTCCCTCTCTCGTCGCTCACCGTTTCGCCCGGCCGCCGACCCGACGGCCGGCCTCCTCAGCGCCGCAGCAGGAATTCCTTGGAATTGATAAGCCCCCAGAGGACGTCCTCCCAGGCCGCCCGCCGGTCGCTGCTTGCACGAACGAGGGCCAACGTCGCCGTCTGCTCGGCGTCGCTGGGCCGACGGGCCAGCGACGCCAGGTAAAGCTCGTCCAGGATGGCGGCGTCCTCTTTTCCCGAGGCCAGCAGTCGCCCCAGCCGATTGTTCGGGGCGCTCAGCAGGTCGTGAACGACTTCGCCGGTGATGAATTGGAACGCCCGGGCCAGCGTAGTGTCCTCGGAACGCTCGCACTCACACGACAACAGACGGTCGGGTTTGCCAAAGATCGTCAGGAAGCGTTCGCCGCTGCTGGGCCGACGCTCGCGGTCGCGGAAGGCGCGCACGCCCGGCAGCTGCCCGGCCCGCAGTCCCAAGGGATAGCCGTTGAACGCGACCGGCCGCTCGCACACTTGGGCCACCGCGTCCAGCAGCGCCTCGGCCGGCAACGGCCTGACCACCGCGCGAGCGAAGTGGCTCTCGTTGTCCCGATTGGTTTCGTTCGGCCGGGAGTCGAGTTGGTAAGTGCTGGATCGCAGGATCGTCCGCACCAAGTGGCGCAGGTCGAAGTGGTGGGCAACGAAGTCCCGCGTCAACGCCTCAAGCAGCGGCCCATTGACCGGCGGGTTCGACAGGCGGAAATCGTCGTTCGGCTCGACAAGGCCGCGACCCATTAAATGCAGCCAGACACGGTTCACTTGGGCGCGAGCGAAGAAAGGATTGCCCGGGTCGGCGACCCAGTCCGCCAAGGCACCCAGTCGATCCTTATCGTGGGATGGGTCCAACTCCGGGCCGCCGAGGAATTTCGGCCGCAGTACCTCGCCCGTCCGTGGGTGCCGGACTTCGCCGACGCGGTCCTGCCAGACGATCTGCTCGCCGTCAAATTCGTGGGCATCCAGCTGGTCCAGGCGGTTGTTCTCAACGATGCGGTACTGCACCCGGGCGAAAAACGCCGCCAAGCTGTGGTAATCGCGCTGCGTCCAGCGGTCGAAGGGATGATTGTGACAGCGGGCGCATTGGATGCGAATGCCCAAAAAGACCTGAGCGACCGTCTCGGCCCGGACGGCCGGGTCACGCAGCGCCCGATAGAGGTTGGCCTGGGGCCGGCTGTAGGTGCTGCCCACTCCCGCGATCAGCTGCCGAGCGAACTCGTTGAGCGGCGTGTGGTCCGCGATCCGCTCCCGAATCCACCGGTGAAACGCCTGCACGCCCTTGCGGTCGAGCGTCTTTTCCTCGTTGCGCAGCAGGTCGGCCCACTTCAAGGCCCACCAGTCGGCAAATTCCGGCCGCTCCAGAAGAGCGTCGATGAGCCGCCCCCGCTTGTCCAGCCTGGGGTCTGCCAGAAAGGCACGCGCTTCCTCGGCAGTCGGCAGGATGCCGAGGACATCAAGGAACACGCGGCGGAGGAAGACATGATCCGGCGCCAACCCGGAGGGAGCGACCCGCAGCGTCCGTAGCTTGGCAAAGACGTGCGTGTCGATGAAGTTGACCTCGGGCACGTCGGGCCAGGCGAACTCCGGTCGCCGGGGCACGAACGCCAAGGGCACGGCCGCCTGCTGGTCGAGATAACGGACCACGACCGTGGTTTCGACCGGGCCGTTGGCCAAGTCGGCTCGCCGGAGGACTTCGCCGGGGCCGGCCACGGCCACGGCGCCGTTCGACGGCTCGAACACCGCCAAGCCAGTGGCGTCGCGGCGGCTGCCATCGCTGAACTGGGCCTCGGCGCGCAGCAGCATACGGTCAGCTGGCTCAAGCAGCACTTGGGCGGCTGGCGTCACGGTCAACCCGACCAGGCGCGGACCGCCGGGTGGGTCGGCCGGCGCGCCGGCAGCGAGCCAGCGTACCAGCACTTGGTGCTCCGGCGAGCCGACGCCGAAGCGTCGGCCGCCCTCGTGCGGAACCGCCGCCGTCGCCTTCAGCAGCAGCAGGCTGTTGGCCGGCTGGCTTAGGTCAATCCGTCGGCCGAGTGCGTCCCGGGTCAGGGCGCGCCAGTCGGCCTCCGGGTCTTCGCCGCGGAGCGATAGCTTGAAGCCGTTCTTGCCGTTCTGGTTCCCGTGGCAAACTCCCTGGTTGCACCCGGCGCGGGAGAGGACGGCCATCACTTCGTGTTGAAAGGGCCCCGGCTCGGCCCGAGCGGCGGGGCCGAGGCTGGCCAGCAACACGCAGCCCAGAGCGGGCCATGATGCGCGGACGAATCGAGGCAGGCTGGAGTCGCGCGGCATGGCGATTCTCGGCGGGAACGCAGGGCGGGCGAGCTTACGTTCGGTGAGACTGGCAACATCATAACGCCGCGACCCAGGCCACGCAAGCGCTTCGCCGCGTCAGGTGAGGCGGTCCTTTACGGCGAGGTAGGGCGTGCCAGGCGGTGGTTTCCCCAGACCTTGCCGATTCCTCGTTTCGCGGTCGCGACTTATCGTTCCGCGCTCCCTGCGTGGCGAGCCGGAACCGCCACCGCTTCCGGAGGCCCGAGTAGCCATCCAAGCAGGGGCGATCAGCGTTGTTCCTCGGTGGGTGGTTCCGCTTGGGGCTTTCCTTTGTTGAATACCCTCCGACCCACCCCGATCAGCAAGCCGACCAGGGCCCCGGCAAGCCCGCCGATGGCCGTCGTGCGGCCGACCCCAGGCCAGTTGATCCCGGGAGCCACCGGAGTAGGCGCCTGAAAGCTCGCCAGCACGCTCTCGAACACGGGCCGGCATTTCTCAAACGACTCGGCCGTCGCCGTGCACGTGGCGATGTACGTCTTCCCTTCCGCGGGAATATCCAACTGCATCTGCCGCAATACACGGGATTCGCCGGGGAACAGACTCTGGCATTCCGCCACCAGGGCGTTTCGCGAACAAACCCTCTCCAGCCGCCATTGGAACTCGTCTACTCTCACTCCCGTCTCGTGCAGCTGCACTGGCAATCGTCGTCGGAATTCCTCTCACGTCGTCATGCCAGAGCTTATTTGCTGGTCGTTGACCACGACGGTGACGTTTTCGAGAAATTCCTCCTAACCTTGGCGGAGCAGAATCACGCCGATCCCGTTCAGGGCCACGTCGCTCTATTGAATCCACTTCCGCACTTCTTTCGGAAGGGCCGAGTGCAAGTCAGACAACTCGCTGCGGCTGATGGCCACCCAGCCATCGGGATAGGTGAGGGAAAAGCTGCTAGGGTCGGTGAACGTGCCGGCGCAAAGTTGCCGCTCGGCGTGAACCACCGTGCCGATCAACCCGAGGAAAGCCCCGCCATACCCTCCCCCATGGAGGCAACTGACCACGACAAACCCCTGGAGATCGCCGATGGATAATTCCTCTTGAGCCCCCCGCGCCGGGCCGAGATCACCGGTCTTGGCCCACGCCGGCCCGATCAGCGTGCCGACGAGGCGGCCGACCACGGCAGCGGCCCGCAGCGGCGCCGCCGCCGTGACCAGACATGAGCGTTGCCGCTGGGCGGGCAACTCGACCAAGCCCGCCCGCGCCAGGGACCATCCAGCGAAAAGACCCGCCCACCAGGTAGCCAGAAAACCAACCTCCGCGGCGAAGATTCGCGGCGGCCAGCCGAAATCCGCGTACATAAATTGCGGGAACTTCCGCCGCGTGAAATAATCCGGGCCCAGGGTGTAACTCGGCTGATCGTGGATCGCTTCGTACGGCCCGGCGACCAGCGCCCCGACGGCCGCCAGGCGCAGCATGGCTGGGAGCCGGTAAATCGGCACGTGCGGGCAGACAAGATTCATGACGGCACCATCACCGAACCGAGCCTGAGTGAATGGCGGATTGCTTCGGGCGGTGCGGCCGGTCGGTGCGGCGTGCCTTCGGGCACGCCGCACCGGAGGCGCGCGGCGCCGGCTGGGCTGACAGGGCGACGTGTCGCGTCGTGGCCCTCCGGTGTTTCGTCGCGGGAGGCAGGCAGGTACCACAACACCGATCCGGGCAATGGTGTGAACCAGCCGATGCGCACGCCGGCGGCCTTGAGCCCGCGACCGACCCAACTGTTGCAGGTATTGCAAGCGTGGTAATAACCGTGGGCTTCGTAAAAGGCATCGGCAGGCCCGTAAGCGGCGCCCACGATGCGTCGCGGCCGACCGGACTCGTCGAGTTGCAAGGTCCCCAGCACATGACGAACCAGCCGGCGATACTGCTCTGACGATAAAGTCGTCTTCCGGGACCTGGGAGGCAGGGTATAGTCGAACCACAGGCTGACGTGGGCGCAGGAAACCGTTGGCCAAAACAGCGCCCGCAGCACGGTGTCGGCCCGGGTGTCGGCCCAGGTGGGCGTGCTGAGGTAAAACTCCCGATCACCCCAGCTCACAGCGACATGCGTGGCACCGCTCACGTCACCGGCAAAGTCGCTCGCCGGGAAGTACTCGGTCCAATCGACCACCTCGTTGCGGATTGGTAGGACCAATTCAGCATGAAGGATATCAGAGGTCACGATGATCTCGATGCCGTTGGGCGTCGGCGAGAAGTCGTTATTGACCGGGATCAGCCCCACTAAGGCAATGAGGAAGTAAACGATTCCCGGAGCGAGAACGACGCCGATGACGGCGGCGAGACACCGGATGAGCCATCTGATGGCGCGCCGACGGCGCGGCTGATTGTGCCTCGAGATGTCGCCCATCCTCTCCACCGGCCTGGCCAAACCGTTTGGATCTGGGCCGCTCCAGGCCCTACGACGAGCGAACCGCAGGGACATTATCACGGGCGCGAGCCCCAACCGCAACCGCGGCCGCAGGAGGGTGAGAGCGCCGCCCCGGCGGCGGGCCCGCGGCACCAGCCGCGGGCCCGCGTGCCGTTCCCCTCTCGCCGTGCTCCGACGGCCCTTTCCGATTGCTCTGGTTCGGCCTTGTATTTTGCCGGCCGCTGTTGTACGCTGCTGGCCCGATCGCCAGCCTCGGGCTGGCGCGTCGGCTTCAGGCTGCTCTCCTCGGTGCCGACACCTCCGCGCGTGCAGCCTGGCTTCCCATCGGCCACCGGACGGGAGGATTGAGAGTCATGGCCACGACTGCGTCGCTTTCGCCGGCTGACCTCCGACGAGAGATGGCGCAGTACACCTGGTATCACACGGTCGAACTGGCCCCGGGGTTGGTGACGCCTGGGCAGTACGATCATCGCCCGGTTTTGCCGCATTACGGCATTCCAGAGGATCTCTCGGGCAAGACGGTGCTCGACGTGGGACCCGCGCACGGCTTCTTCGCCTTTGAGTTTGAAAAACGAGGGGCAGCACGCGTGGTGACGGCCGAGCTACCGGCCTGGAGCGAGCACGATGGCAGCCCCGACCTCAAGACGGAGTTCAAGGTTCAGAATGTGGACGTGGCCAATCTCAGTTACCTGCACGGCGCCTTGGAATTCGCCATCCGGGCACGGCAGTCACGCGTGGAACGCCGCTTCTGTAACGTCTACGACCTCAACCCTCACTTCATCGGCGCATTTGACCTGGTTTTTTGCGGCAGCCTCCTCATCCACCTGACCGACCCGCTGCGGGCGTTATACGCCATTCGCAGCGTGACACGAGAGCGGGCCATCATCTGCACGGTGATTGACTCGCCGTGCCATTGCACCTGGTGGTGGCAGGCCAGGCGCTGCCATCCCATGAACCGGCTGTGCGACCAGGCCCCGCGAGCGGTGTTCTTCGGCACGCGCACCGGTCAATCGTTTTGGGCGCCCAACATGGTCTGCCTGGAACGCTGGGCTTTGGCAGCCGGCTTCAACCGCGTGGAGCGGTTTTCGACCTTCACGCTCCAGAGCACCGACGGCCAATTCCAACCGTTGCACGGCACGATTCACGCTTACGTCTAAGCGTGCGGGTGGCCGCCGGGGCTGGCCACCCGCAGCGCCGGAGCGAACCCCGCCCGCCGATGCGTGGGGATTTCAACGTCCTGTGTTCGCCGGTGCATCAGCGCCACCACCGCCGTCGCCGGGGACTATTCGCACTTGGATGCGCTTCGGCTCCCAGCCGAGCTTGGCGGCCACGTCGGTAGCGTAGCTCCACCCTTCGGCGTTGGCCTGGTACAGACGTACCGCCGAGCGCTCCGCCGCCAGGGCGACCGCCTGCGGCACGTCCAAAAAGCGCAGCACATTCAGATAGTCCGGCCCCTGATGATGCGACCGCGGCAACTCCCAGAGGTCGAGCCGTTTGATGTCCGGCTCGAAAAGACTGGCGTAAAGGGCGACACCGGCCATGTGTCGATGTCCCTGAAGCCACAAGGGTACGTCCCGCAGCTGGTCGATGGTCCGCAGGGCCTGCACGGCCCGGCGGACGTCCCAGGTCTGCATCCCCTCCAGCGTCTGGCCCAGGAGCATGAAGCGCCGGCGAATCTGCGTTTGCTTCTTTTCGTTGGGGTCAAAGGCGGTCGGACCCACGCCCCGAGGCGCGACGTAGGCCATCGCCCAGCGAAACTTCCGCAGCATCCGAGTGGTCCCCTCATATTCCTTCGGGTCGGCCTCCGGGAGTGGTTCATCCTGAAGCCGGTCCGCGAAACCGACGCGAGCCCACGCCAGAAATTTCTTCCACTCCCGGTCATCGAGGACGTTCAAGACCACCAGCTCGTCTTTGGCGTCGTCGGCCCGGCGAAGGACGTAGAGGCGGAGGCGGAAGGGCTGCTGGCTGGTGAAGTCGTAGGCAGTCAGGCGCAGCCCCTGGTGCTCGGCGGTGAAGGCTTGTTGGACGTCGAGGTCGTCGGCTTGGGTCGGCCAACCGCGGAAGGAGCGCTCCCGCAGCTGGCTCAGCCAGCCGTCGCGCAGCCGCGCCCAGTCAGCGGCGTCGGCGGGCAGGCGGGGTTGAGCGGCCGGCACGAATGTCTCGTGGATGCGTGTGTTGAGCTGGTCGGCTGGCAGGGCGGAGAAAACCCGCAGCTGCGGGGGCTCGAAAAACTTCCGCGCCGCCTGTTCGATGGGCGGATCCTCTTTCTTGAGGAAGCGATTGAACCAGCGGAACGCCGCGACTTGCAACTCGACGACATCCCAATGCGGCCCCTCGCTGATTTGCAAACCGAGGCGGTCGTCCGCCTTGTACAGGCGATAGATGTGCCGCACCTTTTGGTGCAGCCGCTGCACTCCTTCGAGCGGGAAGATGCGGTCTTTGTCGGTGTTCGTGATTAACAGCGGCCGGGGAGCCACCAGGGCCGCCACCTGGGCGTAGTCCCAGCGGTAGGTGTTGACCATGAACATGCAATCGCAGTGGCCCTCGACCGTGCCATCCACGACGTGGTTTTCCAGGTCGGTGATGCCGGCGACGGGGACCGCTGCCTGAATGCGGTCGTCCAGCGCCGCCACCCACCAGCTGTAGGCGCCACCCCCACTGCGGCCGGTGATGCCGAAGCGCTCCTTATCGACCTCGGGCCGAGTCTCCAGGTAGTCCAGGGCGCGGATGCCGTTCCAGGCCTCGACGCCGGCCGGCGTGTAGCCACGGGAATTCCACCACCACATGCCGTAGCGATAGGTGCCGTGGTGGATCCCCTCGATTTCTCCCAGCTGTAACGTATCGATCACGAAGCAGACGTAGCCATGCCGGGCGAACCAGCCCGCGTGGTGTTGGTAGTGCGTCTTGGCGCCTAGGGGGACGCCGTCGTGCACGACCCGCGAGTGGCCACAGACGTAGAGGATGGTGGGGGCTGGCTTCTTCAGTCCCTTGGGGATGTACAGGTTGCCGGTGACGTACAAGCCCGGGCGGGACTGGAAATGGATTTTTTCGACGGTGAACTCCGGGTGGTCGACAGTGCCGGTGACCTGCGCCTGGAGGGGGGTGCGTTCCGGGAACGGGTCGAGGCCGAGCATTTCCCGCAGCTGTCGGCGGTATTCCTCGCGGCGGCTGGTCCAGTCTGCCAGGGTGCGGATGTCGCTGAGGCAGGCGTCGGCGAGGCGGCGGGTCTCGGCGCGGAAATACGCCGCCAGCCAAGCATCGCCCCGGCGGGCGGCGGCCGGCTCGGCCGCCGCCCCCACCGACACCAGCGCCCAGCCCAGCATCCCCAAAATCATTCCGGCTCGCATCTCTCATCCCCCCGTGGAGCCATTTGACACCCTCTCGACCGACGCGTTGCCGGCCAACGGCTGGCGATTCTACCGCGGCCGACCCCGCGATGCCAGCAACCGCCGCTGTCGGGCGTTCCTCGACATGGCGGCGGCGCGAGGGTGCAGCGGCGGGGAGGGGCGGATCGGTTTGCGCTCGCCCGAAGGAGGAGAGACGCTCGCCGGCCACGCAGCGAACGCGTACCGATGTTAGAAGCGCGAAGCGATGAATCGGCGGGGGAGGGAAAAATCACCGCCCGGGGCGCTCAACCCAGTCCCAGAGGGGAAGTGCCCCGTCAGTGGGAGTTGCCCGGACGTGCGGGCATGCTATCATCGGGAAGGTCGCTGCGCCTGGAAGAAACGGCCAGACAGCGGGAAGAGTGGTGCCTCATTTCACCAAAGGGGGTTCCTATGCGCTGTGTGGTCTGGACGGCGGCGCTCGGGTTGCTGTGTTCCGGCGCTGCTCAGGGTCAGACCCGCGAAGAGCGGGTTCGCGCGGATCGGGCCAAAATTCTGGCCGAAGGTTTCTGGATTTACAACGATCTCGGCCGAGGCTTTGCCGAAGCCAAGAAAACCGGCAAGCCGATGCTCATCGTCCTCCGCTGCGTGCCGTGCGTCGATTGTGTCAAGCTCGACGACGACCTCATCAACAGCAACCCGAAGGTCCGGCCGTTGATGGAGAAGTTCGTCTGCGTCCGCCTTGTGTCGACCAACGGCCTCGACCTGGGGCTGTTCCAGTTCGACTACGACCAATCCTTTGCTGCCTTCCTCCTGAACGCCGACGGAACGATCTACGGTCGTTACGGCACGCGGTCCCACCAGACGTACTGGTCGGACGATGTCTCGGTCGAAGGGCTGGTGAAGGCCCTGGAGAAGGCGCTGGCGTTGCACGCGGAGTATCCGAAAAACAAGGCGGCGTTGGCGGGCAAGCGAGGTCCAGCCTTGGAGTTCCCCACGCCGGAGAAATACCCGCAACTGAGCGGCAAGTACGGACCGACGCTGGACCTCGACGGCAAGGGAATCCAAAGCTGCATCCATTGTCATCAGATCGGCGATGCCCAGAAACAGCTTTATCGGGACCGGCGGCAGCCGATGCCGGAAAAAGTCCTCTTCCCGTATCCGCACCCGAAGGTGCTGGGGTTGATCCTTGATCCCCGGGAGTGCGCCACGGTGCTGCGGGTGGAAAAAGATTCACCGGCGGCGAAGTCGGGCTTTCAGCCGGGTGATGTCATCCTGACGCTGCAAGGGCAGCCGATCTTGTCGATTGCCGACGTGCAGTGGGTCTTGCACCAGGCCGGTGCGGCGTCCGCCCTGAAGGCGACGGTGCGCCGCGGTCCGCAAACGCTCGACGTGTCGCTGCGGCTGCCGGCCGGCTGGCGGCAGCGCGAAGACCTCTCGTGGCGCGTCTCCACCTGGGCGTTGCGGCGGATGGCGCTCGGAGGCCTGGTGCTGGAGACACTGCCCGACGCGGAGCGGCCCAAGCTGGGACTGACCGGCACCGGCATGGCCTTGCGCGTCAAGCAAGTCGGCAATTGGGGACCTCACGCCGCTGCGCAAAATGCCGGCTTCCGTCAAGGCGACATTGTGGTGGCTTTCGACGGCCGAACCGACCTCCCGCGGGAAACCGACGTGCTGGCCTACGCGCTTAACAATCGCAAGGCGGGCGAGAGCGTCCCGGTAACGGTGCTGCGGGATGGCCGAAAGGTGGAGCTGCAGTTGCCGATGCAGAATTAGGTCGCGTGGGTCTTGGGTCCGGTCCCCTCGCTCGCGTCGCCCGGTGTCCGATAGGAAAGGAGTTGTCGATGATGCCCGCCGCGGATGCCGAAAAGCTTCTGGCCGACGTGGAGGCGTTCTGTCAGGAGCTGCGGCCGATCGAGGAATTATGCTATGTCGAGCATCGCTACAACGACCAGCTCGTGCCCCTGGCGCGGAAGCACGATTTGTTGGGGATGGTGGTGCCGCCGGCCTATGGGGGCCGCGGCGCCGACACCGTCACCTATGCCCGGGCCTTGGCCCGGATCGGTCGCGAGGGGACCGGCGTCCGCACCTTCTTCTCCGGGCATACTTCCATCGGCGAATATCCGATCATGACCTGGGGGACGGAGGAGCAGAAACGGCGTTACCTCCCCGCAGCCTGCCGCGGCGAGAAAATCCTGGCGTTTGGGCTGACCGAGCCGGAGGCGGGCAGCAACCCCCTGGAAATGCGATCGACTTACGAACGCCGCGGCGACCATTTCGTGCTCAATGGCGTCAAGTACCTCATCTCCAACGGCGGCATCGCCACCACCATCGTCACTTTCGCCTACCCGGCGGGTCGTCAGGGGCGCATCTCCGCGTTCCTCATCGACACCGACCAGCCCGGATTTCAGAGCGAAGACCTGACCGCCAAGATGGGGATGCCGACGGCCAACACGGCCATGTTCGAGATGACCAACCTGAAGGTGCCGCTCGCCAATCTTCTCGGCGAGGAAGGGGAGGGATTTCGCATCGCTATGGGAACGCTGATCAGTGGTCGGATCAGCGTGGCGGCCGGGTGCCTGGGCGTCATCGAGGACTGCCTGGCGGAGGTGGTGCGCTATGCCCAGGAGCGGTCGCAGCACGGCAAGGCGATCGGGCGGCACCAGTTGGTCCAAGAGCACATCGCGGCGATCGAGATGGACCGGCTCGCGACAGAGGCACTGGTGCTGCGGGCGGCCGAGGCCAAGGATGCCAGTGCCGCCCATCCGGGGGACGCGAAGCGGCACGCCCAGGCGGAACTGCTGGCCGCCCAGGCGAAGCTATACGCCTCGCAGGCGGCCTGGGACGCCGCCGACCGCGCCGTGCAGGTCTTCGGCGGCCGTGGCTGGTCCACGCTCTACCGCCCCGGCCGGCACCTCCAGGACGTGCGGGTCTGCCGGATTTATGAAGGGACGGATGAAATTCTGAAGCTGAAGATTGCCGCCGCCGTGTTGGGCAAGGAATACGAGGCGTATCGCTGAGGCCGGGTTGTTGGGGGTTGGCCGCGGCCGCGCGGCGGGCGCCGCCAACCCAAACCCCCAACAAAAAACCGCGGCACCGACACCGAGATTTTATAGCCCATTAG
>JANWYO010000335.1 GCA_025055215.1 Gemmataceae bacterium
GTCGAGCACCACCCGCAGCGCCACCCGCGGCCCCGCCGGCCGGGCCGTCAGCTGCGGATCATCGGCCCGCACCGTGCCCCGGCCGACGATGATCGCATCCATCCGGCCCCGCAGCTCGTGGACCCGTCGCCGCGACGCTTCGGTGCTGACCCACTTCGAGTCGCCGGTCCCGGTGGCGATCTTGCCGTCGAGGGTCATGGCCCATTTGGCATGGACGTAGGGCCGGCCGGTGGTCAGCAGCTTGAGGTAGGGCGCGTTCAGGCGGCGGGCCTCGGCCTCGCCGACGCCCAGCTCCACCTCTACCCCCGCAGCCCGCAGTTGGGCCACGCCCCGCCCCGCCACCTCGCAATACGGGTCGAGCATGGCCGCCACCACCTTGCGAATCCCCGCCCGGACCACGGCCTCGGTGCAGGGCGGCGTCTTGCCGTGGTGGGCGCACGGCTCCAGGGTAACGAACAGCGTCCCGCCCCGAGCCGCGTCCCCGGCCGCATTCAAGGCATGCACCTCGGCATGGGCTTCGCCGTAACGCTGGTGCCAACCCTCCCCCACAATCTGCCCGTCGCGCACCACCACCGCCCCAACCAGCGGGTTCGGCTCCACATGGCCCCGGCCCCGCTCCGCCAGCTCCAACGCCCGGGCCATCCACGCCGCTGCCGACATCGCCGCTCGTTCACCTCCCTTGTAAAACGTCGAGACAACACCTAAATGTTAAAAGTCGGCCTCTCCCTCCCCCAAGAGACCCGGACGGGAATTGGTTCCCGGCCGGCGGGGAGCGCCAAGCCATTGTACGAGCGGCGAGGAACCTGATCGTGGAACCGAGCGTGGCCATCGTCGGCGCCACCGGCGCCGTGGGCGAAATCATGCGGCAGGTGTTGGATGAGTACCGCTTCCCCCTCCGTACCATCAAGTTCCTCGCCTCGGAACGCAGCGTGGGTAAAACGATCGACTTTCGTGGCCGGCAATACACCGTGGAGCCGATCCGTCCCGAGGCATTTGCGGGCGTGGACCTTGTGCTGTCGAGCACGCCGTCGGGCGTCAGCCGCGAATCGAGCCCGATGGCGGCCCAGGCCGGGGCGATCGTTGTCGATAACTCCAGTGCCTGGCGCATGGACCCGGACGTTCCGCTGGTGGTGCCGGAGGTCAATGCCGACGAACTGGGCCGAATCCGCAAGGGGATCGTCGCCAATCCGAATTGCGTGGCCATCCCGCTGTCGGTGGCGTTGAAGCCGCTGCACGCTGTGGCGGGGATCAAACGGGTGGTGGTGGCGACGTACCAGTCGTCGTCGGGGAAAGGGGCCAAGGGGCTGGCCGATCTCGATGCCCAGCTGCGGTCGATTGGCATGGGGCAGCCGATGCCCCCGCCGAAAGCCCACGCCGCGCAGCTGTGCGGCAACGTCTTGCCTCACGACTGGACGACGAACCCCGATGGCTACACCGAAGAAGAAACCAAGGTGATGCAGGAGACCCGGAAAATCCTCGGGGAGAACATTCCGATCAGTGCCACTTGCGTCCGGGTCCCAGTGCGGGTCAGCCATTCGCTGGCGGTCAACGTCGAGTTTCACCGGGCGATCAGTCCCGAACAGGCGGCGGCGGCGTATCGTTCCGCCCCGGGCGTGGTCTTGTGCGAATCGAAGCCCCCGCTGCCCTTGGAGGTCACGGGTCGGGACGAGGTCTTCATCGGGCGGATTCGCCGCGATCCGTCCGTGCCTTATGGGTTGAATTTGTGGGTGGTGGCGGACAATCTCCGCAAGGGGGCGGCCAGCAACGCGGTGCAGATCGCGCAGCTGTTGCTCCGCCGCGGCCTGGTGCCGCGGCGGTAGCCAGCCGCGCCGGCCGGCCTTGCCGTGATGCGCAACCTTCGCCTGACGCTCAGCTACGACGGCACCGACTTCCACGGCTGGCAGACGCAACCGGGCTATCGCACGGTGCAGGAGACCCTGGAGCGGGCCATCGCCGCCGTCACCGGCGAACCCCGCGTTCGCGTCAACGCCAGTGGCCGAACCGATTCCGGCGTCCACGCCATCGGGCAGGTCGTCAATTTTTACACCACCACCCGACATTCCCCCGCGGTCCTCGTCCGGGCGATCAATGCCCACCTGCCGCCGGACGTGGTCGTTCGCGAGGTGACGGAGGCACCGCAGGCGTTCGACGCCAACCGTGATGCCAAGCGGAAGCTTTACCGTTACGTCATCCATGACGGGCCCGTGCCCAGCCCGTTTTTGCGGCGCTACGCCTGCCAAAGTCGGCACCGCCTCGACGCCGCCGCCATGCGCCGCGCCGCCGAGCCGCTGCGGGGCCGGCACGACTTCCGCAGCTTTGAAACCGATTGGCCCAACCGCCTGTCGAGCGTGCGGACGATCACGCACCTCGCGGTCAACCGCCTCGGGGATTACATCTGGATCGACGTCGAGGCGGATGGCTTCCTGTACAATATGGTCAGGGCCATCGCGGGTACGCTGATGAACGTCGGTCGCGGTTACTGGCCCGAGTCTCAGGTCGCCGCCATCCTTCAGGCCGGGGACCGGGCCCAGGCGGGGCCAACGGCCCCGGCCTGCGGCCTGTTCCTGGTGCGAGTGACGTATGACTGACGCCGGCCCGGCCTATCCCGAGCAGCTGGAAATCACCCCGCTCGGCCGCCCGCCCCGGGCCACGATCCGTGTCCCCGGTTCCAAGAGCATGACCAACCGGGCCTTGGTGCTGGCTGCCCTAACCGACCCGCGGCACGGCTGCGAACTGCACGGTGTGCTTCACAGCGACGACACCGAGATCATGGCGCGATGCCTGAGCCAACTCGGCTACGCCGTGGAAACCGATTGGCCCCGCGAGCGCATTCACGTTCGCCGCGCCCCCTCTTCGCGTCTGGTCCCCGCTGCTGCCGCCGACCTGTTCGTTGGCAATTCCGGGACCACTATGCGCTTCCTGACCGCCTTGGTCAGCCTCGGCCAGGGCCGCTACCGCCTCGACGGCGTGCCGCGCATGCGCGAACGCCCCATCGAAGATCTTCTGGATGCGTTGCGGCAGCTGGGAGTGCACGCCTACAGCGAGCGGGGCAACGGCTGCCCGCCGGTGGTGGTTGAAAGCACCGGCCTGTCTGGGGGTACCGTGCACGTCAAAGGCGACGTCAGCAGCCAGTTCCTCAGTGGGCTCCTGATGGCCGCCCCGCTCGCCCGTGGCCCGATGACCATCACCACCGTCGGGCCGCTGGTTTCCCGTCTGTATGTGACGATGACGCTGGAGATGATGCGGCGATTCGGGGCCAGCGTCGAAACGGATGACCCGGGCAGCTTTCACGTCCGGCCCCAGCCGAGCTACCAGGCGACGCGATTCGACATCGAGCCGGATGCCACTGCCGCCAGCTATTTCCTCGGCGCCGCCGCGATCACCCAAGGGGAGGTTACCATCGAAGGCTTGGGCCAAAGCAGCCTTCAGGCGGATGCCGGCTTTCTTGACTGCCTGGCCCAGATGGGATGCGAGGTGGAGCGCCAGCCGACGGCGTGGAGGCTCCGCGGCCGGCCGCTGCATGGCATCGACGTAGACATGAACACCATAAGCGACACGGTGATGACCCTGGCAGCCGTGGCCTGCTTCGCCCAGGGGCCGACCACCATTCGCAACGTGGCCCACATCCGTCACAAGGAGACCGATCGCCTCGTCGCCCTGGCCACCGAGCTGCGCCGCATCGGGGCCGAGGTGGACGAGCGCGCCGACGGGCTGACCATCTGGCCAAAGCCGCTGCACGCCGCCGTGGTCGAAACCTACGACGACCACCGCATGGCCATGAGCCTGGCGTTGGTCGGCTTGCGCGTGCCGGGGATCGTCATTCGCCATCCGGGCTGCGTGGCCAAGACCTATCCGCGGTTTTTCGACGACTTGGAGAAACTGCGATGCTGAAGCGCCTGGGGATCGCGTTTCTTGGCATGGTCGGGTGGGTGACGGGCACGCCTGCCCAGGCCGCTCTCGATCCCGAGGTGCGCACCCCCTATCGACTGCAACTGGTTGTCCACTTCGCTCCGCATCGGTTGCTGACGCCGGTCTTTCAAGAGCAGGTCCGCCGCGAGCTGCGCGACGCCATGCAGGCCGCCCTGGGCCGAATGGCCCAAGTCGAAGCGGTGACCGATCATCCGCTGCTTGCTGAGATCGCGGAACGGGGATTGGGGCCGGTGCTGGAAGCGTGGAAGGAGCTGTCCGAGGTCAAGACCCATTTTGTGCTCATTGACTACGTCGAGGTCCACTACGAGATCCAAGCCGGCCAGCACGACGGCCGCACCGGGCTGGCCAGCCCGGTGCGGCGCGAACGGACCCGCGATCGACCGTTCGTGGCGCGGACAGCGGTGCGGCTGGTACACCGGGACTTCGGGTTGGTTGGCACGCTGGAAAAGCCCGACCCGAAGGAGCCTTTCGTGCAAGTGACGTTCCAAGGGGCGGGGCTGGGTGAGCCGTTGCAGCCGTGGGTGAAGAAAAACGATGTCTGCGCTGTGGCCCAGATTCGCAGCGGCAGCGGCGGGGTGCGGTCAACCCAAGTGCCGTGGGCGCTGGTGCAATTGTTGGAAGAGCCGCAGCAGGGCGTTGCCAAGGCCCGTCTGCTGCACCGCTTCGCCAATCCCCTCGCTGGCGGACCTGGTATCCTCGGCTACCGTTGCCTGAAGCTCGGCACCACCAAGGGGCCGCTCCACCTTCGCCTGGTCGATGACCGCACCCTCCAGCCGCGCTCCGGCCTGCAAGTGTGGGTCAGCCCCTATGGCTTCGGCCCGCATGACCTGGTGCGCCTCCGCGGCGTCACCGGACCGGATGGCCTGATCCTGGGCAAGCCGGACGACCTGTACGAGCACGTGGCGTTTGTGCGCATCTTCGTCCATGGCGCGCCGTTGGCGGAGGTGCCGGTGGCAATCCTCGACGACCGCGTCGTCGTTTGCCGGGTCAACGTCGATTCCCGGGCCGAGCAGCTGGGGCAACTCGAGTTTCGCCGCAAGCGCTGGCTCGGGCACCTGCACGAGAGCCTGCTGGTGCAAGCCGAACTGAGCAAGGAGCTGGCGAACCTCATCGCCAAGCCGGGGCTTCAGGCGGCTGCCCGGGAGAAGGCCCGATCCAGTCTGCATCAACTCCAGGCCGACCTGGAGGTCATCCAGGGCGAGCTGGCGATCCTCCGCCAGCTCGCCGAACCCCTCGGGCCGAGAGCCGTCTCGCTCGCCGACGGCGAGCAGCGCCTGGCGGAGCTGGTCGCCTGGCAACAGAAACTCCAAGGAGTCATCGCCAATCTGGACGAAGTCATCCGCCTGGAGAACGACGCCCAGCAGCGCGAGGCCCGGGCCTTGGCCGAGCAAGCCCGCCTTTTGGAAGAGCGGGCCGAGTATCCCGAGGCAATCGCTCTGTACGAACAGGCCCTGGCCAAGGCGCGGGGGGCGCAGCCGCAGCTGCAAAAGTACCTCGACGACCTCAAGTCGGCCTGGAAGCCCAAAAACGAGGCCCACGCCCAAGCCCGGGCCTTCATCTACGATTCCTGGGCCAAGCTGGACAACGCCCGGGCCATCGGCGACGCCCTCCCCCGGGCCCGGGAGGCCCTGGCGACCTGCGCTCGGGAGCACGACAAACGCACCCTTGGCAAGCTATTGCTGGCCACCGTCGCCCACGCCGATCGACTCCGCCGCGAACTCGAGTCCCTCCGCCCCGACGAGGGCGAAGACGTTCGCCGACAGATTCAAACGGTTGAAGAGGTAGCCGGGAAGCTCGAAGGATTCCTGGGTGAAATCGGCAACGCCCTGCGCTCGTGAGCCAGTGCTTGGAGCAACACACGAAGGCGAGGCGATGGTCGCGTCGGCGATCGATCCGACCTGGGTTTTTGTTGCCGCGCAAAGGTCGCGCTTGGCGGCGGGTTAGCACCGGTTGCGGTGCCGAGCCGAGGGATGTCTACTTTCCATCGGGGAGCCACCATGCCTGAGGTGATCACGTTCGGCGAGGCGATGATCCGTTTGAGCCCTCCGCAGTTCCGCCGCCTGGAACAGGCACGGAGCCTGGACGTGTTCGTGGGGGGCGCGGAGTTGAACACGGCCGTCGGCCTGGCGCGGCTGGGACGGACGGCGGCATGGGTCTCGCGGCTGACGCGCAACCCGCTGGGTCGGCTCGTGGCCCAGCAGGCGCGCGAGGCGGGGGTGGACACCGAGCACATCGTCTGGACCGACGAGGGCCGCGTCGGCCTTTACTTTGTCGAGTTCGGGGCCGCCCCGCGCGCGAGCAGCGTGCTGTACGACCGCCGGGACTCGGCCATCGCCGGCATTCAGCCGGGGGTAGTGCCGTGGGCGACGATCGTTGCCGGGGCGCGGTGGTTCCACGTGACGGGCATCACGCCCGCGCTGAGCACCGGAGCCGCGGAGGCGACGCGCGAAGCCCTTCAGGCAGCGCGAAAGGCCGGTGTCCCGACCAGCATCGACTTGAACTACCGTGCCAAGCTCTGGAGCCAAGCCGAGGCCGGCCGGTGGATGGCGTCGTTCATGGACTTGTGCAACGTGCTCATCACCACCGAAGAAGACACGGAACGGGTCTTCCAGATCACGGGGCGTACCTACGAGGAGGTTGCCGCGCAGCTAGCGAAGCGCTTTCCGCTCGACGTGGTTGCCATCACCCTGCGGGAGAACCCGCTCGTGTGGCGCAACGGCTGGACGGCCATCGCCTGGCGGCAGGGGACGGTGTATCGCACGCGCCGCTACGAGGTGGAGATCGTAGACCGCCTCGGCGCGGGCGATGCGTTCGCCGCCGGGCTGATTCATGGCATGTTGGATGGCGACTTGCAGAAAGGGCTGGATTGGGGCGTGGCGTTGAGCGCGCTGAAGCACTCGATTCCGGGAGACTTCGCCTGGGTCAGCCCGGGTGAAGTCGAGGCCCTGCTGCAAGGAGGCGGACTGCGGATCAGCCGCTGAATCAGGGCCGCGACTGAATGATTTCCGCGGCGTACTGGGCGCTGCGGCGGACTTCCGGGTCGGTGTCGATGCGTGCGGCTTGCCGCAAGGCGGGGAGCGCCCGGGGCGAGCCGATCAGTCCCAAGGCCCGGGCGGCGGCATCGCGGACGGCCGGGCTGCGATCGCCGGCCAAGGTGGCGGCCAGGGGATCGATGGCCCGCTCGGATCGCAGCCGGCCCAGCTGCGTCACGCTTTCCAATCGCACCTGCTCATCCGGGTCGGCCAGCAGCTGCAAGTAAGTTTCGAGCGCACTCCCTGGCGGGTTTGCCGCCGGCGGGGGCGTCGCCACCGCCGGCGCCAGCACCGTCACCGGCGGCACCACCGGCGCTGGCTGAATCACGACTGGCGGCGGCACGTATACCGGCGGCATCACAAGGTAGTAGGCGTACGGCCCACACCAGTATGGCCGACACCACGGACAATGGGCCGCATAGTAGCCCGGCGTGCTGATGCCCAGGCTGAACGACCAGCTGCTTCGGCCGTGACCCCATGCCCCCACCGGCCCCAGTGCCCAGGCCATGATTACGGTCGCCCATGCGATCGGCTTCGGCCGCATCGGTCAACTCCCTTCCCCCACTGCCGGCGGCAATTGGCGGCCGCCGGGCGTCGCCGCGATGTCGCCCGGTCTCGGAACTGCGCTGGGACGGGAAGCGCAGTCATGGGGACGGCACCGGCCGGCCGGATTATGCCGAGGGGCTGCGGCGCGTCAAGCGGAACCGGCATGCGGATGCTCCCTTGGATTTCGGCGGGTGGGGCGTGCAGCGGAAGAGAGGAATTGATCGGTGCGCGCTCTCGCGAGCATAGGAGACGCTCGCTAGGCACATAGGGCGCGCGAAACGATCAATCGTAAGCGCGACACCACCAGTGGGCCGCGGGGTCAAAGAAACGACAGACCGGTCCGAATGTCCACTGGCAGCAGCGGCCATAGGTGCGCATAATCTCTCCGCGATGGAGCACCGACCGCCGCGGCGAGGTGAAGCGCGCCACCGGGCCGCGACGTGGCAAGGTGCCGGACATTTCGGTTCCCAACGAAAGGTGGTGTCAATGAATGACGTCGGTGTCTGAGGAGAGTCGCCGGTTCGGGCCTGGGGTGATGAACGGCCCGGCCGACCCTGCTGCTCCAGGGGACTCTCCAGGGGGCAAACCTGCGATGCCCTCGGCCGAGCGCGCGGCCTGGTTAGTCGAATCGTGAGGACACGAATCAGAGAGGTTGACTCGGAGGTAGACGGGTCGCGAACTCGGTCAGCGGGGCCTGGGAAACCCCGCGATGTGGTTCGGCACTGGCAACGGGCGCCCCACCCAACGCCAGTGCCGATTCACTTTACCAACCCCTTGCCCCCCTCGGGCGCGCTTATCTCCGACGGTTCCTTGACCCATCTCGGCGGACGCCTTAAGATCAAAGTCAACTCCCTCACCGCGGCCCGAAGTCTCCGGAGGTATGGTGCATGTCGTGGTCGTCCCTGAAACGCCGAATCGGTGTGTTGGTGGTCGGGGTTCTTATCGCGCATCTCCCGGCGATCGGCCGCGCTCAAAACGCCGAGCAAATCAAGTTCGAGACCTTCGACCAGGTGGAACTGAACGGCACTTGGTATCCCAGCTCCAAGGGGAAAAAGGCGGCACCGATCCTGCTGCTGCACGCCATTGGCAGCAGCAGCAAGCACGAGGGGCTGGTCAGCCTCGCCAAGAAGCTCCAAGCCGAAGGCCACGCCGTGTTGGCCTTCGATTTTCGGGGCCACGGAGAAAGCGTGGTGGTCGGTCGCGGCTTCTGGGACGTGCGTGCCAACCAGCAGTACGTCAAGGGGTATAACGTCGCCAATCCCAAGACCAGCATCGACCGTAAGGACTTCAACCCGGTCTACTGGCCGATGTTGGTCAACGACATCGCGGCGGCGCGGATGGTCATTGACCGGAAAAACGATGCCGGCGATTGCAACTCGGTCAACCTGATGATCGTCGGCGTCGAAGACGGCGCCACCCTGGGGGCCTTTTGGCTGGCGTCGGAGTGGAACCGGTACATCGTCACCACCATCGACCCGTTCACCAACCTGCCGGTCAAGTGGGAGTCAGTCCCCGAGGGCAAACGGGTCGTGGGTTGCGTCTGGCTGAGCATGGCGTCGTCGATCCAGCGACAGCCGGTTGTGCAGCTGCTTACTTGGCTGCGGACTACCGGTCAGGAGAAGAGAGTGCCCATGGCGTTTCTCTACGGCTCCAAGGATGGTGCGGCGGCCAATTTCGCCGAGAAATGCTACAGCGTCATCACAAACACCGGCAAACTTAAGCTTGAAAACACCGCCCACCGGGCCATTCGAGGGACGAGTGCCTCGGGTGCCAATCTGCTGAAGGAAGACCTGGACACCGAGAAGTTGATCGTTGCCTACATCAACAACATTCAGCAGGCGCGCTCCACAGCCGACTGGAAGGAGGTGGGAGCGTTCAGTAAAGGCTACGTGTGGGTCCTGCCGAATAAGCAACCTGTCGTTGCCAAGAATCCCCAAGAGCAAACCCTGCGCCCCGTGCCCGTTCAGAGCTACGGTTTTCCGGTGAGCTTGCAATAAGAAGCGGTTCGAGACCACGCCATCCTCCGGCCCAGCGGACCGCGCCGCGTCGGTCGCGCGGCGGGGAACCTCTCATGACTCGAAGTGCCCTCCTTGGCCTTGCTGTTTTTTTGGTGGGTGGCTGGCCGGCGGGATTGCCGAGCCAGCCACCGGGCGGGCGTGCCGCTTCATCGGGGGCGGAGTTGCGCAGTCCGCTTTCTCCGGATGAAGCCCTTCACCATTTTCGGATCGCCCCCGGTTTACGGATGGAACTGGTTGCGGCCGAGCCGCAGATCGAAAGTCCGGTCGCGATGGCGTTCGATGAGGACGGCAAGCTTTGGGTCGTTGAGATGCGCGACTATCCCAACGGCCCGGGCCCGGGGCAGCCGCCGGAGGGGCGGATCAAGGTTTTGCAAGACCGTGACGGCGACGGCCGCTACGAAACCGCCCGCATCTTCGCCGAGCGGCTGCTGTTTGCCAACGGCCTGTTGCCGTGGCGCGGTGGGGTGATAGTGACGGCAGCGCCCCACATCCTCTACTTGGCGGACACCGACGGTGACGGCCAGGCTGACCGCCGCGAGGTGCTGTTCGAGGGATTCGCGGCCCAGAATCCGCAGCTGCGGGTCAGTTTTCCGGTGCTGGGGGTTGATGGCTGGGTTTACGTGGCCAACGGACTGCGGGGCGGCAGCGTGGTCCGACCAGGCGGGCAAGGGCCACCAGTCAACCTCAGCGGCATGGATTTCCGGTTTGAACTCCTCCCGGGGCCGGAGCGTACCGTCGCGGTGGGACGTCACGAAGCCATCTCCGGCATGGGGCAGTTTGGCAACACGTTCGATGATTGGGGCAACCGCTTCGTTTGTGACAATCGGCATCACCTCCGCCATGTGGTGCTGCCCCACCACTTCCTGCGGCGAAATCCCCATCTGGCTGCCGGCCAAGTGTTGGAAGACGTCTCGGAAACAGAAGACCCCAATGCCCCGCCGGCGGCTGGCGCCCGCGTCTATCCCTTGAGCCGAAACTGGACCACCTCCAACTTGCACGCCGGCCGATTCACGGCGGCGTGCGGGGTGTTCATTTATCGCGGCCGACTCCTTGCCGAGCACCACGGGGCGGCTTTCACTTGCGAGCCGACAGGCAACTTAGTGCACGAGGAGTTCTTCCGCCCGTCCGGGGCCACGTTCCGCTCCAAGCCGGCCCGCGAGGGGGTCGAGTTCTTGGCCACTCCCGACGAGTGGTTCCGCCCGGTTTCCCTGGCCCACGGCCCCGATGACGCCTTGTATGTGGTGGACATGTACCGGGCGGTGATCGAGCACCCGGAATTCATGCCGGTCGAGCTGAAAAACCGCCCCGACCTGACCCTGGGCAAGGATCGTGGCCGAATCTGGCGGATCGTGCCCGAGGGGATGTCGAGGGAAGCGGCGAGGCCCGCCTTGGGGCGGGCCTCGGCCGCGGAGTTGGCCAGCCTCCTCGCCTCGCCCAACGTCTGGCTACGGACGACGGCCCACCGCCTCTTGCTGGAGCAAGCCCACCCACAAGCAACCGAGCCGCTGCGGCAACTGCTCCAGCCTTCGTCCGAGCCGATCGCCCGCGTCCAGGCGGCCTGGCTCCTCCATCATCGCGGCCAGCTGACAACGGAGGACATCGCCGCCCTGCTGGCCGATGGCCATTCCCGAGTGCGGGAACATGCCGTGCGCCTGGCGGCGGAGCGTGGCGCGGACCTGGCCCGGGAGCCGATCGCATCGCGGCTGCTGGCTCGCGCCGACGATCCCGACCCGCGGGTTCGTTTTTGGGCCGCCCTGGTGTTCGGCGAACTGCCGGGTCCGACAAAGCTCGCCCCATTGGCCCGCATTGCCCTTGGCGGCAGCGACGACCGCTGGACCCGCTGGGCCGTAGCCTCGGCCGTGCCCACCCAGGCGGGTGAATTGATTCGGCAGCTGCGGACGATCCCCAAGGGATTCGGCGGGGACCCCACGCCGGAGCGGCTGCTGTTGCTGCATGAGCTGGCGGTCCTCGTCGGCGCCCGGCACGAGACCGCCGAGGTCGCCGATGTTTTCGAACTGCTTTTTGCCATCCCGGGGCAAGAGGCCTTCCGCTGGCAGCTGGCCGGAATCAACGGTCTGGTCGAGGGCATGGAGCGGCGTGGCTTGCAGCTCGGGGCGTTTCTGTCGCGGCTGCCGGCGGATCGCCGGGCCGCCGCCGAGCAGGCGGCGGCCCTCTTAGAGCAAGCCACGAGCCTCGCCAAGGACCCCAACCGGCCCCTCGCCGAGCGCCTCGACGGCATCCGACTCCTGGCTCATGCTCCGTGGCCGTCGGCCCAGCCGGTGCTGATCGGCTTGATCGCCGATGATCCCATTCAGGAGGTGCGGCTGACCGCGGTGCGGGCCTTGGCGGCGCACGCCCGCCCCGAAGTGCCACGGCTCCTGCTGCAATCGTGGCGAAGCTACACGCCGGCGGTGCGGCGGCAGGTCATCGAAGTACTCTTACGGCAGCCGGAGCGGGTTCGGGTCTTGCTCGACGAACTGGAGGCCGGCCGGCTCAAACCCGGTGACTTCGACGCCCTGCGCACGCGGCAGCTGGTCAACCACCCGCAGGCCGACATCCGCAAGCGGGCCCAGCAGCTGTTGCGGGCCAATCTCCCCGCCGACCGCCAGAAGGTATTGCTGGAATATCAGAGCGCCTTGAGCCTGACCGGAGACCCGAAACGTGGCATGGCGGTGTTTCAGAAGCAGTGCGCCAGCTGTCATCGCATCGCCAACGTGGGGGTGCAGGTCGGCCCAGACATCTCCGACACACGCACCAAGACCCCCGAGATGCTCCTGCTGGACATCCTCAATCCTAACCAGGCCATCGACAGCAACTACGTCAACTACACCGTCCTCACGAAAAGCGGCAAGGCGTTGACCGGCATCATCGCCGTCGAAACCGCCAGCAGCCTGACCTTGAAGCGGGCCGACAACCAGGTGGACGTCGTTTTGAAGCAGGACATCGAGGAGATTCAATCGACGGGGGTTTCGCTGATGCCGGAAGGCTTGGAAAAGGCCATTTCCGTGGCGGAAATGGCCGATCTGATCAGCTTTCTGAAGAACTGGCGCTACCTGGACGGCTCGGTGCCGCTGAGCTTTCCGCCTCGCCGCGACATGCCGTGACCAAGCCGTGGCCCGGGGTCCGTCCGCCGGGTGTTCCGGCGGACGGGCCCGCGGCGGTGTCGCCGACTCTGGTTTCACCGGACGTTGGCTTTCAGCCACTCTTCAACCTCGACCGGCTTGAATCCCGCAGGTCCCGGACCGCTGATGTAGGCAATGCGGCCGTCGAGCCCCACGATCACCAGGCGATTCGGCCAACCGGCGTAAGCGGCATTGACGCCGTTGTCGTCTTTGTCCACCAGCGCGGGCATGGTCAGCTTCAGGCTGTCAACGCACTGCCTGGCCCGCTGGCGCCGCTCGTCGAGGGTGGAGGTCTGCGGGATCTTTTCCAGCACCTCTTGGCCGTCCTTGACCACGTAGAGCACCGAGTCCGGGTGGGCCTCTCGGATGTAGACCAGGTAAAACTCCGCCTTGCCCTTGTATTTTTGGTACAGCTGCTCCACGTCGGCCGACTGCCGCCGAAACGGCGGGCAGGTATAGCTGCCAAACATCAGGACGACGGGCTTTTTGCCGACGAAGCTCGAGAGGGTCACGGTGGTTTGGCCGCTGGGATCGGCGAGGGTGAAGTCCGGAGCGGGAGAACCGACGCGGAGGCGGTCCGGGAGGCGCTCGCCGCGGGCCGGCGGTGCATTGACCTCACCGGGTCGCGTCAAGGGCCGTTTCACCGGCGGCTCGGCCGTCCAACTCCAAGCGCTGCTCGCCAACAGCCACCACCCCGTCAGCACGATCGTTCGTCGCATCATCCGTCACTCCTCACATCAAGATCGCCAGCGACTCGACCCCACCCAGCGAAGTCAAGACGGCTGTTCACCGCCGCTTGCCCACTCCAGACATCGCCGAGCGTACTCATTGGTCGGCTCCAAGGCAAGCAGCTGCCGGCAGGCGTGGGCGGCCTCGAGGCGTCGGCCCTGAGCGGCCAGGAGGTCGGCCAGCGCCTGCCAGCCAATCGGAAAGTCGGGACGCTCTGCCAAGGCTGCACGGAGCTGCGCCTCGGCCTCGACGAGACGATTCTGGCGGCGGTAGACCGCCGCCAGGTTGATGCGCGTGCGGTGGATCGGCACCTCCGGGGTCTGGCTCAGGACCTGGCCATGCAGTAGCGAGTTCAGCAACTGGGTCAGCACCGCCTCGGCACCGGCCAGATCGCCCAGCTCGAAGCGGATCAATCCTTCCTGGAATCTCACCTCCGCCATGAGTGGTCGGTCGGAGCCATACCAGACGCGGGCCTGTTCCGCCACGCGCAGGGCCGCGCCACGATCTCCGAGCAGATGATGGCTGCGCATAATGAGGCCGACGAGCTTCCGCACGATGGCATCCCGGGGATCGATGCGCTCCACACTGCGGTACAACAGCGGCAAGGCCTCCGCGATCCGACCCTGACAGTGATAGTTCCACCCCAGCTTGAAGAGGATGTAAGGATCGTCGGGCCGGTCCTGCAACTCCCGCTCCAGCAAGCGACGGTTGCGCTCGTCCTTGCGTTGGTAAGCGTCGGCGCTGCGGTAGCCGACGTGGTGGATCACGATGTCGGTGGCCAGGACACAGCCGCCCAGCTCCACCAACGAAGGAACGATCTGCTCGTGCACCCGGTAGCGCCAGCGGAGTTGGGGGTGCCTGCGGAACAGACGGACGTGGTCCACGCTGACCATCTCCCCGTGGCTGCCGGCAATCGGGTCGCTGAGGCAGTGCATGGAGAAGCCGAGAAGGGCGTCGGGAAGGCGGGCGAACAGGTGGCCGAGTTTGTCGCGGTTTTCGGCGTCGAGGCGATCGTCGGCATCGAGCCAGAAGACCCAGTCGCCGGTGGCGTAACGCAGGCTTTCGTTGCGAGCCGCTGCGAAATCATCGATCCAGGGGAAGTCGAAGACCCGCGCCCCCCATTGAGCAGCGATGTGTCGGGTGGCGTCGGTCGAGCCGGTGTCCACGACGACGATCTCGTGGACGAGGTCCGCCACGCTTGCCAGGCAGGCAGGCAGGTGGGCCTCTTCATCCTTGACGATCATGCAGAGCGAGACGCGCATCGGTGCCGTTCGCGAAGGCGGTGGGTCGCTGCGATGTCACCAGCTGACGACCAAGTCAGTGGCAGGTGCCCGCGCCCGTCGGAGCAGCGCCAGGTTGTGCCGGGCCGAGGGATTCGCGGGGTCGAGTTCCAGGACGGCGAGCAAGGCCCGCTCGGCGGCCACGGGATCATGTCCTTCCTGCATGAGGACATGGCTGAGCGTGAGCAGGGGCCAGAAAGCTCGGGGATTGCGCGCCAGCACGGGCTCGAGCCGTTGCCGGGCCGCCGCGAACTCGCGGCGGCCCAGATGGGCACGGGCCCAAAAGACAGCCGCCAGCTCTTGGCCCGGCCCGTCGGCCTCCAGCCGACGGGCCGTCTCCTCGATCTCCGCCCAGCGCTGCTGGGCCACCCACAAGTCGCACAGCCCCATCCACGCCGGCAGGTAGTCGGGCCTCTCCGCCACAACCTGCCGCCACAATACCTCGGCCTCACCCGCCTGTCCCAATTCCCGTCGGACGATGGCCAGATTGTGGCGCGCCAGGTAGCCGCGAATCCCCGGATCGACGCCGATCGTGACATAATTCGGCGGCGGTGTGTTCAGCAGCTGCACCAAATTGACCTCGGCCCCGCGCCAGTCACGCAGCGCCATGCGGATTAGGGCCTCTTGAAACAACAGTTCGGCGTCGTTGGGAAAACGTCTCCGACCCGCCGCGCATGTGGCCAGCGCTGCCGTCAGGTTCCCCAGCTGCACCTGGGCTTGGGCAATGACGGGATAGAGCTTCAAAACCATCGAGTCGTCGGGGTGAAGGCGTTCCAGGCTGCGGAGGAGCAGGGGCAGGGCCTCGGCTGGTCGCTGTTGCGACTGGTACAGCCAACCCAGGTGGAAAAGGAGAAACGGGTCATCCGGGTTCTCCGCAACCTCCCGTTCGAGCAGCCGCTGATTGCGCAGCCGCTTCTGCTGCTGCACCGCCGCACTCTGGTAGCCCGCGTGACGAATGACTACGTCGCTCCATCGCACCACCCCGCCGGTCTGAAGAATGGCCGGCAATATCTGCTCATGCACCCGATATTTCCAGCGGACGTCCGGCCGACGGCGAAAGAGCCGGGGATGATCGGCGACAATCGGCTGACCGCCGTCACCCTCGAGCGACAGGAGGCACTTCATCATAAAGACGACGTGTTCGTCGGGCAGGGTCTCGACCTGTCGCTGGAAGCGCGCCTGGTTCTCGGTATCGAGGCGGTCATCGGCATCGAGCCAGAAGATCCAGTCGCCGGTGGCGTGCCGCAGGCCCTCGTTGCGGGCTGCCGAAAAATCGTCGATCCAGGGAAAGTCGTAAACGCGGGCCCCGAGGCTGGCGGCAACCTCGCGGGTGCGGTCGGTGGAACCGGTATCGACGACCACCATTTCGTCGACCAAGCCGCGGACACATTCGAGGCACTCAAGAAGATTGGCCTCCTCGTTTTTGACGATCATGCAGAGCGAGACCCGCGGCGGCATGCCGTGGCTCCTGGGAGCAGGTGATGAGACGGTGGCTGCCAGCGCCATTGTATCGCCGCCTGGGGCGCGGCGGCCG
>JANWYO010000039.1 GCA_025055215.1 Gemmataceae bacterium
AGTCGACCTTTGCGGGGTTGCCGTGCGTGTTCGTCCGTACCGCGGTTTGTGATGCCCGTTGTCGGTGGTGCGATACGCCTCACGCCTTCACCCAGGGAACGCTTTGGCCTTGGGAAGCCGTGGTGGACCGAGTTCTCCGCGAGCCATGCACGCTGGTAGAGATCACTGGGGGCGAACCGTTGCTGCAACCGGAGGTGCTTCCTTTGATGAGCGCCTTGGCCGACCGCGGGCGGACGGTGTTGTTGGAGACGAGTGGTCTGCACGATGTTGGCCCCGTCGATCGTCGGGTCCACATCATCCTGGACCTGAAGTGTCCGGACAGCGGCGAGAGTTCTCGCAACCGCTGGGAGAACTTGGCCGCCCTGAAGCCGACGGACCAGATCAAATTCGTCATCGCGTCGCGGCGGGACTTTGACTGGGCGGCGGAGGTGATCGCCCGGCATGAGCTGGCGGCGCGATTTCAGGTGCTGCTCAGCCCGGCGTTTGGGCTGGTCGCACCGGCTGAGCTAGCCCGCTGGCTGCTGGACGCCGCCCTGCCGGTGCGGATGCAGTTGCAGCTGCACAAATACATCTGGGACCCGATGGCCCGAGGGGTATGACGGCCGCGGAACGACAGCGCTGGGCCGAACAAAGCGACCGGGACCTCTTGGCCGAGTGTCAGGTAGATACCTACCGCGCCAGTGGCCCCGGCGGACAGAAGCGGAACAAGACAAGCTCCGCGGTGCGCTTGCGGCACCTTCCAAGCGGCTTATCGGTCATCGCCGAGGAGAGTCGCTCGCAGCACGAAAACCGAGCGCGGGCCTTACGACGGTTGCGGCGAGCGTTTTACCTCAAGCTGCGGGTGCCGTTGGCCGCGGAGCACTTGAGGCCGGATGATCTGCCCGCGTGGTCGGCCATGCAGGCCGACCGCGGGCCGGAGGCTCGGCTGCGCCTGGGGCCGAAAGATCCTCGGTTTTGGCCGGTGCTGGCCGAGGTGCTCGACGTTCTCGAAGCGGTCGGCGCCCGCGTGAGTGTCGCCGCCCATCGGCTCGGTGTTTCGACGGCCCAGCTGGTCGGCCTGCTGGAAAGCGATCCCAAGGTCTGGGAGCAGGTCCAGCAGATGCGACTTCGGTTCGGGGAAAGGCCCTTGAAACTGGGCTGAGGAAGACAATGGAAGGGCGCCTCTTTGCCAAGCATCTGCGCGGGGTGTCGCGGTCAGAAGATGCCATCCCTGCGGACGTGAGCCACATGCCATGCCTGCGCCATTAGGTTTTTCCTGGATCGAACAGCCCCTGCTAGCGGCGATGGCTCGTCCGGAAGACCCGGATGAACTGGCTTGGCTGCGTCAACAAGGGATTGAGCTGATCGTCTCTCTGACCGAGGACCCGCTGCGGCGCGATTGGCTGGACGATGCCGGCCTGCTCGCCTTTCATGTGCCGATTGTCGATATGGAGGCCCCTTCGCCGGAACAGATCGACCGCTGCCTTTCCGCCATCCGCAAGGCCCACGCCCGCGGCATGGGCGTCGCCATTCATTGCGGTGCCGGCATGGGACGAACAGGGGCGATTTTGGCTTGTTGGTTTGTGGATCGCGGGTTGTCGGCCGCCAACGCCATCGCCCAGGTTCGTCGGCTGCGTCCCGGCTCGATCGAGACGGCGGAGCAATCGCAAGCGGTGATCCGCTACGCCCAACGGCGCAGCGCGGCGGCACCCTGAGGGCCAGCCTTTCGGCTCATGTCTGTCTCAGTGTCTCCAGGACACCTTCGTAGCGCTTCCCCAGCGCCTCCAGCACGGCCCGCCGCGACGTGTCCCCGGTCACCGTCAGACTGATCCGCAGATGCTCCGCCGGCAGCGCGGAAGGTACGCGGTCGGCCCACTCCACGAAGCAGACCCCGGAGCCGGCAAAATACTCGCTCACGCCCAGGTCGAGGAACTCGCGCTCCGAGGGGAGGCGGTAGGCGTCGAAGTGGTAGATCGGCAGCTGTGCCTCATATTCCTGGATCAAGACGAAGGTCGGGCTGGTGACGGCCCGGGGATCGGCGATGGCTAATCCCTCGGCGACGAAGCGCACCAGGTGCGTCTTGCCCGCGCCCAACGGCCCGATCAGGGCCACGACTGCCCCGGGAAAGAGGGCGCGGCCCAGTCGCTGGCCGAATGCCCGCGTGGCTTCCAGATCAGGAAGGTCGATGGTCCAAGACGAGGTCACCACACACCCTGTTTGCCTAACGATCGGCGCCGCGATCCTCGGGGCGCTTTGGCATCACTTTATCCGGATGCGCTTGGCGGTTAAAGATGGCGGGGTCGAAGGGATCCGAGAGGTCGGCCGAGGGTGAGGGCAAGGGTTCGGATTTGGGCGGGTTGGCGAAAGGGACCGCGACTTCCGACGACGGCGATTCTGAGGTCGCTGGCTTACTCGGCTCGGCCGCCATACTCGTGGGGCGTGGCTCGGCGGCCGGCGCGGCCGCCGAGCTTTCCCGGCCCGCGTACGGCGCCGCCAGGCGCGCCCATTCCTCCAAGGTGCGATAGGCCGGCACTTGGCGATTCTTGATCGGCGGCTGCTCGGCGTCGCCGTGGGGCGTCACTGCTTTAAGTAGCAGCGGGCTTTGGCTTGGCGCATCGCGTTGGATTTGCGCCAAGGCGGCGGCCAAGTTGTATTGGACGGCGCGGCGGCTGATCATGCCCTCGTCGTATGGGCGGACCAGCCTGAAATTACCCCCCTTGCCCGAGGCGTGGCAGCCGGCGCAAGCGTTCTGAAGGATGGCATGGACCTTGGTGGTGAACAGGGCGGTGGCTTCGGGGCCGCAATCGACCGCGGGCGGGGGCGGCACCTCGGGCGTCGCCGACCGCTGCAAACTCGCCACCAGGCGCCGGCCCTCCGCGTGCCCCGGCCGTAACGCCACCGCCGCCTCCGCATGCTCCAACGCCGACGCCCGCAGATTGTGCCGCAGGCACCATCGCGCCAGCCGCAGCCGTTCGTCCGCATCGCGCAGATTGGCCCGCCGGCACAAAAAGGCGTGTGCCTCCTCCAACGTGTCGCACAGGTACGCGACGTGTTCCTTCGGCAGCCAGGTTTCCCCAATGGCTCGGCGAATTCGGTATTGGTCACCGACCCGTTCGATGTCGCCCTCAAGGACGCGTTCGTTTTCCAAGACCAGCACTCGACCGCGGGCAGGGCGACCGTCCTGCTCGGACGCCCAAATTGGGTTGCCCGAGACGCAGCAGGAGGTGCTCAGCGCCAGGATCAGCCAAGCTTTCGTGTCCATAACGGGGCGGCACGATAGCTGCCCGGCTTGGCCGAATCAAGAGTAATCCCCGCTGGCGAGATGTGCGAGGTGCACAGGGAGTGTACCGTCCTGCGGGCCGCGGTTGGGCGCTCCCGGAGGCTCTTATTCCCGTCCCGTGGCGATTCCTCGTGTCGCACCGATGACGGATCGGTTTACGATCGCTCGGCACCCATTGAGCAAGAATCAATAAATCCGAATCGCTCCCTGCTTTTCCAGTGAGCAGCTCGCATCTTCACGCCGGCGCGAACCGAATAAATTGGTCTCCGACGCTGCACCCTCACCCCATCGAAATCCAGAGGGACATCCTGCCCGGTCCTTGACAGGTGTCCGGGGCGCGGCAGAATGGCGAGGCGGAAGCCGGGGAGTTTCCCGGCTTCCGCCGCTGCCAGGATGAGCGGCCGTACTCTGAGGTGGCGATCTTCTTCAAACCGCGCACTCCCGATCGTCGGAGACACTGTCATGAACCCGTTCGGGGTCCGCCGTACCCATTGGCTCGGCTGGTTGGTCGCCAGCTGTTTCGGCACCGTATTCCCGACACCGGCCTCGGCCTTGGGACCGGCCGACGTGTTCATCGTGGTGAATCGCAACGTGCCGGCTTCGCGGGAGGTGGCCGAGCATTATTGCCGTCAGCGGGGTGTGCCGCTGGAGCAGATCATCGCCCTCGATCTGCCGACGGGAGAAGACATCAGCCGGGCCGACTACGAGCGGCGGTTGGCGGCGCCGCTGCGCGCGGCCCTGTTCTTTCAGCGAGACCGCGCCAAGGTGTTGTTGGTCGTCTACGGCGTGCCGCTACGGGTCGGGCCGCCGCCGAACACCCCCGAGGAGGAAGCCGAGTTGGCGCGGATTCGCCCGGAGTTGGGCCGACTGCGAACGGTGCTGCGCGAGCTGCAAGACCTGATAGCCGCGCTCGAAAGCGAGGCCCCCGAGGACCCGCCGGGCAACCTCGCTCGCACGTTGCAGGAACGCCGTCGGGAACGGGAGGCGCTCGAAGGCCGGCTCCGGCAGCTGGAAAACCATCACCACCACCTCAGCCACGCCGACAGCCGAGCCTGCGTCGATAGTGAACTGTCGCTCCTATGGTGGGGGACCTATTCCCTGCGGCTGTGGCAGCACAACCTCGACTACTTTCAAGTGCCGGAGCAGTTACGGGCCAAGGCCCCGCAGCGGCTGATGGTCTCGCGGCTCGATGGGCCAACGCCCGAGTTGGCCAAACGTCTCGTCGATGACGCCATCGCCGCCGAAAAGACCGGCCTCAAGGGCAAGGTCTACGTCGATGCCCGGGGCATTCGCTTTGATCCGAGGAAGGACACCGGTTTCGGCTATGGCGGCTACGACGAGTCCCTGCGGGAAATGGCCCGGCTGCTTGAGCGCGACGCCAAACTTCCCGTGGTCCTCGACGACCAGCCCGCCTTGTTCGCGCCCGACAGCTGTCCCGACTGCGCCCTTTATTGCGGCTGGTATTCGCTGGCGCGCTATGTCGATTGTTGCCGATTCGTCCGCGGGGCAGTGGCCTATCACATCGCCAGCGCTGAGGCAGTGTCGCTGCGGAATCCCCAGGCGACGTACTGGTGCAAGAACCTCTTGGAGAAGGGGGCCTGCGCTACTCTCGGCCCGGTGGCCGAGCCGTACACCATCGGCTTCCCGAAGCCAGCGGAGTTTTTCGGCCTGCTGGTCACCGGCCGATACACGCTGGTCGAGTGCTACCACCGCACGGTGTTGCTGAGCAGCTGGATGACGGTGCTCGTGGGCGATCCCCTCTACAACCCGTTTGCCCGCGAGCCGCGGCTTCGGCCGGAGCAGGTCAAGCCCAGCCCGGCGGGAGGGCGATTTCTCGTGGTGCCTTCCGGGGGCTGAGTAGCGCCGTC
>JANWYO010000308.1 GCA_025055215.1 Gemmataceae bacterium
CAGCCGCTCCGTTTCCCGCTGGGTAAGGCTGGAAGTCGGCTCGTCCATGATGAGGATCCGGGCATTCATGGCCAGGGCACGAGCAATCTCGACGAGTTGCTGCTGCCCTGGAGAGAGCTCGCCCACCAGGGCGTGCGGCGAAACCTCCAGGCCAACTCGCCGCAGCAGGTCGGTCGCCTGGCGGTGCATCTGCGGCCGATCGAGCCACCCGAGCCAGCCGCCGCGGACTGGCTCTCGCCCCAGGAAGAGGTTGGCAGCCACGCTGAGGTTGGCGGCCAGGTTGAGTTCTTGATGGATCAGGCTGATGCCGTGGCACAGGGCATCAGCCACGCCGCTGAATTGGACCTCGCGGCCATTGAGGAGAATCGTCCCGGCGTCGGGGCGTTCGACCCCGGCCAAAATGCGCATCAAGGTCGATTTGCCAGCACCATTTTCGCCGACGACCGCCAAGACTTCGCCTCCATCCAGGCAAAGCGAGACACGATCCAACGCCTGGACGCCGGGGAAGCGCTTGCAGATGTCGCGGGCTTGGAGCAGGGGCGCGGGCGGAGTCACAGGGGGCAACCACCAGCGAAGCGTCACAGGCCGGCCGGCACCTGGCGGGCCGGCGCCGCCGAGCGTCATCGGCCAATCCGAGCCTCATTTTCCCAAAAGCGCGTTCAGCTCCCGATGAAACTGCTCGACGTTTTCCTTCCTGATCACCAGGTGTGGAATGTACACGATGCCGTCTTCGGGAAGGGGCGGTCGCTCACCCCGGACCAGCGCCGCCATCAGCTTGACCGACTCGTAGCCGAAACGGTACGGCTGCTGAACTACCGTCCCGTAGACGGTCCCCTCCTTGATGCCCAGGAGGGTGTTTTCCGCCTCGTCGAAACCGACGATGTGCACCTGCCCCGCGCGATTGGCATCCTTGACCGCGCTGAGGATTGCCGGCGGATTGTACGCCCACAGGCCGATGAGGCAGACATTCGGCTCGTCGCGCAGCCGGGTCAGCGCGTCCGCGGCATTGTCCTTGGCCTTGCGGGTATCGACGTGATCGTAAAACGTGTCCAGCAGCCTGTACTTGCCGTACACAGGCCCAGCGGCGTCACGCTGGCCGGCCAGTTCGTCGAGCACACCCTGCCGCCGCAGTCGGGCATTCAGCGGGTCGGGCTTACCGACGAAGATGGCGATGGTGCCCCCTTGGGGCATCACCTCCTTTACCAGCTTGCCCACGTCCCGACCAGCTTCGTAATTGTTGGTGCCGATGTAGCAGGTTCGCTTGCTTCCCGGCGCGTCGTTGTCCTGCGTGATGACCGGAATGTGGGCTGCTAGGCTATCGATCAGCCCCACCTGATTGACCGGGTCATTGACGCTGATAGCGACCGCCCGCGCGCCTTTGATCCGCAGATCCTCCAGGATCTCCCGCTGCTCGGCAGCCGTCCCGTTCTGGGGCCGGCGGAATTCGACTCGCACATCGAACTCCTCCGCCGCCTTACGCGTGCCGGCTTCGGCAATCGTCCAGAACTCGGCCGTGTTGTTGCTGACAAAGCCCACTAACGGCTGGCTGGGCGCCCGGCTGCCGCACGACGATAGCAGCAGGGCCAAACATCCAATCCCCAGCAAATCCCTGCGATTCATGCCGAAACCTCAAGCGGTCTACTTCGGGCAAGCTGTGAGACGGTCCTGGGTCGAAACCACCGCTGGGCCGCCGGATCCCCCCCGGCGGCCCGCCCTCCCGGCCCGCTCACCGAGCAGTGGTCTTACTTCTCCACCACCCAAATGTTGCGAAACACCACGGGATTGCCGTGGTTCTGAAGCTGGAGCGGCCCCGGCGTGTCCCTCTCCGGCTGACCGCCGCCCGTTGGGCCTTTGACCAACTCGACCTTGTCGTGAATCTTGACGCCGTTGTGCAGCACCGTCACCACCGCGGGGGCGATCCTCTTGCCCTGCGCATCAAACCGCGCCGGCGTGAAGTCGATGTCATAGGTCTGCCACGACAAAGGCGGGAAACACATGTTGATCGATGGGGCCACTTGGCCATAAATCCCACCACACTCGTTGTTCCGCCCGTCGAGACCGAAACTGTCTAACAACTGCACTTCGTATCGATTTTGCAGGTAGACGCCACTGTTGCCCCGAGCTTGCCCGCGGGCCGCGGGCATGAACGGCAGGCGGAATTCAAGGTGGAGGTGAAACGCCCGGAATTCCCGCTTGCTGACGGTGCCCACGCCCAGATGGTTTCCTTCGACCAGCTTGCCTCCCTTCCATTCGTCGGCATTCGTGCCGTCGAAGAGGACGATTGCTCCCGCCGGCGGCTTGGCCCCGAGGGTCGGGCTTTGCCGAACGACGTGCTTGAGTTCAAACGAGCCTGAAGCGCACTTGCCGGTCAGTACGCCGTCGCGGATCGTACCGCTGACGTCGCCACCGCTGACGTTTGTCTGCTCTCCTTCCCGACGGGCCGTCGCCTTGATTTTCGTCTTGCCATCCCAGCCGGCCCCCGGAAGTCCGCCCGGGTAGAGGATCACCTGAAACTTGCCCTCGCCTTCCGCCACCACCTGGGCCCCCAACCTCGTCTTGCCGGCCAGCTGGCCCTCGTATTCTCCCTGGACTGCGAAATCCGGCCCCGCGGCCTGCGGGTCGGTGTATGCCTCGGGTTTCTTTTTCTCCTTCGCCTTGTCCTGGGCGACGAGCAACGAGAGGGTCAGCAGGGGGACCAACGTCGCGACGACGAGGACCGTCCGGGGATGCCGCATGATTTGCTCCTCAAAATCAATCCAGGGCGGGTAAACAATGGCGGTCTCCCTCACGATTAGACGAAAAGGCCCTCCGGTGCAAGCGAATTCACGCCCTCCGCTCCACCCGTCGCCCCGGCAACATTCGACGGGCGCCTGGCTCTCCGGGATGAGGAATCAGCTGGCCTGGTGACCACGATACCCCAGGCGCGACAGGCCGAAGCGTCTGCGTTCGCGAGTCACCCGCCCAGTCTTGAGGAGCCGGCACTACCTGAGCTGAACTCACGCAGCACGGGCCGGGACGTCGTCGGCCACGGGACGGAGGCCCTGACGGCGGTGACGAAGACTCAGCACGGGTCGCTCGATCAAGTAATAGGACAGGATCGCGAGCAACAGCGACACGGAGATGACCACCAGACTGGTCTTGGCCACGCCCCAACTCGCGCGCATGGGGCGGCAGAATTGCACCAGCGGCATGTGAAACAGGTACAGGGCGTACGAGATCCTCCCGAGTCCGACCAAGGGCGACAGTTCAAAAAACTTAAGGATACAAGGCGGCGCTACCATCCACCACACCAAGAGTATCGCCGCCATCAGGGCCAACACGACAGCCAAGCCGTAATAGTAGGAGTACTGTTCGTGGTGCGACCGCATCAACATCGTGGCCAATCCCGCCAAACTCAACCATCCCGCGACGTGGAGGCCCCGGCGCCAGCCCGCCGTCTGCGGGAAGACGCCCCAGGCAACCACCAAACCGGCCAGGCAACCTAGGAGCAACGTATCGGCATGGGTATCCAGCCCCATGAACAGACGCATGGTGTACGTTCTCTTTTCCGCCCTGCTCAGAGGAAGCAGTGTAAACAGCCCGACCCGCAGCGCCGCGGAGGCG